>JBKKDM010000162.1:0-5654 GCA_046707905.1 Candidatus Limnocylindrales bacterium
GATCGATCCCGCGACGTGGGACGAAGTCGAGGAGAGCCTGATCGCCGGCGACGTCGGCGCGGACCTCGCGATGCAGGTCGTCGAGCAGGCCCAGGAGCGAGGCGCTCCCGATGGCGCCGCCGCCGCCGTCCGACGCGAGCTGACCTCGTTCCTGGTGCCGCGCCGGGCCGGCTGGCGGCTGTCCGTCCAGGAGACGCGGCCCGCGATCGTCCTGATCGTGGGCGTCAACGGGACCGGCAAGACGACGACGATCGGCAAGCTGGCGACCCGAGAAGCAGCGGCCGGCCGGAAGGTCGTGCTGGCGGCTGCCGACACGTTCCGGGCGGCGGCCAGCGATCAGCTCCGGATCTGGGCGGAGCGGGCCGGCGTCGAGATCGTCTCGCACGCCCCGGGCGCCGATCCCGCCGCCGTCGTCTTCGACGCGATCGATGCGGCGGTCGCGCGGCGCGCGGACATCGTGCTGATCGACACAGCCGGGCGACTCCACAACAAGTCGAACCTCATGGACGAGCTCTCCAAGATCCGACGCGTGATCAACCGGCGCCTGCCCGACGCCCAGCCGGAGACGCTCCTCGTGCTCGACGCGACGACGGGCCAGAACGGGCTCGCCCAGGCCGCCGCGTTCCACGAGTCCGTGGGGCTCACCGGCATCATCCTCACGAAGCTCGATTCGACGGCCCGTGGCGGGATCGTCTTCGCCATCGAGGAGGAGATCGGCGTCCCGGTCCGGTTCGTCGGGGTGGGGGAGCGGCCGCAGGACCTCGTCGACTTCGACCCGGATGGTTTCGTCCAGGCGCTCTTCGAGGGCCCGTCGTGATCCTCCGGATCGCCGCGGCCCTGGTGGCCGTCGTGCTGCTCGCCGCGTGCGGGACTCCGGCCGCCTCCGTCGGCCCGACGCCGACCCGCGCCCCCGCGGCCACGCCCGTCGAGACGGTCTACGTGCTCGACCTCGACGTCTGGTACGAGGGCCTCGTGCTCCACATGGATCGGGCCACGACGGTCCTCGATGCCCGGGGCGGGACCATCGACATCTCCTTCCGGATCGAGAACGCCGGCGCGGAGCCGTCCGAGCTCGACGCCCGGATGCTCCTGGTCGTGGCGGGCAACCGGATCGAGCCCACCGGCGAATCACACGTCCCGAGCACGCCCGCCGGCGAGACGACCCTCGCGCTGCTGACGTTCGAGCTCCAGGAGATCGCCTCGGCCGACGACGCCGTCCTCTTGATCGGCGCCGAACCGGACCACATCGCCAAGGTCCCGTTCGGGCCGGATGGCGGCGAGGCCGTGAGCTTCGAGCCGATCGACTTCGAGGTGAAGGGCGCCAACGCCGCCGGCGACCTGCGGCTGACCCTCAAGCGGGCGCTCATCCGCTGGGACCTGCCCGACTGGTCGCAGCAGCTCACCGAGAACCTTCGCGCCCTAACGGTCACCTACGACGCCACGTACAGCGGGAGCTTCGGCGGTGGCTTGCCGTTCACGGCCGACAACGTCGCGCTCCGGCTGCCCAACGGCAAGATCGTGGAGCCGCGTCGCGACGGCCATAGCCAGTCGATCGAGCTCATCGGGGCGGGCAAGACCAAGAAGGCGATGTTCTCGAGGTTCGAGATCCCCGTGGGCGCCACCGGTGAGTTCCAGCTCCTGGTCCGGAACGGGACGACCGTCACGGGCATCAAGTTCACGGTCAAGGACTGATCGGCTAGACTCCCGGTCGCCGGTGCGCCAGAACCCGCGCGCCCGCCTCGCGGCACGTCGCCGCGATCCCTCACCGGGTCCTCACGTTCGGAGCAACACGACCGCGTGTTCGACAACCTCAGCGATCGACTGCGGAAGACGCTCGGCACCCTGACCGGCCGCGGCCGCGTCAGCGAGGCCGACGTCGAGGTAGCCGCGCGCGAGATCCGGCTCGCACTGCTCGAGGCCGACGTCAACTTCAAGGTCGTCAAGGATGTCGTCGCGCGGATTCGCGAGCGGGCCGCGGGGACGGAGATCCTCGGGAGCCTGACCGCGGGCCAGCAGATCGTGAAGATCGTCCACGACGAGCTGGTCGAGCTCCTCGGGGCGGGGGATCGACAGTTCCGTCTCCAGGGCAACCCTGCCGTGATCTCGCTGGTCGGGCTGCAGGGCTCGGGCAAGACGACCACGTCCGCCAAGCTCGCTCGCTACGTCGTCAAGCAGGGCCGCCGACCGCTGCTCGTGGCCGCCGATCCATATCGACCGGCCGCGGCGGACCAGCTCGAGACCCTCGGCAAGGCGCTGGACATCCCCGTCCACCGCGCGCCGGCGGGCACGTCCACCCTGGACATCGTGAAAGGCTCCCTCGACACCGCGAAACGGCTGACCCGCGACACGATCATCCTCGACACGGCCGGTCGGCTCTCGCTCGACGAGGCCCTCATGGCCGAGATCGCCGCGGTCGACAAGGCCGTTCACCCCATCGAGACGCTCCTTGTCGTGGACGCCATGACCGGCCAGGAGGCCGTTGGCGTCGCGCAGGCGTTCGCGGGGGCGGTGCCGGTCACCGGCCTGATCCTGACCAAGGTCGACGGCGACGCCCGCGGTGGCGCCGCCCTGTCGATCGCGACCGTCACAGGGCTGGGCGTGAAGTTCCTCGGGACCGGCGAGAAGACCGATGCGCTGGAGGTCTTCCACCCCGATCGGCTCGCCGGCCGGATCCTTGGGATGGGCGACGTCCTGACGCTCGTCGAGCGGACCCAGGAGGCGTTCGACGAGGGCCAGGCGAAGAAGCTCGAGGAGAAGCTCCGGAAGGCCGAGTTCACGCTCGAGGACTTCCTCGACCAGCTCCAACAGGTCCAGAAGATGGGCCCGATCGGTCAGCTGGTCGGGATGATCCCGGGGATGGGCGGCATCGCCAAGGACGCCCAGGACGCGGTCGATCGCGGCGAGCTGCGTCGGACGGAGGCGATCATCCGCTCGATGACGCGCCACGAACGGCGCGACCCGGGCGTCCTCACGGGCTCGCGCCGGCGGCGGATCGCCGCGGGCTCGGGGACGTCGCTGACCGACGTGAACCGGCTCGTCAAGCAGTTCACGGAGATCCAGCGAGTCATGAAGCAGATGGCCGGCGGCCGCGGACGCGGCATGCTTGGCGGGTTGCCGATGGGGCGACGATGAGGGGGACATGACGGACGACCAGACGCGCTCCTACGACACACCCGATCCGGACGCGACGCCAACGACGACGCCGTCCGAGCAGCCGGACGCGCCGCTGACCGAGGCCGCGGCGGCTTCGCCAACACCTGCCGCCGCAGCGTCCGAACCGGCCGCGGCATCCTCTCCTCACTCGGCGCCTGCGGCGGCGGCGTCCGCCGCCCCGGCGTCGGCGCCGGCCGCCGGGTCGAGCCGCAGCGGACTGCGCTGGGCCCTCGGGCTGGGCGTCGCGACCCTCGTGCTCGTCATCACCGCCGGAGCGGTGTTCCTGCTCGGCGGGCCAACCTCGCCGGAGGCGCTCAAGTACGTGCCCGCCGACTCCGCGATGGTCATGGAGGGTCGCTTCGACCTCCCCGGCGACCAGCTCCAGAAGCTCGGCAACCTCCTCGCCCACTTCCCGGGCTTCGCGGACCAGTCAACCCTGAATGCCAAGATCGACGAGGCCTTCGGCCGGCTGGTCAGTGGTGCCTCCGCGGGCGACGTCGACTACGCCACCGAGATCAAGCCCTGGCTCAACGGCCCGCTGTTCATCTCCGGAGATGCCCAGTCCCTGGCCGACGCGGAGGGCGAAGGGTCTGCCTCGCGTCTCCTCGTCTCCGCCACGACGAACAACGGCGTCGCCTGCGAAACCGCCTTCGAGGGACAGACGCCGACCCATGAGACCTACAAAGGGCTCGACCTGGTCACCGCCGCCGACGGCTCGCTCGCCTGCGTGATCGACGGCCGGATCGGGCTCGTCGGCGACCCGGCGTCCGTCAAGGAGGCCATCGACACCAAGGCCGACCGCAAGGGCATGGACAGATCGGCGGCCTACGCCGCCGCTCGCAGGCAGCTCACCGGCGAGCAGCTCGCGACCGTCTTCATCGCCGGTGACGCAATCCGCCAGGCGGCGCCGTCGTCGGACCCGGGCATCGCGATCCCCGGGATGGAGGCCCTAGCCGGGCGAATTCCGGACTGGATCATCCTCGGCCTCCGAGCCGAGGACGACGCCCTCATCGTCGACGGCGTCGTGGCGCCCCTGCCCGCCGCGTCCGGTGGCCCGTCCCTCCTGCCGAACCCGGCCGCGCACGCGAGCGTGACGGCCCCCCTGGCGCCCGCGGGCACCCTGCTCTATTTCGAGGATCAGGGCACCGGCGTCTCGCTCCAGAACCTCTTCGCCCAGCTCCGGGCGATCCCGGACCTCCAGGCGCCGCTCCAGATGCTCGACGGCGTCGGTGGCCCGGCGGGCCTCGTCGGCTGGATCGACGATGCCGCGATCGCCATCTCCGCGAAGAACCCGACGCCTGAGAACCCGGGCATCCAGGCCAGCGTGTACCTCGTCGCCAGGGACGATGCGACGGCCGCCGAGAAGCTCGCGACGGTGAAGACGGCGCTGGGGCTCGCGGGGCTGTCGGGCGGGGGGATCACCGTGGCCAACGAGACGATTGCCGGCGTGGAGGTCATGACCGTCACGGTCACCGACCTCGGTTCGTTCGTGCCGCCGGGCTCGGTGCCGGGCGTCGATACGGGAGCGCTCGACGCGCCCGTCTCGTTCTCGGTCGCGGCTCGCGGGCGGGTCATCTACCTCACGATCGGCGACGGCGCGATGGCCGAGGTGCTGGCTGTCCAGGCCGGCTCCAGCCTCGCGGACGACGCCGCGTTCAAGCTCGCCGCGCAGCGCGGGCTCGCCAACAGCCGGACGACCCTGTACGCGGCGGTCGGCGCGACCGCCGACCTGGCCCAGGGCTTCCTGCCGGCCGAGATCGCCTCGCAGTGGGCGACCGAGTTCGCCCCGTACGTCGACCCCCTGGAGGCCTTCGGGGTCTCCCTGTCCATCGACCCATCGGCCACCCGGTCGCGGATGGTCCTCACCGTCAACCAGCCCTAGCCCAAGCAACCCCAGGAGGCATTGGATGGCCGTTCGAATTCGACTCACACGCGTCGGCGCCAAGAAGCAGCCCGCCTATCGGGTCGTGGTGGCCGATTCCCGGAACGCGCGGGACAGCCGCTCGATCGAGACCCTCGGGCACTACGACCCGCGGAAGGACCCGGTGGAGTTCCAGGTGGACGCCGAGAAGGCCAAGGCCTGGATGGCCAAGGGTGCGCTGCCCTCGGACACCGTCGCTCGGCTGTTCCGGAACGTGGGCGTGCTCCCCAAGGAGAGCGCTCCGAAGTACCCCAAGGTGGAGAAGACCGCGAAGCCTGCGACCGCCAACCAGGCGGACGCCGCGCCGAAGGCTGCGAAGCCGGTACCGGCCGCGACCGAGGAGGCCGCGGAGGCCCCTGAGGCCCCGGAGGCCGCCGATGGTGCCGAGAGCGTCGACGCCGAGGCGAGCGCGGACAGCGCCGAAACGGCCGACAGCACCGAGACCCCCGAGAACACGGACGAGGAGGGCTCCAAGTGAGCGCCAAGGAGCTCGTTGAGTACGTCGCCAAGACCCTCGTCGACGACCCGGAGGCCGTGACGGTCACCGAGGTCGAGGACGAGGAGGGAACGGTGATCGAGC
>JBKKDM010000163.1:0-10813 GCA_046707905.1 Candidatus Limnocylindrales bacterium
GTGCTGGCGCGTCTATCGCGCCGGCGGCCCGCACCCGGTCACGTGGGACGAGCTCCGCCACCACGGGCCGACGGCGACCGGGCGGTTCGACCACCACGAGCCGCCGCCACACGACGACCCGGTTCGAGCCGTCACCTACGTCGCGCTCGACGCCGTCGGCGCGATCGCGGAGGCGTTCCAGGGCGCCCGCCTCGTCGATCGGCGGCGACAGGCGCCGTGGCTGGTCGGCTTCGAGCTGACAGAGCCGGTCGCGGCCCTCGACCTCACCCGGCTCTGGCCGACCCGTGCCGGCGCGAGCCAGGCCATCGCCACCGGACGCCGCACGACCGCGCAAGCCTGGAGTAGAGCCATCTACCGTGCCTACCCCGAGGTCGCCGGGCTGCTGTACCGCTCGTCGATGGCCGGCGGCTCGGTGAACCTGGCCCTGTACGAACGCGCCCGTCAGGCGATCGCGTCGCAGCCCACGCTCCATCTCCCGCTGACCCACCCGGGCCTGTCCCTGCCGCTCGCGCGTGCCGCTGCGCGGCTCGGCTACGCGCTCCGCTAAGCGCCGGGAGAGCCGCCGGGCAGCGAGCGCACCCGCTCCACGAGCTCCCGCGTCCGCGCGATGACGAGCTCCGGCCGGTCCCACTGGATCATGTGCCCGGACCGCTCCGCGACCTCAAACGTCCCGTGCGGATAGCGGGCCCGCATGTTCCGGCGCCACGCCTCGACCAGTTGCTCGGCGATCGCGGGATCTGGATCCACCCAACGCGAGCGCGGATCGACGGTCAGGAGGATGGCGGGCTGCTCCACGGCGCCGGCCTCGACCAGCTCGGCCATCGTCCGGTCCCAGTCGAGCCGCTCGCCGGCGGCGAGCATCGCCGCGGTCTCGTCCAGGACGCGCCGGATGTCCGAGCGGTTCATCTCCGGCAGGCACGGATCCTCGTCGATCCCGAGGTCGGGCTCGTACGTGTCGAGCATCAGGAAGGATCTGACGTTGCCGTTCGGGCCCTCTGCCTGGCTCCGCTCGGCGAACAGCCGCCCATACACGCCGCCGAACGAGTGGGCGACGACCACGTACGGCCCCCGCTCTCCGGCGAGCAGCAGTGTCTCGTAGAGCAGCTCGGCTGTCTCACCGGCACTGTGGATCGGGGCCGCCTCGCTCCGGCCGAGACCGGGTCGGTCCCACGCACACACCCGAGTGAATGCGGCGATCCCGTCGATCGTCTCGCCCCACCCGGCGGCGCCGCTGCCGAACCCGGCCTCGAGGATGACCGTCGGGCTGCCCGACCCGCGGCAGTCGAGGTAGACGTCGAGGTCGCCGACCTCGACCCGCCGACCCCGCGCGTCGTAGGGCGGCGTCGAAGCCGTCACGTGCGGCCCCCGCGCCGTGCGCCATGCATCCATCCCGCCGACGCGCAGCACGTCGACCGCCACGCCAAGCGCGAGCCCGGCGAGCACTGCGCCGCCGATGGCGATCGCGCGGCGCATCCGGCCGTCGCTCAGGGGGCGATCCGTCGCTCGATCCGGCGGTCCGGGATGATCCACATCGCCGCGACCGTCGCGTAGAGCCCGACCGAGATCGCCGGCACGAAGAACGCGATCGGGACCGCCGCCAGATAGAGGATCGGCGAGATCCGGCCTTTCAGGTCGTTGCCGAGCGCCTCCGCGAGGGTCGGCGTCTGCCCCGGCGCGGCCCTGAGCGCGGAGACGAGCAGGCCGTACGAGAACGCGGACAGCAGCAGGACGACCCCGTAGACCGCCGTCGGCAGCGACGCGAAGCCGGTCTCACCCATCCACGCGGTGGCGAACGGCACCAGGGACAGCCAGAACAGCAGGAGCATGTTCGTCCAGAGGACCCGGCCGCTGACCGTCTTGGCCGCCTGGAGCAGGTGGTGGTGGTTGTTCCAGTAGATCGCGAGGTGGGCGAAGCTCAGGACGTAGGCCAGGAAGATCGGCCAGAGCTCCAGCACGGCCTCGACCGTCGGGTCGTGGGGCGGCACGAGCTCGAGGACCATGATCGTCATCACGATCGCGATCACCGCGTCGCTGAAGGCTTCGAGCCTGCCCCGCGTCATCGCCAGATGATGACGCGGAGGCGGGGCAGGCGCACTCTCAGCCTTCCATTCAGCTTCCCGGAAGGAGCTCTGCGAGGAGGATCCGCAGGTCGATGGCGGCCGCGACGATCGCGTCCGAGTCGCCATCGAGGATGCCGCCCTGCATCGCACCGAGCTGGATGTTGATCCGGGTCACCACTGCAGGGTCGAGTGCGGCGAGGCGATCGCGGAGGTAGTCGAGCGCGAAGACATCGGCAGCGACGCCGGCGCTGTTGCCGGCCGCCGCGTCAACGAGGATCTGGGCCGCCCACAGGTCAGCGCGAGCGAGATCGATCTCCGGTACCGGCCGGTAGCGAAGCTGCACGTCGTATGCAAGGCGCGCGACCTCGATGGCGGCATTCCGCGCAGCCCTGGCCCGGTGGACCCCGACCGCGTCCCCGAGGTGAGCAATCTGGTCAGTGAGGAGCTGCCGGATCGGCAGGGGGACGATGTCCTTCGGCAGCCCGGACCACGCGGTCTCGACCGCGGCGACGCCTGTGGCCGCCTTGGCCCACATGCCGGCACCGGCGTGGTCGAAGACCCGGAGCGCCCCCTCGCCCAGCGCCGACAGCTCGGCGGGCATCGGCCCGCCGACCGCGTCGGTCGGCACGCCGAGGGCCAGCGCTTCCAGATCGCCGCCACCCCCGGTCAGAAACTCGCCGTACCCGGGAGCGAACAGCTTGTCCTCGGTGCTGCCATCGGAATGCAGCTCGAGGATCGCCAGGCCTCCCGCGATCGGGCCGAGCGGCCCATCCAGGGTCAAGTCGGTGGCCACGACCGTGACCTCCTCGAACACGAAGTCGGGCGCGTTCTCCGGCCGGTAGACGTCGCCGACCTTCGGCGTGCCCGGCATGATCATGGCCGCCGGGGCGTCGCGGCCCGCCAGCCAGGTGCCCTCTGTCGAGTTGATGTTCCCGTCAGCGAAGTCGTAGACGTCCTCACCGAAATACCAGACCGAGCCATCGTCGGCCTGGGCGTAGTAGTCGAACGCAATCTCGGTGATCCGCCCATCGAGGAACGCGTTGTACTGGGAGATGAGCGTCTCGACGCGCTGGCCCTGCCACTCGAGGATCCGCGTGGCCGGCAGGAGTGTGACCTCGGTCCGAAAGGGCAGGCCGTCAACGTGGCCGAGCATCAGCACCGACGCCTGGGACGACACCGGAAAGAGCGGGTTGGTGATTTCGGTCGGGTTCGAGAAGACCGGCATCGCGAGATCGACACGGGCGCTCTCGGGTGCAACGTTGAGCCCGACTGGCGGTGGTGGTTGCGGGATCAGGTCCGGCGTCACGGTGGCGGTCGGACCGGAAGATGGCACTGGACCAGCGGACGTCGGCGCGAGTGCGGTTGCCGGTGGCTCGCCAGTGGCGGCCGGAACGGCGCCCGTCGGTCGCGGGGTCGGCGTGGTCGATTGGCAGGCGATCGCCAGGGTGGCGATCGCAGCGACGATGGCGCCGGCCGACGTGGACCTCCGGCTCAGCGGCTTGATCTGGTACATCGTGGCCTCCTTCGTCTCGAGTGGGAGGCCAGCCTGTCGGGCTCGCGGTGAGAAGACGATGAATCAGCCAGCCGGCTTCGGGGCCGCCTTCTCCGCCGGCAGGACGACGATCACCTCCGCGCCGCCTTCCTTGCGGTTTCGAGCCTCCACGGATCCGCCATGGGCGGACGCGACGGCCTCGACGATCGCGAGGCCGAGCCCTGCGCCGCCGCCGGCCCGGGAGCGCGCCACATCCGCCCGACTGAAGGGTAGGAATGCTCGTGGCAGAAACGCCGCTGGGAAGCCCTCGCCCGAGTCGGCGACCTTGATCGCGATGCCAGCGGACGACGTGACGACGGAGACCGTCACGATGCTGCCTCGAGGGGCGTGCTGGACCGCATTGTCGATGAGGTTGCCGATGGCCTGACGCACGCTGCTCCGGTCGACGTCGGCGACCTGTGCCTCCCCAACCAGCGAGACCAGCCGCACGCCGAGCTCCGTTGCCCGGCCCTCGAAGCTGCCGACGGTCTGCCGGACGAGGCCACCTACATCGACCCGCTCGCGCCGTACGGGCAAGCGGCCGCCGTCGGCACGGGCGAGCACGAGGAGGTCCTCCGCGAGGCGGCTCAAGCGTTCGGTCTCCTCGCTCGCGCTACGGACGGCGGCACGCAGCTCTTCCGGGGTCCGCGATCGCCGGATGGCGAGGTCGAGCTCTGCTCGCAGGTTCGCGAGCGGCGTCCGCAGCTCGTGGCTGGCGTCGTCGACGAATCGGCGCTCCCGCTCGAGAGCCTCCTGGAGTCGCTCGAGCATCCGGTTGAGGCTTGTCCCGAGCGCGGCAAGTTCGTCGCGCGAGCCCGGCACCGGAAGCCGCCGCTCCGGCTCCGAGGCTGTGATCGCCTCGGCCTCGATCCGCATCGCCTCGACCGGGCGCAGGGCTGCTGCGGCGACAAGCCAGCCGACGCCGGCGGCGAGGACCGCGGCGACCGGTAGCGCGAGGCCCAGCTGCCCGAGAAGCGTCGCCAGGGCGGCGCGCTGATCGTCGATCGTGACGCCCGTGATCACGACACTGCCGTCCGGCGCGGGCAGCGCCAGCAGCCGCACGGGGACGATCTCCTCCGGCGTCTGCACCTCGCCCTCCGTCACCCGTTCCGCGTCGAGCCTCGCGAGGTCGCCAATCGGCAGCGGCGCATCCCCCTCGGTCCCCGGCGACGAGGCGATGACCGTGCCGTCGCGCCGGACCCGTTGGGCAAACACGTCGCCGACATCGGTCGGGCTGACCTCGAGCGTGAGGTCGGATTCCTCGGCGACGATCGCCTGGGCGCGCGTCCGGAGCTCGTCGTCGACTGCGTGGAGCAGGTCCGCCTCGAGTCGGACATAGACGACCGCGCCGAGGCCCACGATGAGCGCGACGACGAGCGCAGCACAGACGAGGGCGAGGCGAAGGCGAATCGGCAACATCATCAGTCTGGATCCCGGAGTCGGTAGCCGACACCGCGGACCGCCTCGATCGTGTCCGTGCCGAAGGGCAGGTCGATCTTGCGGCGGAGATACCGAACGTAGACGTCGACGACGTTCGAGTCGCCGTCGTACCCGAAGTCCCAGACGTGCTCGATCAGCCGAGTTCGGGTCAGGACCTCGCCGTGGCGGCGGAGGAAGTACTCAAGCAGCGCGAACTCCTTCGCGGTGAGGTCGATCCGGGTCGCACCGCGCCGGACCCGGCGCGAGGCCGGGTCGAGGACCAGGCCTCCAGCAGCCAGGGTGGCCGGGCGCTCGCCCACCTCGCGCCGCAGCAGGGCCCGCAGGCGGGCGAACAGCTCGCCAAACGAGAAAGGCTTCGTGAGGTAGTCGTCGGCGCCACTATCGAGGCCGGCGATACGGTCAGGCACCGCGTCGCGGGCCGTGAGGAACAGGACCGGCGCCCAGCGGCCCGCGGTCCGAAGGCGCCGGCAGACTTCGAAGCCGTCGAAGTCGGGCAGCATGACGTCCAGCACGATGGCGTCGTACGGGTTCTCCGTCCCCGCCCAGACCGCGTCCCCGCCGTTCGAGGCGACGTCGACGGCGTAGCCCTCCTCGACCAGCCCGCGGCGAAGGAGCCCGGCCATCTTCGGCTCGTCTTCGACCACCAGGACCCGCACGGTCTGAAGGCTAGCGCTCTCTGATGAGGCGACGATGAAGGACCGGTGTTCAGGCGTGGGTGGGTCGCGTAGCATCGCGATCGTGGCAATTCATATCCGGAGCTGGTCGGGCGGGCAACTGGTCGAGTCCAGGGACGTCGACCAGCTTGGAAAGCTCGTCGCCGCGAAGGGCAGCCGGACCTGGATCGACCTGGCGAACCCCGCGCCCGACCTGGTCGCGGCAGTCGGTCGCCGGCTCGGGCTGCATCCCCTCGTCGTCGAGGACATCAGCGAGAAGAACGAGCGGGCCAAGGTCGAGCTCGTCGGCGACGTCATCCACGTCGTGGCGTTCGTGCTCGATCGGAAGATCGAGGTCTCGGCTCGCGAAGTCGACTTCGTCCTGGGTCCGGACTTCGTACTGTCGGTCCATCCCGCCGACTGGGACCCGATGGCCGCGCACCAGCTCAAGGGCGGCGTCGGGCTTCTCCTCCAGCATGGCGCGGATCACGTCCTCTGGGCCCTCGTGGACGCCATCGTCGACGGCTACTTCCCCGTCTTCGACCTCCTCGAGGACGAGATCGACAGCATCCAGGATCGGGTGCTCGGGCAGCCAGACAAGACCACGATCCAGGACGTCTTCCGCCTGCGGAGGGAGCTCATCCGGATGCGCCACATCGTGGCGCCCACCCGCGAGGTCTTCGCGCAGCTGACGAGCCGCGAGTTCAGGCTCATCAGCGCCGAGAACGTCTTCTTCTTCCGCGACGTCTACGACCACCTCATCCGGCTCAACGAAGAGCTGGACCTCCTGCGCGAGCTCGTGGCCGGATCCATCGAGATCTACCTCTCGACGATCAACAACAACCTCTCGAGGATCATGAAGCGCCTCACCGGCGTCACCGTGGTGATCGCGGGGATCGGGGCCGTCGGCGGCATCTTCGGCATGAGCGAGGCCGCCGGCGCGCTCGCCGGGACTGCCGGGCCGGGCTTCTACCTTGTCGTGGCGGCGACGATCGTGGCCTCGATCGCGGGCGTGTTCGTGCTGCGGCGGATCGACTGGCTGTAGGTCCGCTTGCCGGCCGGGTCCCGGCCAGGCCTCAGCAGGGTGTGAGCGCCACCTGATTCGCGGCCACCAGCGCGACCTGCGCCGCCGCGGCCGTCATGTCGTCGTCGGCGAGGGCGGAGAGCAGCGCATCGCGCCATTCCATGACGGCCGGATCGGCGGAGTCGAGCTCGGCGAGCCCGGCCTCAAGGGCGTCCTTGTTCGCGGCGAGGAGCGCCGGGACGTCCGCGCCCGGGGCGCGAAGCTGGTCGATGATCGTCATCGTCGCGGCATCGATGCAGGCCGCGGCGCCCGACGCCAGGTCGTCCGGCGGCATCGTCGGAATGGCCGCGGACGACAGGGCGGGGAGGTTGCTGGCGGTGGTGCCGGGGCCACACGCGGCCATCGAGAGGGCGAGGCCGCTCGCGGCCAGGCCAAGGAGCGCACGGCGGAACAGGCCCGCGGAGCGCGAGGTCGTGGGGTTGAACATCGATCGAGGATGCCGGGGCTCGGCCTACGGGCGCGGAATCAGATCAGCCCGCGGCCTTGCGCGCTCCGATCACGTCAGTGATCCCGGCCTTCGAGAAGCGCCGGCCGCCCAGCGGGACCGGCGCATCCGCGCCCCGGATCCGCCGGTGCGCGTCGAAGTCGCCCTCGCGCAGGTATCGCTCCAGGTCGTCGGCGGCCATCGGGCGCCCGAACAGGTAGCCCTGGCCCATGCGGCAGCCGAGCGTTCGGAACCAGTCGGCCTGGTCCCGGGTCTCGATGCCCTCGGCGATCATGTCGAGCCCGAGCGCCCGCCCGAGCTCGACGATCGCCTGCGAGAGCACGTGGGCATCGCCCACGCCATCGGCGCCCGGGACGAACGAGCGGTCGATCTTGAGCTCGTCGATCTGGAAGGCGTGGAGGTAGCCGAGGGACGAGTAGCCAGTGCCGAAGTCGTCGATCGCCAGCTGCAGCCCGAGCGCGCGGAGCTCGCCAATCCGCTGGACGGTCTCGAAGCCCGGCGTGAGCAGGGTGCCCTCGGTGATCTCGAGGGTCAGGCTGCTCGCCTCGAGTCCCGTCCGAGCGAGCGCGGAGACGATCATCGGCACCAGTCCCGGATCGCGGAACTGGCGCGCGGACAAGTTCACGTAGAGCCGGAGGCCCGGCATGTCGTAGCGCGTCTGCCACGCGCGAACGCGCCGGCAGCCTTCCGCGATCACCCAGCGACCGATCGGCAGGATCTCGCCGGTTTCCTCGGCCAGCTCGATGAAGTCCGCCGGCAGGTGCAGGAGGTGGCCGTCGGGCTGCCACCGGACCAGGGCCTCGAGCCCGACCGGGCTGCCGTCGTCGAGGTTCACGACCGGCTGGAAGTGGAGCTGCAGCTCGTTGCGGCTCTCCGCGCCGCGCAGCAGGTGCGCCAGCTCGCTCCGGGCGGAGGCGCTGTCGAGCAGCTCCTGCCGGAAAGCGACGACCTGGCCGCGGCCGGCGGACTTCGCCGCGTACATGGCCGTGTCGGCCTTGCGCAGCAGGTCCTCGCTCGACGTATCGGGGTCGCTCATCGCGTAGCCGATGCTCGCGCCGACGATCGGGGCGACGTCGCCGAGGTCGATCGGCAGGCTGAGGCTGGTGAGGAGCCGCTCGCAGACGGCGTGCACGACCTCGATCGACTCCACGTCCTCGAGAAGGATCGCGAACTCGTCGCCGCCGAGACGGCCGGCGGTGTCGCCGGGCCGGATGATGGCCTTGATCCGCTCGGCGATGACCTGCAGCGCGTGATCGCCCTTGGCGTGGCCGAAGCGGTCGTTGAGGAGCTTGAAGTGATCCAGGTCGATGAACAGCACGGCGGCGCGGTTCGGGCTGCGGCCCCGGAGGCGGGCGAGGGCGTGGTCGACGCGATCCTGGAGGCGCGAGCGGTTTGCGAGCCCGGTCAGCGGGTCGCGGTAGGCGAGCTGTCGCAGCTCCTCGGTCAGGCGGGCGTTCTCGAACGTGACGGCCGCCTCGCGCACAAGCAGCTGCGCCAGCTCCACGTCCCGCTCCGTGAACGCATTGGGGCGAGTCGACGACAGCTCGACGATCCCGATCGCCTCGTCGCGGACGATCAGCGGCAGCATCACCAGGGTCTTGTGCCCGATCTCGCGGAGGTACTCGGCCTCGGCCTGATCCGCTGATGGATCGTCGGCGCCGAGAAGGTATGGCTGGCGATCGATCAGGACGCGGCGCGTCGCGGGGTACTCCTTGAGCTGGTAGGCCGGCTCCAAATCCCCGTGGGCCTCCTCCGGGTGGCTGCCGAACGTGACCACCCGATCGCCCTCGCGATCCCACGTGCTGAGGACACAGGCGTCGGCATGCGCGACCTGGGCAATGTGCCGCGCCAGGCCGTGGCCGACGTCCTTGGGATCGAGCGTGGCCGCGAGGTCGTGGGACATCTCGATGACGTGGCGGAGCTCGGACGCCGTATCGGTGAGGCGGGTGCTGGCGTTCCACAGGAAAAGCTGGAACAGCACGTACACGACCACGACGGCCCCGTTCGGGATCGCGAAGGCCAGCGGGTCGCTGAACGTCGAGCCCCACGGAATGATCGATGGCGCGGCCAGCGAGAACGCCCCGACCGCCGAGCTGACGGCCATCAGGGTCGTGAGGGATTCGCGACGGACGTACGGCAGCGCGAGGACGATCGGGATCAGCGAGCCGACCGCGACCGCGAAGCCGATCGTCGGCTCGGCGATCACGATGAGGACGGCCGTGACCTGGCCGGCCGTGGCGACTCGCAGGGCGAGGTCCGCTTCGGAGCGGCCCCTGGAGCGCCCGGATTCGAAGATCAGCCACGCCCCGAAGGCCGCCGCGAGGAGGCCGGAGATGGCCATCGACGGTGCGTCGAGCAGCGCGCCAACAGGCGACCACAGCACGCCGAGCGGGAGCACAATCCACCCGAAGACTCGGAGGGCACGTCGGAGCGCGTCCGCCTTCCCCCGATTGGTCACGGGTCTCCTCCAAAGCTGGCGCCGCTGCGCTGCGGGTGGGCGGCTCCCGGATTCCGCTCAGCCCGCGATCGACACGCCAACTGTCCATCGGACCGGGACCTTTGGTATCCCCCATATGGCCTATGCCTCGGGGGTACGTGGCCGAGCTGGTGCTCCGCGCGGTGGGTGGTGCGCGAGGGTCCTGGTACCTGGTGCGCGCCGGCCTCCGTCCTCGCCGCGCGGCTTCAAGAGGGCCTCATACAGTCGCGACTCCTGGTCTGCATACCGTCAGGTGGCGGGGATTCGCAAGGTCGTGCGCAGCCCAGCGAATCGACGTGCGACGCCCAACGAGCGATCGTCCGCTCGAAGCGCCACCTGGCGCACTGGTCGGAACGACATTCGTGCAGCGCAAGGAGAGCGCCATGACCGAGCAGCGAGACCGCGACATGGACATGACCGGGACCGACACGGGCACGGGCTCGGCGACAGGGCCGGACTCGGATCGCGACCAGTCGGGCCTGGGTACGCAGGCACCGTCCGGCCAATCGGGCTGGGAGGGCAGCGAGGCGTCGGAGGACGAGCCGAGCAGCGTCGGCCAGGCTGCCACCGGGTCGATCGGCGCCGGCGGCGGGACCGGCTCGATGGCCGGCCAGATGACCTCCGGCTGGCAGGGCGACAGCGCGGATCCAGGGAACGCGCCCGGGCAGGACACGGTCATGAGCGGCGAGGGCTTTGAGGGTCGCGCGCGCGACACCGGCCAGGGCGGCTGGACGACGGGCGATTCGGGCGTCGGCGAGACCTCGAAGGACGACGGCGGACGGGCCGCGGATGGCTCGGATTCGTAACGTCCCGGGGCTCCGTCGAGTGCTCGGCGCGAGGGCCGCCGCCCCATCGTGCGCAGCAGCGTGGGCGGGAGTCGCAACCCGCGTTCACCACGGGAATGTAGGGAAAGGGAATCTCGAATGACGTACGACGATCAGAAGCCCCTCGAGGACGAGACAGCCCCCGAGAACGAGGAGTCCGGCACCGAGGCCATGGGCGCCGGCGCGGGTGCGCTCGGCGGCGCGGCGGTCGGCATGGCGGTCGGGGGCCCTCCGGGTGCCCTGATCGGCGGCGCGATCGGTGCAGCCGGCGGCGCGGTCGCGGGCGAGGCGGCCGAGGGT
>JBKKDM010000164.1:0-46678 GCA_046707905.1 Candidatus Limnocylindrales bacterium
GGCGGGGGGGGCGGGCGGTTGGGCGGGGCCCGCCACGGCCGGGTGGTAGAGTTTCCGGAGCGCGATCACCCCGCGCGGGGCGCGGTCGGCTCGTACGGCACCAGTGGCTCCGGCCAGCTGCTGGCCCCGCCCTTGCCGACGAGCACGACCTCGCGGCCCGCGTTCTCGAGGATGCTGGCGGCCATCGAGGCGCGGTGGCCGGTTCGGCAGAAGACCGTCACGGGCTCGTCGCGGGGGAGCGAATCCAGCTGCGCCGGGAGGTCCGCGACGAAGACCAGCTCCGAACCGTCCACGACGCCGTCGGCCCACTCGTTGGCCTGCCGGACGTCGAGCAGGACGCCACTATCCGTCCCCGCCTCGCGCGCGGCGTGCACGGCCTCCATCGTCGTGGTCCCGTAGCCGGCGGTCGGCCGCCCCGCGTCCGTCCAGGCCTCGAGGCCGCCATCGAGCCAGCCGTGGACCCGCTCGTAGCCGATGCGGAGCAACTCGGTCGTCGCCTGCTCGAGGGCGTCTGGCCCGTCGGGCAGGACGAAGAGCACGGGCGCCGCGAATGGCACCAGCCAGCCGACGTAGCCCGCGAACCCGCTGTCCAGCTCGATGTTCAGCGAGCCGGGGATGTGGCCGTTCGCGTAGGCGTTGCGATCGCGGGCATCGACGATCGTCGCGGACGCCGCCTTCGCGGCGAATCCCGCGGGATCCAGCGCGTCGGGCAGGAACAGGCGACCCAGGACGCGAGGGCCGCGGCGGTTCAGCGGCGCCATGTGCCGGTAGTAGTCGGGGTAGCGGCCGAGGCCCCCCAGCGCCTCTGCGCGGAAGCTCGCCGGGTCGTCGCCGGCGAGGCGGAACGTCGGGTTCGCGAACCGTTCCGCCGCGATGGTGGAGACGCGGTTCGCGCTCACGGGGCCGGCACTGCAGAAGCTGCCGGCGCCGTGCGTCGGCAGGACCTGCGCCGTGTCGGGCAGCTCGCCGAGGCGCCGGAGGCTCTTCTGCTGGTCCGAGGTAAGTGCGTCGGTCAGCGCCGGGCCCAGGAGGTCGGTTCGCCCCGCTGTGCCGACGAGGAGGCTGCCCCCCGTGAACGCGGCCAGCACGCCGGCGTTGCCGGTGCCGTTCATCGGCGCGGGACTGTCGAGGGAGGTCACGATCCACGAGAGGTGCTCCGGCGTGTGGCCCGGGGTCGCCCAGGCCGACAGGCGCAGCCCGCCGATCTCGACCGTGTCCCCTTCGTCGACCGCCCGGTGCTCGAACTCGTAGCGGCCTCGACCCGGAGCGACGACTTCTGCGCCAGTCGCGGCCTGCGTCTCGAGGGCCCCGGACAGGTAGTCGTTGTGGACGTGGGTCTCGAGGACGTGGCGAACGCGCCAGCCGCGCGCCGTTGCGACCTCCAGGAACCGCCACGCGTCTCGCTGCGGGTCGACCAGGACCGCCTCACCGCCGCTTGCGATGAGGTAAGAGGCGTCGCCGAGCCCCGGCGTCTGGAACACCTCGAGGTCCATCGCGAGCATCGTGCCACGCCGTCGCCTCGGCCGGGGCGGACGTGCGCGAGCTGCAGCGGTCCCGCGCGGCCCGGGCCTACCATTCCGGCCATGGCGAAGATCGGCTACGCGGCGATGCTCGAGCAGTTCCACCCCACAGTGCTGCTCGATTGGTGTGCCCAGGCCGAGGACGCCGGGTTCGAGGCAGGCTTCATGGTCTCGGAGCACTTCCACCCGTGGACCCCCCAGCAGGGCCAGGCCGCGTACGCCTGGAGCTTCATGGGCGCGCTCGGGCAGCGGACGTCGCTGCGGTTCGGAACGGCCGTGACATTCCCCGGCTTTCGGATGCATCCGGCGGTGGTTGCCCACGCCGCGGCGACGCTCGGGGCGATGTACCCCGGGCGCTTCTGGCTGGGCCTTGGCGCTGGCGAGGCCCTCAACGAGCACATCCTCGGCCTCGAGTGGCCCGAGGTGAACGTCCGCTCCGAGATGATGTTCGAGTCGATCGAGATCATCTCGAAGCTCTTCGAGGGCGGCGTCGTCAAGCATCGCGGCAAGCATTTCAAGCTCGAGAGCGCCAAGCTCTACACCCGCCCGGACATCCCCGTCCCGATCTATGTCGCCACGTCGGGGCCGATCAACGCCAAGAAGACCGGCCGGTTTGCCCAGGGGATGATCACGGTCGGCGCGGCCGACGAGAAGATCAAGCTCCTCTGGATGGCCTGCGACGAGGGCTGCGCCGAGGCCGGCAAGTCCGCCGTCCCGAAGCTCCTCCAGCTCCACCTCAGCTGGGCCCGGACGCCGGAGGAGGCCCTCGAGAACGCGATGAAGGAATGGCCAAACGGCGGGATGCCATTCCCGAAGCAGGACATCAAGAACCCCGAGGACTTCGCGGCGATGGCCAAGCTCGTCAGGCCCGAGGACTTCAAGAACCGCGTCCTGATCTCCGCCGACCTCGACGAGCACCGCGCGCACGTCCAGCGCTACGTCGACATGGGCTTCGACGAGATCCACCTCCACAACGTCGGGCGCAACCAGGCCGAGTTCATCGAGGCGTTCCGGCGCGAGGTCCTGCCGAACCTCAAGCTCAAGGTCGACGACGACGCCACGCCGATGGATCCCGACAGGACGCCGGAGCACGCGCCCGCCGTCTGACCCGGCGGGAGCTGATCAGCCTTCGGGTTTCGGCGCCTCGGCGGGCGAATGCGCGATCTGGCGCGCCCGGCCGGTGACCGCGAGGAACTCGCGAAGATGCTGGCCCGGCCGGATGTGGCTCGTCTCGTCGCCGTAGATGGTGCGGATCGGGACCCAGCCAATCGGCCAGCCCTCGCGGAGGCAGACGGCGATCATCTCGACCTCGAACGCAAACCCGGATTCGCGACTGTCGAGCATCGCCGTCATCAGCCGCCGACCGATCAGGCGGTAGCCCGACTGGTTGTCGTGGACCCAGCGACCCACGGCCGCGGACAGGGTGACCGTTCCGAGCCAGTTCGCGACCCGGCGCACCGGCGGCATCCGGCGGAAGCTCCGGCGACCGATGATCAACTCCGTCGGCATCCTTCCGATGGTGCGACGGGCATACAACCCGAGGAACGCCGGGATCTCCGAGGGATCGTGCTGGCCATCGGCGTCGAGGGTCAACACGGCCTCGGCGCCCTCCGCCAGCGCGGCCGCAAACCCGGCCCGGAGCGCCGAGCCCTTACCCTGGTTTGGTGACTGGCGAACCACGTGCGCACCCGCTGCCTCGGCCGCCGCCGCGGTGTCGTCCGATGAGCCGTCGTCGACGACGAGGACCGGGAGGTGGCGGCTCGCGGCCGCGATGACCCGTCCGATGCGCGGACCCTCGTCGTGGGCCGGAATCACCGCCACCACGCTGCCGACCTGCCCGGACCCGACCGTCGTCACGGCCCCGATGCTACGCGCCGCCTGCCACGAACCCGAAAGGATGTTCGCCTTCGTGGTGACGCCAGCGGCGACCGCGACGCGAGAACCTCGGGCCATGATCCTGGTCGGGGCGCGCTTCCGCGCGCTCGCCGGGGCGCGTGCTGCGCTCCGGGCCGTTCGAGCCTCCGTCCCCGTCGTCCCGGGGGATGTCGGCGTACGTCCGTTGGGAACCACGCGCTACGACAGCCCGATCGAGGACTTCGTGCTCGCCGGCCGGTTCGAGCCAGGAGATGTCGAATCGGTCATCCGGATCCTCCATGCCAACGGCGGCCGCATCGTCGTTCGTCGGACCGACACCTCGCCGGCCCCGACGTCGACCCCTGTCGCGACCACGGCCAATGCGCCTCGGGTGCCCGCCGCTCGCCGGATCGCGTCACGCTTCCATCCGGCGGCCCGTGCGGGACTCCGAAAGCGGCTGCGCCGTCCTTCGCCACCGCTGCGGGTCAGGACGGCGCGAAGCCAGCGCATCGAGGGTTGACCGTCAGTACGTGACGCGGTCGAAGCTCGAGAACTTGTAGCGGTTGAGGTCGACCCGCCCGGAGATGCCCGGCACGGACCCGTTGCTGGTGTACTGCCAGAAGGTCCACGACTTGCCGCCCCAGTTGTCGGCCATTACGGACGGGCTCGAGACGCCCCAGTGGGCGACCCACAGGACCGAGTAGCCGTTATCGGCGAACCAGCGGGTGTCGTTGAAGTTGTTCCGCCAGAACGCGGGGCTCGTGTAGATCATCGGCTTGACGCCGGTCCGCTCGTAGACCCGCTGGAGGAAGGCCTTCGTCCAGGTGGTCATGGCCGTCGGGCCGCGACCATCGGTGACCTCGATGTCAAGGGTCGGGATGAGCATCCCGCGCTGGAGGCCCATCTGGGAGACGAACCAGTCGGCCTCCTGGACCGGGTTGTTCTTGGGGCGGCCGAAGTGGTAGGCACCGAACTTCATGCCGTTGCTCATCGCGCCGGCCCTGTTTCGGTCGTAGTGGTCGTCCTTGAAGCCGACGCCCTCGGTCGCCTTGGCGATCGCGAAGGTCTTGCCGGCGTTGGCGACCCTGAGCCAATCGATCGTGCCCTGCCAGTGGGAGACGTCGATGCCTTCCTTGTAGGCGCCGGACGTGGTGGTGACCGATCGGAACAGTCCGCTCGCCGCGTACACGGCGCTCACCCCATAGAGGGAGGAGACGCTCTTCCCGCCGACGGCGGTGATCTTGTACCAGCTACTCCCGGAAACGCTGGTCTTGCAGTCTGCGGACCACGAGGTGCCGCTCACCTTGCCGGACGCGGTGACCACGGCGTCCGAGTTGATGATCGCCTTCGTGCCCGCGGAGGTTGACGCCGAGGACCGCAGCCGGACCTCGCAGTTCGAGAGGTAGCTCGTGGTGGTGACGGCCGTGGGCTTGGGCGTCGGGGTCGCGGTCGGCTTGGGCGTCGGGGTCGGGTTGGGGCCGGCCTTGAACAGCTTGGAGGCGACGTAGACCGCGCTCCGATTGAAGAGCGTCGTGGTGCTCTTGCCGTTGATCGCGACGACCTTGAGCCAGGTGCTGCCGCTCACGCCACTCGGGCAGTCCGCGCGGTACGAGCCGCCGCTGACGGTCCCGGTCGACTTCACGACCACGCCATCCTGGATGATTCGGAGGGTCGACGACGACATCCTCGGCGACGTTCGGACGCGGACCTCGCACTTGGACGTCCAGTTGCTTGTCGCGGCCTCTGCCGATCCGGCGAAGCTGGGCAGCATCACCACGACGGTGAGGGCCGCGGCCACGAAGGGCAGCCACGATCGATGGGCACGGCGCATTGAGGATCCTCCCGGTTCGTCTGGGCTCATTCCGGAGGCGGCGATCCGCGTCGGCTGTGGCCCGACACCGGATGTACGGCCCTCGCGCCGATGGGCGACGTCGGGGGCGAGCGGCGAACGCAGCGACCTCGCGTTACAGGGGCACGATAGAAACGGGCCCCTGGAGTGTCTCTGGCCCTACAGTCCTAGTCCGGACCGCCCACGGCGGCGAAGGAGGAGGGCGCCGCCCAGGACGATGGTCCCGAGCGCCAGCGCGGCGCCGCCGAGCGCCACGGACGCGACGGCCGATGGATCGAGGGCGCCCGGGGCCGCCGGCGGGTCCGTGGGTGAAGGTGTCGGTGGCGCTGGCGCCGGCGCAGCGGACGGCGGCAGCGTCGCCGGTGCCGACGGCGGCGCAAGCGTCGCCGGCGCCGCGGTTGGGCTGGCCGTCGCTTCGATCGACGGGCTCGGCACGGCTGTCGGCGAGGCCCTGGGGGTCGCCACGGCGACCGGGGTCGCCCTGGCGGTGGGCTTCGGGGTCACCTTCGGCACGACCGTGGTCGTGAAGTTGGCCCAGAGGTACTGGCGCGGCGTCAGTCCCGAGGCGTGGACCTTCGCGGCCAGGGCCTTCCCGACGTACCGGAAGTGCCAGGGCTCGTACGAGTAGCAGGTGAGCGACATCTTGCCCTTGGGATAGCTCATGAGGAAGCCGTATTCCCAGGCGTGGCGGCGCATCCACGCGCCTGCTGGCGTCGCGCCCCAGGACTGGCTCAGCGTCGCCACCGGTGGGTCGCTGCGGAAATCGATCCCGAGACCGAGCTGGTGCTCGGAGTGCCCGGGGCGGGCCGAGTACGTGAGTGCCACCTTGTAGCCGTCCCTCGCCACGTACTGGCTGAAGACGGTCTGCTGGGTCTGGTAGGAGCGATACGCGCTCCGAACGCCAATCGGGTTACCGGCGAGCGCCGCGGCCTCGGCCATCTCGCGAAGGTCGTCGATCACCACCGCCCGAACCTTCCCGGTGCCCGCGATGCCGGCGGTCGAGACCGAGACGAGGTCCGAAGGCGCGTAGGTCTTCGGAACACGAAGGATCGTGTCGACCAGGGTCTCGGACCAGTTGCCATAGCCGCGGGGCGACGTGAGGATGTCGTCGTAACGGCAGGCCGGCAGCGGGCCCATCGCGCGTGCACCCGCCTGGTTGTCGATCGACGGCCGAACGCCGAGCAGCCCGACGAGCGCCAGGACCGCGGCGAGGGCGGCCAGGCGCAGGAAGGGGGCCGCGTTCGCGTGGGCCTGCATGCGACCGGGAGCGTAGGCGCGGACAGTCCAAGGCGGCAACCACCGGGCTGACAGGCCGCCCCCGGTACCATCGGCGCGATGACCGACCCCGGGCCGGCGCCGCGCACCGTGGTGGTGGACGGCCGGACCTTCGAGCGCGTGCCCATTCGCACTCCCGTGCTCATGCCGGGCAATGACATGGCCGGGATCATCCGCGAGCATGCCGGCGAATTTCTGCGACCCGGCGACACGGTCGTCATGTCGGAGTCCGCCGTGGCGATCATGCAGGGCCGAGCCCGTGACTGGCGGACGATCCACCCCACGTGGTTCGCGCGGCTGCTGTCCGACCGAGTCCTGAAGACCAGCTACGGCACGGGCCTCAGGAGCCCGTACGCGATGCAGTACGCGATCGAGCTGTGCGGGCTGCCGCGGATCCTGGCGGCGCTGCCCGCCCACCTGATCGGGCGGCTGCTCGGGAAGAAGGGCTGGTTCTACCTCGTCGCGGGCCTCAACGCCCGGATGATGGATGCCGAGCACACGATGGGCATCGCCGAGTTCTACGAGATGTGCATCCCGGCTCCCGCCGATCCGCCGGGCACGTGCCGGGAGCTCAAGGCCCGGACCGGCTTTGACATCGCGATCTGCGACATCAACGACATCGCGCCGGCGTGGTGCGTCGCCAGCACCCTCCCGAAAGACCGGGTCCGGTTGCTGGAGCGGAGCTTCGACGACAACCCCCTGGGCCAGACCGACGAGCAGACGCCGATCGGGATCTGGCGCGAGGCGCCGGCCGGCCCGCTCCAGACCGGCCCGCGGTTTCCCGAGGGCGCGGGCGCCTGATTCCCGAGCCGACCGTGCCTGTGGACGGATCCGCAAGTGCCGCCTAGCATTCGCCGCCTGATGCACCTCCCGACCTCGATGCTGACCTGCGCGTGTAGCCGGCGAGCGTCGGCTGCGGCCGGGTCACGGCGCGTCTAGGGACACGCTCAGCCCGTCCGGCTCCGGCCTCGCCGACTCCCGTCCACGCGAGGCACTCCCGTCGACGTCCACCTGGGATCTCGCCTCGCGCTCACTCGCGCACGAGGCTGATTGCAACCCATGAGCACACCCACAGCGCCGCCGCCGAACCGAATCACCAGGGGAGGAACGCACATGACCGCCTACGCCAAGGACGTCCTGGTCGATGCCGACTGGGCCCAGCAGCACATCGACGACCCGACCATCCGGTTCGTCGAGGTCGACGTCGACACGGCCGCCTACGACGAAGGCCACATCCCGGGCGCGGTCGGGTGGAACTGGACGAGCCAGCTCTCGGACGGAATCCGGCGCGACATCGTCAGCCGCGAGGACCTGGAGCAGCTCCTGCGCCACTCGGGGATCGGGCCCGAGACGACCGTCGTCCTGTACGGCGACAACAACAACTGGTTCGCCGCCTGGGCCTACTGGCAGCTCCAGCTGTTCGGGATCAAGAACGTCAAGATCCTTGATGGCGGCCGCAAGCTCTGGGTCGCCCAGAACCGCCCGAGCTCGACCGACGCGGTCAGCTACCCGGCGAGCGGGATCCGCCTCGGCGACCCCGACTTCAGCCACCGCGCGTTCCGCGACGACGTGCTGGAGCAGATCGATTCGGACGGCGCGCTCGTCGACGTCCGCTCCCCGGCCGAGTTCTCCGGCGAGCTCCTCGCACCCGCCGCACTTCCCCAGGAGGGCGCGCAGCGCGGCGGCCACGTCCCAGGGGCCGCGAACATCCCGTGGGCCCAGGCGGTCAACGAAGACGGCACCTTCAAGTCGGTCGACGAGCTCCGCGAGCTGTACGGCGCGAAGGGCATCACGGCCGACAAGGACGTGATTGCCTACTGCCGGATCGGGGAGCGGTCGAGCCACACCTGGTTCGTCCTCCATGAGCTGCTCGGCTTCGACCGGGTCCGCAACTACGACGGCTCCTGGACCGAGTACGGCAGCCTCGTCGGCGTCCCGATCGAGAAGGACGTGAAGGTCGCCGTCCCGGCCTGACCTCGATTCCCGCCGGCGCGCCGGTAGCATCGCGGGGTGTCCGCCCCGAAGCTGACTGACGCGCCGGCGCGGCGCTCCGACCGGCCGATCGCGCTGGTCGTCGCGTTCGGGTTCGCGCTGTCGCTCGGGATCGGCATCGTCGCGATCCCCCTCGTCGCGCTGGATGCGGGGTACGAGCCAGCCGCCATCGGGTTCCTGGTGGCCGTCGCGGCAGGCTCGCAGCTGGCGACGAGGTTCGGCCTCCCGTGGCTGCTCGGCCGGTACGCGGACCGGCTGCTCATCGGCGTCGCCGGCGGCTTCATGCTCGCGGGCCTCGGGCTGTTGCTGGTGACCACGGAGCTCCCGGGGTTCGTGGTCGCCCAGGCTGGCATGGGCGCTTCGCGGGCCCTCTTCTGGACCGCCAGCCAGACGCACGCGCTCCGATCGGGCGGGTCGCCCGTAAAGCGCCTGGTCGACCTCAACCTCGCCGGGAATGCCGGAACCCTGACGGGGCCGGTCCTTGCCGGCGCCCTCGCGACGATCGGGTTGCCGGTCGCCCTGGCCGGCGCTGCGCTGGCTGTTTCAATCACCCTCGTCGGGGTGCCGCTGATGCATGCCTTCCCACCCTACGACCGGCGTCAGTCCGGGGGCGCCATGCGCCTCATGCGCTTGCCCGGCGTCGACATGGCCTGCTGGGCCAACATCGTCGGCGGGGTGTGGTGGTCGATGATTGGCTCGTACGTGCCGGTGATCCTCGTTGGCGCAGGCCTCGGCCCATCGCTCATCGGGCTGCTCGTGACGCTCTCCGAGGGCGCCGGTGCGGCCATGCTCCTCGTCCTGCGGCGGACGCCGATCGCGCGCGTTCCGCGGATCGTCCGCGCAGGCGCATTCACGGAGATGGTGGCGCTGGCTGGCATCGCCCTCGCTCCCCAGACGGTGTTCGCGTACGCGGCGCTGCTGCTCCTCGGCGGCGGCGCTGCCGGCTGCGTCACGGGTCTCGCCCCCGCCCTTGTCGCGTTGGCTGCCGGCGAGCAGGAGCACGGCGACGCGCTTGCCCTCTCTGGCACGTTCCGCTCGCTGGCGCTCCTCGGCGCGCCCGCGGCGATCGGCGTCTCACTGGCGGTCATCTCCCTGCCGATCGCCGTCGCGGGCCTGGCCATCGCGGCGGCGGCGCCGGGCCTCGTACTGCACGGCCGACTCGGGCCACGGAGGCCGGCGACGGCCTGATCGGATCGATCCAGGGGACGTGCATCAAGGGAGCTGGCGCGCCCGGAGGGATTCGAACCCCCGACCCTGTGGTCCGAAGCCACATGCTCTGGTCCACTGAGCTACGGGCGCGCGCCGGGGAAGGGTAACGCAGCGGTCTCGTGGGCTACGATCGGCCCATTCCGAGTCCGGGGGCGCTCGCGGCGGCAACCAGGGAGTGACGCAGGAGGAGACGACGATGGCAACGGGCAGCGGCACCAAGGCCGATCCCTGGGTCCTGAAGACCCCGCCGAACACGAGCGACTACACGATGTACCTCGATGAGGCCGGCGACCCACCGGCGATCGTCTGCCAGGTCGGGTCGACGACCCTGAAGTACGATCGGCGCGCCATCGACGACCTGCACGCGATGCTCAAGGCCCACGGCGACTGGATGGATCTCGGCGCGGCCGACGAGCAGAAGGAGGCCAAGCCCGGGACCGTCGAGGCCTGGGGACGCGATGCCTCGAACCCTGTCAGCGGCTGGTATGGGCTGCGCAAGGGCTATCGCGGGCGGTTCGGGATGTACATGCCGCCGCTGCTCGAGGCCCTGGGGCTGGTCGAGCTCACCCACGACGCCAAGAACAACCGCATGCGGGCCAAGGGCTAGCCGGGAGTGCGGGCCGGCCGCCAGCACGACCGCGGCTCGCGCCGCGGGTTCGAGCACGCCCACCGCGTTCGGCAACCCGTCGGATCCTTCGAGCGACGCGCTCGTCCGGGCATTCTCCCGATCATCTCGGTTGTCACGATCGGGCTGCTCGCGATCGTCCTGCAATCGTGGGACGGGATCCTCGGTCCGTCCGGCGGAGCCGCGTCGACCGGCGCCACCCCTGCAGCGACCACGCGTGCACGAGCCGCCGTCTCGACCGCAGCTCCCGCGTCGATCGGCCCGCATGGTGATGGGGTGCCCGGCCCCGCGCCCAGCGTCGCCGTCATCCCGGCACCGAGCGACGGCGACGGTCCGGGCGCGGAAGAACCCATCCCGGGGCCGCTCTTGGACGGCTATCAGTGGCCGATCAACAACGCCCGCCTCACCAACGGCTTCGGTTCGGGCAGGCCGTCCAGCTTCCTCCTCGACGGGAAGCCATTCCACGACGGGATCGACATCGCGTCGTTTTGCGGGGCACGGATCACCGCAGCGCACGACGGCGTGGTCCTGGGTGCAGGGCGGCGCACGCAGGGGCTCATGGGCTGGGTCGGCGATCTCACCGCGTTCCGAGCGAAGCTCGAGGCCGAGGACGGTTGGGGGACGCAGGCGATCACCGTCGTGATCGACGATGGCAACGGCTATCGGAGCATCTACGCGCACCTCGGCGTGGCGACGGTCGAGAAGGGCGACGCGGTCGAGGCAGGCGACCTCATCGGCTGGGAGGGCGCGAGCGGCAATGCGACGGGCTGCCACCTCCACTACGCGCTGTTCAACCCGAGCGAGACGTCGATGCTCGCGCTCGATCCGAAGATCGCGAAGAAGAACAAGCTGCCGGCGTTTCAGATCGCCCGGATCGATCCGCTGCTGGTCCTGCCGCCGCTCGGCGAGGCCGGGATCACCTGGGGCTGGGGCGCCCGCTAGGACCGGCCTCCAGGACTACGCCTCCACCCGCCGGTAGCGGCGCCCGATGAGCGCGAATCCCGGCACTCGGGCGAGCGCCTCCGCAAGCCCCATCGCCCGTCCATCCCGGCCCTCGATCGCGAGCCGGCCCCCGCCGTCGGGCCGGGCGTCGACCAGGGCGAGGTCGATGGCGACCCGGCCCGGATCGGCAGCCCCGAGCTCCGCGATCTGCCCCGCCGGCTCGTCACCCGCCTCGTAGGACGCGCGCATCTCCGCCTCCGAGCGCCAGCCGGGGCGGCGCAGGAGGATGCCGTGCCAGCCAGCGGCGACGGCGCGCGACACCCGCCCGCTGCCCGGCTCGGGCAATTGGCCATCGGCGCTGACGTCCTCGCCCCGGGCCCAGCGGGCCGCCTGGTGCAGCAGGGCGTACTCGTCGAGATCGACGTAGTCGGCGAGCCGCGCCGCGGGCGAGTCATCGCCGAACAAGGCGGCAATCGCGGGCTGGAAGACCTCCGCGAGGTCGAGATCGATCGCCCGGACGGTGCGATGGAAGTAGACCGCCTGGTGGAGGAGCAGGCGGGCGTTGAGGAACCCCTCCAGCGCCGCGACGCCCGGCTCGTACAGCGTCAGCCCGCGCTCGGAGATGAAGGCGTACCGCCGCAGCCGCTCCACGTCGATCCCGACCCGCACCCCCGTGAAGAACGCGTCGCGCCGGACGTAGTCGAGGTTGTCGACCGTGAAGACCCCGGAGAGGAGTGGCTGGAGGACCCGGACCCAGGCCGGCATCGAGGGGTCCACGAGGGCCGGCTTCGAGACGAGGAACGAAACCCAGCGCGGGTCGATGGCCTCGTCGTCCGCGAATGCGTCGTGCTCCGGGGTGGCGCCCGGCGCGCGGCGCAACGCCCGGATCATCGAGCCCAGCTCGCGCTCGATGATCAGCTGGGAGAGGTCTTCGTGGGACAAGCTCTTGCCCGCACCGCGCCGCGCGTCCTCGGGAGCGGGAAACGCCGCGAGCACGCGATCGTCGAAGAAGTGCGCGAACGGCCCGTGCCCGACGTCGTGCAGGAGCCCGGCGATCCGGAGCGTCTCGACGACGAGCCCCTCCGAGGGCATGTGCTCGTGCGGCGCGAGCCCGGGGAGGACGGTTCGAAGCGACGGCAGCAGAGCGCGGGCCCAGAGCCCGGCTTCGTGCATCACGCCAAGCCCGTGCGTGAACCGTGAGTGCTCCGCGGTCGGGAAGACCCACCGGGCGCTCTGGAGCTGGCTGATCCGTCGGAGCCGCTGCAGCCAGGCCGTGTCGAGGAGGTCGCCCTCGGCGGCGTCCTCGTCGGGCAGGCCCGCCGCGGCGGACTCGGCACGCGACAGGCGCTTCGTCAGCTCGACGTAGCCGTGGATCGGGTCGCTGATCAGGTTGACGGCGGCGAAGGGGTGGCGCGCCACGCGATCAGGATAGGGAAGCGCTGCCGAGTTCCGGGAGCGTCGGGTGCGGGTCGCGCAGGGAGCGCGCGACGCCGCCCGCGTTTGTCAGCCCGCGAGGACCGCCGCCGCGAAGGAGGTGCGGTTGCTGCTCCGGTAGGCCACGCCGACCCCGAAGCGCTTGAAGCTGCGGCTCATCAGGATGCTCCAGTGACCTGAGCTGCCCTTCCAGGCCCGGAAGAGGCTCTGCGCGGCCTGGTAGCCATAGGGGTAGGTCGTCCCGGCCACCACTTCGCCGCACGTGCTCCAGCTGATGTCTCGATTGTTGAGCAGGCAGCCGAGGCAGCTCGGATGGCCGAGCTTGTTGGCCGCAGCCAGCTGCGATGCCCGGTCGCCTGCGAGGTTCGTGAGCTTCTCGCCCACCGTCAGTCGGGGGAGACCCTTGCCCGCGCGAGCGTCGTTGATCCACTTCACGAGCAGCCCTTCCATGTAGCTCGCCGTGCTCGCGCTGGCAGGCGCAGGATTGGCAACCGGGCCGGCGACCGTCGCGACACCGGCAAGGACCATGGAGGCAAGGACCAGGCGCGCGAGGAATCTCGACGTCCGATGTGCGCGCATGGGTTGGGCTGCTGTCATGCGCCGAATGCTCGACCTCGCTCTCGCGCCTGTGGAGTAGTACCGAAGTACTGGTCGGGGGCCCGCCGCGGCTTTCGCGTTGCGCCGGTGCAGCGCACCAGACCACCTCGGTCGTCACCCGATCAACCCGGAGGGTACCGCTCCGCGGCCCTGGCAAGGATTGCAGCGACCTGCGATCGCAGCTCCGGCGGCGCAAGGACCTCGACATCGTCGCCCCACGACAGGATCCAGAGCCGGATCTCGATCACGCCGCTGACCGTCGACCGCCAGATGATCCCGCCGTCGCCGGTTCGCTCGGTCTGCTGGAGGGGATGCCAGGTGGTCTCGAGGACGCGGTCCGCGACCGCCGGCGAGAATCGCAGGACGACCTCCGTGGGCGGCTGGTCCGCGATGATGTCCCAGCCCCGCCGCAGGTCGCGCTCGAGGCTGCCACCCTCCGGCGGCTCGAACGTCCGAGGCTGGACCCGGACCTCGCGGATGCGCTCGATCTTGAACGTACGCATCGCATCCCGGTCCTCGTCCCACCCGATCAGGTACAGGGCGTGCGTCTGGAGCGACGGCTCGATGAGGAACGGCCGGACCGTCCGTCGGGAGCGCTCGCCCACCCGGCCCTCGAATGCCGCCCCTTCGTAGTCGATCTCGACGACACGATGCTCCGCCCAGGCCCGCGTGAGTTGCCGGACGTTGTCGTTGAACGTCGGGTCGCGTGGGGCTTCCTGCAGCACCTCCAGGCTTCGCGCCACCCGGTCGCGGAGGGCCTCGGGCAGCGCTGCCGCGAGTTTCTCGAAGGCCGAAGCCAGGTCGGGGTCGTACTTGTCGGCGTAGCGAACCATCAGGCGGGCACCGAGGAAGACCGCCATGGCCTCCTGGAGGGTCAGCTTGAGGGGCGGCAGGAACGCCTCGGCGTCGACGCCCCAGCGGCCGTCGGCGGCCCAGATCGGGAGCCCGACCTCGGATTCGAGGGCCTTGAGGTCGCGATAGACGTTGCGCACCGACATCCCGAGCCGCTCGGCGATGTCCTTCGGGCGCATGCCCCCGGGGTTGCCCTCGAGAAGCCGAGCCACCCGCATCAGCCGCGCGGTTCGGTCGCGCTTCGACGGCTCTCGCTCGAGCAGCTCCTCCTCGTCCACGGCGCGGAGGATAGGCCCGCGACCGTTGGCCCTGCGCCGGGCGTCGGGGAAAGTACCGGTCCCACTGGTACCGACGGGTCATCGCCACCGCACTACCCCGAACCGACCATCCAGTCACCGAACCGACCGGCATGCGCCGGCCGGGACTCGGGTCAACGCGAGAGCCGGAGCCGATGCAGCGCCAGGGCGAGTTGCGAGATGGGTCGATCGGGGCGAGCCTCAAGGCGACCTACCGCGCCCTGCTCGCGAGAGGCCTCGAGACCGGCGAAGCCGCCAATCTGACCGCGTTCCTCCACGGACTCCCCAGCGAGGGCTTCCACTGGAATCTGACCGAGATCGAAGGGGTCCTCCACCGCCGAATCCAGCACGCCGCCGAGCTCCGGTCTGCCGCCGTGGCAGCCGCGCCTCGCGCCAACGGCCGCAACAGGACGACGATCCACGATCGTCGCGGAACCCGCCGCGGCGCGACCCACGTCATCGATCCCCCGAGTCCCTGACCGACACCCGAACTCATCCAGCGAGCGAGGATCTCCTCCCCTCCGCTCGCGCAACCGAAACGGCGCCCGACCTCCTCCGGGCGCCGTTTCGATTCCCGGTCGTCAGTGCCTGCGCCGCGACCGCTCCTCACGACGAACCGACCGACCACTCAACCCTGCCGCTTCGGGGTTAGCATCGAACGGTGCCACCTGACTCGGCAGCCTGTGTGCCCGTTTCTGGACCGCTGCGGCCCGTGATCGGGTTCCTGACGGACTTTGGGTATGACGGGGCGGCGGCGATCTGTCGCGGGGTGATGCTCGGGATCGCGCGGGACGCCCAGATCGTGGACATCTCGCATGCGGTTCGGAAGTTCGCGATCGCGGATGGGGCCTACCTGCTGCGGGCGGCGATCCCGTGGCTCCCGATCGGCGTCCACGTCGGGGTCGTCGACCCGGGTGTCGGCACGGACCGGCGGCCGATCGCGATCCGAACGGTTCGGGGCGACATCCTGATCGGGCCGGACAACGGGCTGCTGCTGCCCGCGGCGGAGCGGCTCGGCGGGATCACCGAGGCCCGCCTCCTCGAGAACCGGGACTGGATGCTCCCGGCCACCAGCGCGACCTTCCACGGCCGAGATATCTTCTCGCCGATGGGGGCCCATCTCGCCATCGGCGAGCCTTTTGAGGACGTCGGCGCCGCGGTCGATCCGCGGAGCTTGGTCAGGCTCGACCTGCCGGAGCCGGAGGCGCAGCAGGGACGCCTCTCGACCGGGGTCGTGTACGTCGATTCCTTCGGCAATCTCCGGCTCGCCGGCGGGGTCGCTGACCTCGAGGCCGCGCTCGGGACGGTTGAGCCCGGAACGGCCCTGCTCGTGGACTACTCGGCAGCGCGCGGCGGCTTCAACGCCCTTGCCGCCTCCGAGACTGGGGACGGCCGGGCCCGCCGCGGCGACCGCTGGGAGCGGCTCACCTGGCGCCGGACGTTCGGTGAGGCGTCGCCCGGCGACCTCCTCGCCTACGAGGATTCCTCGGGCAACATCGCGATCGCCGTCTCGAGCGGCTCCGCCACCACTCGGCTCGGCGCCGGCACGGGAGCGCGAATCGGAATCCGCCGCGCCTGACGCTACACTCCGCCGTTCAAGGAGGAGGATCCATGGCGCGCCTTCGTCTCGTCACGCTCGGCATCGTGGCTCTGTTCGCGGCCGCATGCGGCCCGGGAGGCGCCAGCTCGGCTCCCACGGGCGGCTCGGCAACGTCCGGACCGACCACCCCGCTCGTCACCGCCGCTCCGACGGCGGACGCCTGCGCCACGGATGCGCTCGCGACGAAGAGCGCCGGCAAGCTGACCATCGGGACGTCGAACCCCGCCTATCCGCCCTACTACGAGGCGCGCGACGGCGGCAACACGGAGCCATGGGATCCCGCTCAGGGTGACCCGACGACGGGCAAGGGCTTCGAGAGCGCGATGGCCTACGCGATCGCCTCCCAGCTCGGCTTCACGAACGATGCCGTGACCTGGGTCGAAGCCGACTTCAATGCGTCGTACGCACCGGGACCCAAGGACTACGACTTTTTCATGGGCCAGGTGACCTTCACCGAGGACAGGGCCGAGAACGCGGACCTGTCGGCGGGCTACTACTTCGGCAACCAGACGGTCGTCACGATGACCGATGGTGACTTCGCCAACGCCTCGACGCTGTCCGCCCTCAAGGGCGCGGAGCTCGGTGCGCAGATCGGGACGACCAGCCTGGCCACCATCGAGGAGGTCATCGAGACGACCGCCGCCGCCGCCGTCTACAACTCCACGGACGACGCGCTGGAGGCGATGCAGAACGGCCAGATCGACGGCGTCGTCGTCGACCTGCCGACCGCTGACTTCATCACCAACGTCCAGGTCGACGGCAGCAAGATCGTCGGCCAGATCGGCGAGGCTGCCGGCGCCACTCCCGAGCACTTCAGCGTCGTGCTCGAGCAGGGCAATGCCCTGACGGCCTGCGTCGATCAGGCCATCACGGCCCTGCAGGTCGATGGCACGCTCGACGTCCTCGCCGACGAGTGGCTGCCCTTCGACAGCGTCCCGGAGCTCCTGCCCTAGCGCCGACGACGAACCACGCGGCGTGATCGGGTCCGGTCCCGCCGATTCTGGCTCGATCCCGCCCGTCGCCGTCGGTCGCCGGTCGCGGTTGCTGCCGCCGCCGGATGACCGCCGCGGGTTCCTGGTCGCGATCGTCTCGACGGTCGTCGTCTTCGGGCTGCTCAGCTGGGTGATCGTCACCTCGGAGGGCTGGCCGCGCGTCCAGAAGTCGTTCTTCGATCCCGAGACGTTCGACGAATCGTGGCCCCGAATCATCCGGGGCTTCTGGATCAACGTGCAGCTCTTCCTCCTGGCCGAAGCCCTCGTGCTGGTCTTCGGCCTCGTCATCGCCGTGCTTCGGAGCCTGCCCGGCGCCGCCCTGGCCCCGATCCGGCTGCTCGCCACCGCCTACGTCGACCTGTTCCGCGCTTTGCCCGGGATCCTCGTGATCTCGATGCTCGGCTTCGGCGTGCCGGCGCTGCGTATCGAGGGCCTGCCGACCGACGAGTTCTTCTGGGCCCTCGTCGCGCTGACCCTCCTCTACTCGGCCTACGTCTCCGAGGTCTACCGGGCAGGCATCGACTCGATCCACCCGAGCCAGGCCGCCGCCGCCCGGTCGCTGGGGCTGAGCCAGCTCCAGGCGATGCGCTTCGTGGTGGTCCCGCAGGCGGTCCGGCGCGTCATCCCGCCGCTCCTCAACGACTTCATCGGCCTGCAGAAGGACACGGCGCTGGTGAGCGTGCTCGGCGTCGTGGAAGTCTTCCGGGCCTCCCAGATCCGCCAGGCCGCGACGTTCAACTCGACGCCGTACGTGGTCACGGCGCTGATCTTCCTGGCCCTGACGATCCCGATGGCGAGGTTCGTCGACTGGCTCGTCCGGCGGGAGCAGCGACGCGGGCGGGCCGGCCCGGTCCGGGCCCCGGTCGCGCGCGGCGGCCCTGGTTCAACATGAGCACGGGTTCCACGCCCCGCTCCGGCGTCGCGTCAGCATTCGGTGCCGGCTCCTCCGCGACAGGCATCCAGGCGACCCACCCGGCCCTCAGGATCGAGGGCCTGCGAAAGTCCTTTGGCCACCTGGTGGTCCTGGACGGGATCGACCTGGAGCTGGCCCAGCACGAGGTCGTCTGCCTGATCGGGGCCTCGGGCTCGGGCAAGTCGACGCTTCTCCGCTGCGTGAACCTGCTCGAGCCGGTGAACGCCGGCCGGATCGAGGTCGGCGGCGAGGACATCACCGCCCGAGGGGTCGACGTCGACCGTCTCCGGCGCGGCATCGGGATCGTGTTCCAGGCGTCCAACCTGTTCCCGCACCTCCGCGTCCTCGACAACGTGACCCTCGCGCCGCGGCGGGTGCTGGGGCGGCCGCGCGAGGAGGCCGAGGCGGCGGCGATCGAGCTGCTGCGGCGCTTCGGGCTGGAGGACAAGCAGCGCGAGCTCCCGGACCGGCTGTCGGGCGGCCAGCAGCAACGTGTCGCGATCGTCCGGGCGCTGGCGATGCAGCCCCAGCTCCTGCTCCTCGACGAGATCACGAGCGCCCTGGACCCGGAGCTCGTCGCCGAGGTCCTGGACGTGGTGCGGGAGCTGGCCGAGGGCGGCATGACGATGCTGATCGCGACCCACGAGATGGGCTTCGCGCGCGACGTGGCGGACCGGATCGCGTTCCTCGACGGCGGTCACATCCTCGAGATCGGCCCGCCGGCGGAGCTCCTGTCCGCGCCGACGGAGCCGCGGACCAGGCAGTTCCTGCAGCGGGTGATCGCCGCCGGACGGCTCTAGGGGACCGCTAGCTTCCGAGCATCTCCGTCAGCGTGACGGGCTGGAGGCCGAGGTTCTCGCAGGCCTGGAGGATTCCGGGCAGCGCCTCGAGCGTGTTCCAGCCAGCCAGGTGCATCAGCACGATCGAGCCACCGCGGGCGTTCGTGGCGATCTTCGAGACGATCTGCGCCGCCGTCGGGCCGGCCGGGCCGTCGCCGTTGTCCACTGGTCGCCAGTCGATCGTGTCGATGTCCCACATCACGACGTACTTCCAGCCGGCCGCACCCACGCCGGCCCGAACCTCTTCGTTCAAGCCGCCGACCGGCGGGCGGAACCACGGCTTCGTCGTGCCGACGATCCGGCGCAGGGCCGTCTGGGTCTGGAGCAGCTGATCGGCCATCTGGGCGCGGGTGAGGGTTCGGAAGTCGGGGTGGTCCCAGGAGTGGTTGGCGAAGTCGAACAGGTCCGGCCGCGTCGCGGCCAGCTGCATCGCCGCCAGGCCCTGCGTCGTCTGCGTGCCCGATTTGCCCGTCGGGAAGAGGGTCGCGTGCACGTCGTGGTCGATGAGCCACCGGACGATGTCGACCGCGGGCTCGAGGCGGCCGCCCATGTCGAGCGTCAGCGCGATGTTCGAGGCCGTCCGCGGCCCGTGCGAGACGACCGTCGCGGGGCCAGGTTCCGTCGTCGGCTGCGGTCCGGCGGACGGCGGCGCGGTCGCGGGTGGCGGGGTTGGCGCTGGTCGCGATGTCGGCGCGGGCCTGGGATTCGGATCCTCGCTCGCCGGCGGGGGATTGTTCTCGTCGACGATGGAGTCGGGCAGGATCTGGAGGACCCAGCCGATGTCGAGCCGGTTCGGGTCGTACGCGGCGGATTCGGGATCGAGGCTCGGGTGGCTGATGCGGTTCCACCAGCTGATCGAGAACGCGGTCGTCCCGAACTCGCGCGCGATCCTGCCAAGGGTGTCGCCGGACTTGACGACGTAGCTGATGAAGGTGGGCTGGGGACTCGGGGTGGGGCGAACGAACGTGGGGCCGGTGGTTGGTCCCGAGGATGGCTGGCCCGAGCCGGCGCCAGGATCCTCGGAGCCATCGGGTCCGGGGCCGCCCAGCAGCGAGGGGAGCACCAGGACGGCGGCAAGCGCCACGACGAAGAGCACGAGCCCGGCAGCAAGCCAGGGCGACTCCAGGAGCGAGCGGTCGCGGGCGCGTGGCGGTCTGGTCATGGCCGCACTCTGACGCTCCGGAGTAACGCTCCGCGACGGTCCGGGTAACACACTGGCAACCGGGCCTGCCCGGATCAGGCGATCTCGGCCAGCGGGTCGATCGGGGTTGGGACCTGCAAGCTGAACTCGCCGGCAAGGGCCTGGCCTTCGGCCGCGCTCGCGACACGCCCGCCACCGGAGCGCTTCGCGACGAACAGGGCCCGGTCGGCGGCGAGGAGAACCTCCTCTGCCGCGGCGCCATCGGCCGGGAACGAGGCGGTCCCAGCCGATGCCTCGAGCGAGCGGGCCCTGCCGCTCCACGTCGAGCCCGGGCCCACGACGCTCTTCACGGCCGCCCGGACCCGCTCGGCGATCGGCCCGACCTCCTCGCCCCTGGTTCGCGGGAGGAGCACCGCGAACTCGTCGCCGCCGTAGCGGTAGACGCGGTCGGTGTCGCGGCTTGCCGCGACGATCGCGTCGGCCACCTGGCGGAGCAGCAGGTCGCCGGCCTGGTGACCCATGCCGTCGTTGACCGGCTTGAAGTGGTCGAGATCGAGCATGACGAGGCTGAACGGCTCGGCCGCTCCGATCAGCGTGTCGAGCTGCTGGCGGAACGTCCCGTGGTTGAGGAGCCCGGTCAGGACGTCTGTCTGCGCCCGCTGCCGGACCGCCAGGTGGACCTCGGCGTTCTGGAGGGCGATCGACGCCTGCGCCGCGAACAGCTGGATGAGCTCGAACTCGTCCTCGCTGAATGTCCGGCCCTCCCCGATCCGCTCGAGCGTCACCACGCCGATCGCGCCGTCCCGGCCGCGGAGCGGCACGCAGACGAGGCTGCCGTGGATCGGCCCGGACGGCGGCTGGAGGACCCGCTCGTCGTGGAACTCGTCGACGATGTTGACCGGTTCGTTGTGGTCCAGGACCCAGGTGGCGAGGCCGGTCTCGCCGGCCTGCCAGGGCTCGAGGTAGTACTCCGCGTCGAGCCCGCGCGCGACGACCGGCGTGAGCCGCCCCTGCTCCTGGTCGACCAGCTCGATCGCGACGTTGTCCGAGCCGATCAGCTCGCCGAGGCGATCGGCAATCGTGCCGAGGAGGACCGGGGGATCGAGGGTCGTCAGGATCGACTCGGTGATCTTGAGCAGCTCGCGCTGGCCCCGGACCTTCTGCTCGAGCGCCTCGGACTGCTCCCGAAGGCGCTCGGTGGCGTCGGCATTGGCCATGGCCTGCGCCGCGAAGCTCGCGTAGATCTCGAGGAGCCGCAGGTCGTCCGCCTTGAACTGGCGGAGCCCCAGCTTGGACAGGACGAGGACGCCGATGACCTCGTCCTCGAAGAGCATCGGGGCCAGGAGCATCGATTCGTCGAGGTCGTCCTCGGTGCCGGCAATGGTCTGGGCACGGGGCTCCTTGGCGGCGTCGTCGAGGAGGACGGCCTCGCGATGCTCGGCAACCCAGCCGGTGATGCCCTGGCCGTACTTGAGCTTCAGGCTCTCGGTCGTCTCCTCCTCGTACTCGCCGACGCGACCCTGCATCGCGACGGGCTCCAGGTCCTCGCCGTAGAGGCGGTAGACGCGGACGTTGTGGTAATCGATCAGCTGGCGCAGCTCCGTGGCGATGGCCTGGCCGATCTGGCGGACGCTGGTCAACCGGTTCAGCCGCGACCCCAGGGCCTGGATCGACTGGAGCTGGGCGGCCCAGGTCGCGAGCTGAGCGTAGTTGCGGGCCGCCTTGATCGCGACGGACGCCTGGGTCGCGAGGGCGGCCATGGTGTCGAGCTCGTCCTCGGACCAGAGGTGCGGCTCGTCGTGGTAGACGCCGAGGATCCCGAGGGCGCCTGGCCGATCACCGTCGAGGAGCGGCGCGATGCACGCGGTTTCGAAGCCCTCCTGGATCACGGCCGCGCGCAGCTCGCCGGCGCGCGGGTCTTCGCCGTAGTGGAGGGAGAAAAGCGGCCGTCTCGCGGCGATCGCCGCGGCCCCGAGGGTGACGCCCTCCACCGCGCTGACAGCGTTGATCCAGGCCTGCGAAAGCCCGCGCGAGGCGGCCATGCGGCGCCCGCCATCCTCCTCGAACAGGAAGGCCGCCACGCGATCGGCCGAGAACAGGACTGCGGCATGGTCAGCGAGGCGATCGAGGATCTCGTCGAGGTCCAGGCGGCTGCCGATGTCGCTCGTGACGCGCCGCAGCGCGTCTGCCCGCTGGAGCTGGTGGGCGACCTCGGTTGCGGAGCTGGCCGCCCGGATGATGTTGCCGACGGCGGTCGCCGACACCCGGATCAGCTCGCGCTCCGGCTCCGGCAGCGGGTCGCCGGTCTCCCGGAGGAGGAGCAGGACGCCCCAGGTCTCGCTCCCGCCCGGGATCGCCGACGCGACCTCGCGGCCTGGATGGTTGGTGGCCGAGGGGTGGACGCCGGGATCGGCCTCGACAACGGCAGACGGCTCCGCGAGCGCGGCCCCCAGCACGCCGAACGTCCCGGGCAGCGCGACGAGCCCCGAGTGGGGCGGCCCCGACAGGGCGATCGGGGTGAGCCGGTGGTCGTCAAGGCGCCAGGCAGAGGCATGGACGACGCCGAGCGTCTCGCGGATGGTTCGAATCGCGGTGAGGAGGGGTGCCCCGGGATTCGCGAGCGCGTCCCGGATGGCCGATCCGCTCAGGGCCGACAGCTCGCCGACCAGCTGGAGCATCTCGAGATGCTCCTCCAGCGGGACGACCGCGCCGCCTCGGCGACGGGAGCCGTTGGCCCGCTCGTCGGCCGCAACGGGCTGGCTCGTGAGGCCGGTCGCATCGAGGCTGGCCAGGAACCGCTGGAGGTCACTCAGCCGGTAGCGGCGATCGCCTCGCGGATTGATCCGGTAGTACCGCAGCCGCCCGGCGTCGCTCCAGGATCGGATCGTGTTCGCATGCACGCCGAGGACCTCGGCGGCGCGCGTCACGGTCAGGGTGGCGTCGAGCGGGCGCGGGTGCTGCAAGTCGAGCTTCGCCAATCATTCGCCCCGGAAGATTCGTGAAGGTAGGCGGTCAGGCTCTCGTACCCCACATTTCTTGCCAATGGTTCGAAAGTACCAGCCGCGTTGCGCGGGCCGAAAAGCCCGGTGCGGACCGTCAGCGCCGGCCTCGACCTCCGGTGAGCCGGACCCAGGCCAGGGTCGCGACGAGGCTCCCGATCCCGACGGCGACGACCCCGAGGATCGCGAGCCCTGGATTGCCGACGAACCCGGGCGCGCTGCCCGAGCGCACGTCCGTGCCCGGCCGGAGCGTGGGATCCGGCGACGCCGCGAGGGCCGCCGCCACGCCTCCGCCGACGATCGAGTCCAGAAGCCACCAGGCCACGGCCGCGGTGACAAGCAGTGCGCCGCCCGCGAGACACGCGATCGCGAGCCGGGAGCGACCCGCCGCGCCGCCGGTGAGGACGCGCATCGCCTCGTCGCGCTCCAGGGTCGTCAGGATCAGCGGCCGACCCAGCCCCGCGCCGATCACGGCCCGCCCATCCTCGCCGCGCTGGGGGACCCCAAGGACCGTCCCATGCTCGACGCTCGAGACCTGCTCGATGATCAGGCGGGCCTCGGCTTCGCCGGTGACCCCTTCGGGCGCGCGGGCGCCCAGGTCTGCGACCTTCCCGATCGACATGCGCGGGACCACGACCAGTCCGTCCCCGAGGGCGGTTGCGTCCACGTCGATCTCGTCGAGGCCCTCGCGGATGACGAACGGCGCCAGGTCGACGACCGGGTCGGCGGCCGGCCGCCAGGCGTCGTCGGCAGGAGCGCCGCCGTCGCGGGCCGGACGCCACTGGATCGTCGTCCGCCGCAGGACGAGCGGTCGATGGGCGTCGTCCTCGAACTCCGCGTCGCTTTCGATCCGACCGTCGATGCGGACGTAGCGGGGTTGGCCGGCCTCGGCGAGCCCGACCGCTTCGGCGATCGAGATCCGGGGGACCACCGCGAGCAGGCGACCGACGCGGTAGCGCGGCCCGAAGCTGCGCAGGATCGCGGCGGCGACGCCGAGGGCGAGCACGCCTGCGGCACCGAGGAGAAGGGGACCCACGCCCGGATCATAGGGCGGGAATCAAAGGGCCCGGAGGAACCTACCCAACACGTGGGCCTTGATGCGATCGCAGCCGTTAGTGTCGCTCGGCCCCTCCGGGCTGGTGACAACATTGGGGCCGCCCCATGCCCCGGTCAATCCCACCTGTCCACCAGATTCGGGCGGCGGCGGGCGCTTGTCCACGCCTGATCCACAAACGCCGGTCGCGACCTAGCCCGTCGATCGCCCCGTGGCCGGATCAAGGGCATTCACGCCCCCGCCGTAGCCGGTCAGCACCAGGCGCCCGCCGACCATCGAGGCTTCGGTGACGACGTCGGAATGCGCGATGCGCCAGGCGACCGTGCCGTCGGCCTCGATGGCGAACGTCTCCAGCTCGGCCTGGACCACGACGTGCCGGAGCCGCGAGGACCCGAAGACCGCCAGGATCGGGGTCGCCGACCGGTGGCTCCACTGTCGCGCCCCGGTCCGCGCATCCAGCCCGAACGTGTGGAACCCGTACTTCACGACGAGCTGGCCCGCGGTGTCCCAGAGCTGCGCCGCCGGCTCGTCGTTGATCTTCGACGCGAGGCGGACGGACCAGGCGCCCGCCGGTCCATCGACCCGGAGCTCGGCGCGACACAGCGCATCAGGTTCGTCGGACGCCTCCGGACCCAGGTCGACCAGGCTGCCGCCGGCCTCGGAGAGGGCGAAGACCTCGCGGGCCTGCCCGGTCCCGCCCCAGCGCCATCGGGCGCGCAGGCCGCCCGGATACGCGATCGTCGCGTCGTGCGGCTCCGCGGCCACCTACAAGACCTGCTGGACCGGCGGCTCCTCGGCGATCGGGGCAACGTGCGCGTCGGCCAGCATCCGGAGAATCCCCGGCGCGACCGGGAAGACGGCCGTGGGCAGGCCCGCCGCGGCCCACACGGTCTCGTAGGACGTCAGCGCGGGATCCATGATCACGCGGGTTCGCCGCTCGTGGCCGAACGGCGGGATCCCGCCGATCGTGAAGCCGGTCAGCTCGTCCGCCTCGCGGGCGGTGGAGCGCCGAACGTCGCGGCGTCCGACGACCGCGGCCAGCCGCTCCAGGTCGACCCGATCGGCACCGGAGACGAGGCACACGATCGGCTCCAGGTCGCCGTCGTCGTTCGAGACGACGAAGACCAGCGACTTGACGATCTGGCCGATCTCGGCGCCAACGACCCGGGCAGCGTCGGCCGCGGTGTGGGTGGTCTCCGGGAACGCGGTGACCTCGAGGGTCACGCCCTTCCTGGCGGCGACGTCCAGCACCCGCTGGACGGCTGGGTGCTCGAGGGCTGTGGGCACGGCGGCGAGGATAGCATCGGGGATGGTGTCGATCGGGGCGGTAGCATCGGCTCCATGGACGCGATCGTGTTCGACTGGGACGGCACACTGTGCGACTCGCTGCCCGCGATCTACGAGGCCAACCGGATCGTCCTCGAGGAGCTCGGCCTGCCGTTCGATGACGACCGCTACCGCGCGGCCTACGTCCCGGACTGGCGGCTGATGTACCAGCGCCTGGGAGTCCCGGATGCCGCCCTCGATGACGCCGGCCGGCGGTGGCTCGCGCTGTACATCGAAGCAGCGGAGGCGGGCCTCCTCCCGCGGGTCCAAGCGTCGCTCGAGCGCCTGGTCGAGGCCGGGTTCGTCCTGGGTCTCGTGACCGCTGGCGACGGCGACGTGGTCACGGGCCAGCTTGAGTGCTTCGGGATCGCGCACCTCATCCCGGCCCGGGTCTTCGGCACGGACGACATCGCGTCGAAGCCGCATCCCGATCCGCTGCTCCGGGTCCTCGCCGAGCTCGACCGCGCGGAGCGGATCGCGACGGCTCGCTACGTCGGCGACGTCCCCGACGACATGCGGATGGCGCGGGCGGTCGGGGCCATCGGGATCGGGATCGAGTCGTCGATCGGGCTTCGCGAGGCGATGCTCGAGGCCGGCGCGAGCGCGGTCTATCCCCTCGTCGCCGATTTCGTGGACGACCTCCTCCGCCCCAGTGGCGTGGCCAGCGATGCCGCCTGACCGCACGAAGGCGATCGTCCTCGCCGATGGCTCGGTCCCGGAGCGCGCGGCCCTCGACGCGGCCTGGCCCGGGTGGGATGCGGGAGTGACCCTCGTCGTGGCCGCGGATGCCGGGGCGCGCCACGCGGCGCCATTGGGCCTGCGCGTCGATCGCTGGGTCGGCGACGGCGATTCGATCGGGGCGGCCGAGCTTGAGGGCCTGGCGGCTGCCGGCATCGCGATCAGCCGCGCGCCGGCCGCGAAGGACGAATCGGATTCGGAGCTCGCGCTTGCGGCAGCGATCGATGCCGGTGCCACCGAGATCGTCATGCTCGGCGCGCTCGGCGGCCCGCGCGTCGACCACGCCCTCGCGAACGTCGGCCTGCTGGCCCATCCCGCCCTGGAGGCGCGATCCGCCTGCCTGTACGACGAGCGCGCGGCGCGGATCTCGCTGCTGGTGGCGCCCGCGCCCGTCTCCGCAGCGGTGCCCGGCACGCCCGTGGAGCGCGGGCTGACGGGGCGCATCGGCGATCTCGTCTCCCTCGTCCCGATCGGCGAGACCGCCATCGGCGTGACGACCCGTGGGCTCCGCTACCCGCTCTCCGGCGAACCGCTGCTCCTCGGGCGGACGCGGGGAATTTCGAACGTCAAGGTCGACGAGAACGCGGCTGTCTCGCTCGAGTTCGGCCGGCTCCTCGTGATCGAGACCCCTGCTACATTCCGGCCATGACCGCCGAGATCCCGACCATGCCCGCGGTCGGTGCGGTCGCACCGGTCGTCGTCCTGCCCGACGAGACCGGCACCGTCCACGACCTCGCCGCGCAGCGCGGTCGCTGGACCGTCCTGTACTTCTACCCGAAGGACGACACGCCCGGCTGCAACACCGAGGCCTGCCAGTTCCGCGATCTCGACACCGAGTACGCCGCGACCGATGCCGACGTCTGGGGCGTCAGCAAGGACAGCGCCGCGAGCCACCAGCGCTTCCGCGAGAAGTTCGACCTGCCGTTCACGCTCCTCTCCGATCCCGACCGCGAGGTCATCGATCGCTATGGCGCGTGGGGCGAGAAGACCGCGATGGGCAGGACCTACATGGGCATCCTCCGCTCGACCTTTCTGATCGACCCTGACGGGCGGATCGCCCGCGTCTGGCCGAAGGTCAAGGCAGACGGCCACGCGGCCGACGTCCTCGAGGCCCTGGGCGAGGAGCGGGCCGCCCGCGCCGCTGGATGACCGAGGAGTCCGTGACGGAGGCGCCCGCCGAGGCGCCACACGACTGGCGACCCGGCAGGTTCATGGTCATCGCGGCCCACCCTGACGATGCCGATTTCGGTCCGGCGGCCACGGCCGCGCGCTGGATCGACGCGGGCTCCGAGGGCTGGCTCGTCTGCTGCACGAGCGGCGACCAGGGTGGCGAGGACCCGTTCATGGACCCGCTCGAGCTGGCGGCGGTCCGGGAGCGCGAGCAGCGCGCCGCGGCGGAGGTCGTCGGCTACGCCGGCGTCACCTTCCTCCACATGCCCGACGGCGCGCTCGTCAACGACCTGATCCTGCGGGAGCATCTCGTGCGCGAGATTCGAACCTTCCGCCCGGACGCGGTGCTCGCGACCGACCCCGAGACGCTGTTCTACCGCGACAGCGGCGTGAACCACACGGACCATCGCGCGGCTGGCTTCGCGGCCGTGGACGCGGTCTACCCGGCGGCACGCAATCCGATGGCCTTTCCGTCGCTGGCCCGCGGCGGCCTGGCCGCTCAGCGCGTTCGCCGCCTCTATCTCTTCTGGACCGAGAAGCCGAACGCCTACGTCGACACGACGGCAACGGTCGTCCGCAAGATCGATGCCCTGCGCTGCCACGAGAGCCAGCTCAAGGACTTCGGGCGGGTCGAGGGCTGGATCAGGGAATGGTCCGGCGAGCTCGGGAAGCGGATCGGCGTGGAGGCCGCCGACGGCTTCCATGTCATCGTGATCGACGAGGACGACGAGTCGCCGGAGCCGGGCGAAGTTGCCGAGGAGGGCGCGTCGGCCGACGCGTGATCCGCTCCGGTCAGGTGGGGCTGCGGTGCTCCTCGAGGAGCGCGGGCCGCACGGCGTCCCACGCCAGCCACAGGTCCTGGAGCTCGTCCGCGCGGGGACCGACCAGCTCCCGCATGTCGGACACGTCGTAGGCCGGTCCGGCGGCCGCGAGGAGCTCCTCGGGCGCGGCCCGGGCTCCAACGAACAACCCCGCGATGTCTGCCGAGCTCGGCCAGGCCCGGATTCGCCGCGGGTCGATGCCGACATCCGCGAGCGCCATCGCGAGATCCCGGTAGGCAGGCACCCGATTGTCGACCCAGCCGACGCGACCGTCGTAGGCGTAGCCCATCGACCCGAGCGCGCCGACGACGCGCCGGCACTGCTCGACGGTGAAGCTGTCCCAGAAGGCGGTGCCCATCGGGAAGTCGATGACGGATTCGCGGACAGCAACCTCGGCCATCGCCTCGACCAGCCCGCCGAGCAGGAGCTCCCACTCGCGCCGGTGCTGGCTATCGGGCCCCGCGACGCGGTCGAGGACCTCGGCCATCGCCCGATGCTCGCCTCGCAGCATCCGCTCCAGCGCCGAGCCCCAGGCGCGCCGGTGGCGTTCCTGCTCCAACTCCCGGTCGGCGTCGACCTCGATCGCGACCGAGCTCGTGATCGGCGCCAGCACGGACGTTGCCGCCTGCCCGATCGGGACCGTCGTCGAGATGCGCGGCCGCTGCGGGCGTGATGGGCTGGCTCCCGAGACCGACCAGCCCGGTCCGATTGGAACGATCGTTCGATCTCGGGACCGGTTGGGGTCGGCGCCGACCGCCGGCGCGATGGGGACGGCGACGGCGGGCGCGGGTGCGGCGCGTGGGGTCGCCGAGACCTCAGGTGCGTTGGCTCGGTCGCTCCCTCGACGGTCGCCGGGACCGCCTCTCGCGGGCTCGCCGGGACTCGTCACGAAGGCGTCCTGGGACAGCGTTTCCGAACGGCGGGGGAGTGCATCCCGGGTCACCGTGACCCGGATCTCGCGGCGCGGAAGCCGGGTCCCGAGGAACACGATGATGGCGGCGCCAGCGGCGGCGCCGAGGAGGAGCCCCAGGGCCATGAAGGCCAGCTCGGTCACGCTCACGCGGGGTCAGGTCCTCGCTGTCCAGCGCCTCCCGGGGCGCCGTCGCCGTGGCCGAGCGTAGCTGCGCCCCATGCCCGAGTCAAATCGCTGGCGGCGCCTCCGCGAGGCCGCCGCCCAGCGTGCGAGGGGTGCGGATGGTAGATTGATCGTGCGGGCCGATCCCGGATCCTCCGGCCCTGCTCGAGTCGACCGTCCGCACTGCGCAGAGAGGTTCAGCCTCGCCTTGACCCTCGACGTCCGCCAGGAGTTCCTCGTCCAGCCGGTCGACGCTTCCTGGCTCCAGTGCAACATCGAGTGCCAGGAGGCCTGCCCGGTCGGCACGAACTGCCGCGGGTACCTCAACCTCGCCGCCGAGGGCCGCTTCGAAGAGGGCTACATCCTCTCTCGCGAGCCGAACCCCGTGGCCGCGATGTGCTCGTACGTCTGCTCGGCGCCGTGTGAGCGGGCGTGCCGCCGCGGCGACATCGACCGCCCGCTCGCCATCCGCGCGATGAAGCGCTTCCTGGTGGAGTGGCACGAGGCCTCCGGCATCCCCGACGTCATGCCCCACATCGAGCGCCGCGCCGAGAGCGTCGCGGTGGTGGGCGCCGGCCCGGCCGGGATCTCGGTGGCCCGCGAGCTGGCGATGAAGGGCTACGGGGTCGACGTCTACGACTCGCTGCCGTTCGCCGGCGGGACAATGCTCATCGGCGTCCCGGCGTTCCGCCTCCCGCGCGAGGCCATCGAGATGGACGTCCGCCTCGTGGAGCGCCTCGGGGTGACGTTCCACTACAACAGCAACATCGGCGTCGACATCGCCTTCGACGACCTCCAGCGGACCCACGACGCGGTGGCCATCACGGCCGGGGCGATGAACGCGGTTGCCCTCGACGTCCCCGGCGCGGAGCTCGATGGCGTCCAGTACGGCGTCGACTTCATGAAGAAGGCCAACCTCGGCGAGCCGATCGAGGTCGGCAAGGACGTCGTCGTGATCGGCGGTGGCTACACGGCGATGGACTGCTCGCGGACATCGCTCCGCCACGGCGCCGAGAACGTCGCGATCGTCTACCGCAGGACGCGGTCAGAGCTCGTCGTGGACGAGGAGGAGCTGGGCGAGACGGAGCGCGAGGGCGTTCGGATGGAGTTCCTCGCGAGCCCGGTCGAGGTTCTCGGCGAGAACGGTCATGTCACCGGCGTGAAGTTCATCCGCAACAAGCTCGGCGAGCCGGACGCCTCGGGCCGCCGCTCTCCGGTGCCGATCCCCGGCTCGGAGTTCGTGATCAAGGCCGACACCGTCATCCCGGCGGTGTCGCAGGCCGCGGACCTGACGTTCCTGCCGGTCGAGGCGGACTTCGAGGTCAACCGCGGCCGCGTCAAGGTCGATCCGGCAACCTACGCCACGAACGTCCGCGGCGTGTTCGCCTGCGGCGACTTCGTCACCGGGCCCACGACCCTCATCGAGGCCGCCGGCCACGGCAAGAAGGCCGCCTACGCCATCGATCGCTACCTCGCCGGCCGCACGGACGTGACCGTCGCCGCGAACGTGAAGATGACGAGCTCGTGGACCTTCGAGATGCCCGAGTTCTACGACGTCCTGCCGCGCCAGCACATCCCGATGACCCCGCTCGTGGACCGGATGCCGTCGACGGATCCTGACGTCAACTTCACGACCCAGGTCGAGCAGGGCTACGACGCGACCGGTGCGGTCGCCGAGTCGACCCGCTGCCTGATGTGCAACTACAACATCTGGTTCGACCCGTTCCGGTGCGTTCTCTGCGGCGCCTGCGCCGATGTCTGCCCCGAGGGCGTCATCCACATGGTCGACATCAACCAGCTCAAGTCCGAGGGCCTCCTCACCGAGCTCGACGAGGCCTACGGCTGGCAGGACGGGGCCGCGATGATCCTCGACGAGGAGCGCTGCATCCGCTGCGCGCTGTGCGTCAAGCGTTGCCCGTTCGACGCCATTACGATGGAGCGGTTCGAGCTGCAGGAGGTCTCGACCGACGGGCGGCTCTACAAGGAGTCGTACCGCGACGCGCAGCTGGCCGGGACGACCGGCGTCGCAGGAGGAATGGCCCGTTGAGCTTCCTGGAGCGGGTGGACAACGCCATCCGCCGGAGTTCCGCCTGGCGGTCGCTGTTCCGGAATCCCTACCCGACCGACGAGCGCTCGCGCGCGTACGCGGTCATGAACAACGTCTTCCTGCACCTCCACCCGGTGCGCGTCCGGCAGCACGCCGTCAAGTTCGCCTACACGTTCTGCCTGGGCGGGCTGTCGTTCTTCCTGTTCCTCGTGCTGACCGTCACCGGCGTCTACCTGATGTTCTTCTACATCCCGTCGACGACGAACGCCTACACCGACATCCTGAACATCCAGGCGAGCGTCGCCTTCGGCCTGCTGACGCGGAACATCCATCGGTGGGGCGCCCACCTGATGGTCTTCTTCGTGTTCCTCCACATGATGCGGGTCTTCTACCACGGGGCCTATAAGCCGCCGCGGGAGTTCAACTGGGTCGTCGGCGTGATCCTGCTGTTGATGACGATCGCCCTGTCGTTCACCGGCTACCTGCTGCCGTGGGATCAGATCAGCTACTGGGCCATCACCATCGGCCTGAACATGGCCAGCTACACGCCGGTCATCAACACGCCGATCCAGGCGCTCATCTTCGGCGGCTTCGAGGTCGGACAAAATACGTTGCTTCGGTTCTACGTCCTGCACATCATGCTTCTCCCTCTCGTGACAGCGATCTTCCTCGCGGTGCACTTCTGGCGCATCCGCAAAGACGGCGGCATCTCGGGGCCGCTATGAACGACCGCCCGTGCGTTGCCGCCTGCGCGCCCTCGCTCACGCACGGACGTGCGCTCGCTGCGGGTGCTCGTCGTCGCCTTCGTTCGGCCGCCCCTAGCGGCCCCGACGCGCAGGTGCTGATCGATGGCTGATCGACCGACGGACGAGAAGCAGGAGACGCGCGTCGTCCTGCCCGTCGACCCGACTCGACGGACGGAGATCGATAAGCAGCGCGTCCCGATGTCCGCGCGGCCCTACCGGCTGCTCGCGATGGTCAAGCAGGACGCCGTGGTCCGGGTCCAGAAGGAGCCCGACGACACGGTCATGACCTGGCCGCACCTGCTGTCGATCGAGTTCCTGGCCGCGATCGTGATGAGCATCTTCCTACTCCTGATGGGCCTGTTCATCAACGCGCCCCTCGAGGAGCTGGCCAACGGCAACGTGACGCCGCCGGTCGCGAAGGCGCCGTGGTACCTGCTGGGACTCCAGGAGCTGCTCGCCTACTTCCACCCCGTCATCTCGGGGGTGCTCGTGCCGTTCCTGTACATCCTCGTCGGCGCGATCGTCCTGCCGTACATCGACCGCGGCAACATCGAAGCCAAGCGCCCGGCCGAGCGCAAGACCGCGGTCATGCTGTTCACGCTCCTGTGTGGCCTCGGCCTCATGGTCACGTTCGTCGCGGTGTTCTTCCGGGGACCCGGCTATTCGCTCGTGACCCCGTACCTGCCGTTCTTCGACAACTTCACCAACGGCCTCCACTTCGCACTGTGATCGCCTGATGAGCAACTACCACCTCGCCCCCGCGGACAAGCCCCAGGCACTCACGCCGCAGGCCCTGCGCTCCCTGCGCCAGGACCCGGTCCAGGGGATCTCGCGCCGGACCCTCCTCCGCCGCTCCATCGGCGGCGCGGCGCTGCTCTGGATCACCGAGGTCGCCGCCGGCTCCATCGGCTTCCTGTGGCCCAACTCGCGTGGCGGCTTCGGCGGCGAGATCGAGATCGGGACCATCGACGACGTGAAGGCAGCCGCCGGGACGCTGCCGTTCTCCACGGGCTTCCCGGTGTACTACCAGCAGGCCCGGGCGTATATCGTGCTCGTCGACCCGGCCCGGCAGGAGTTCGTGCCCGGCGCGGACGAGGAAGGCGACGGCACCGCGTTGAACGTGCGCGCGCTCTATCAGCGTTGCCCGCACCTCGGCTGCAAGCCCAACCCGTGCCTCAAGAACTTCTGGCTCGAGTGCCCCTGCCACGGCTCACGCTACGACCGCCTCGGGATCAAGGCGGCCGGCGCGGCGTATGGCCCGGCGCCGCGGGGTATGGACCGTTTCTCGATCACGGTCGCCGCTGACGGGAAGCTGACGATCGACACGTCGAAGGTCACGCTCGGCCCGCTCCCTGTGGCGGTGGGCCAGCCCGGGATCATCCCGCCTCGAACCCCCACCGGCTGCATATGACCGACCAGCCAGGCGACCGGCCCGACGGCCGGCCGGAGCGGCCGCTGCCCGCGCGCCGCCCGTCCGGGGAGGACGTCCCGACCCGGCCCGTCGAGCGCTTCACCGCGCCCCGCCAGACCCGCGCGATCGCCGGGCTGACCTCGGAGCGCGCCGCGAAGATCGTCCGCCAGTCGGGCGACGCTCGGTGGGTCGCGTTCCTCGGGCTCGTCATCGTCGCCCTCTTCGTGATGGTCTACTACTTCTACGAGCTGGGCCTGCCCTTAGAGCTCACCAAGCCTCGGCTCGAGGCCCAGGATGAGCTCCAGCAGGTGACGGCCGTGGAGCGCGGCTACAACCTCTACCAGGCCAACTGCGCGCGCTGCCACGGCGTGAACGGTGAGGGTGGCGTCGGCCCGTCGCTGAACGACCAGATGAAGCTCTTCGCGCACCTGAACGAGCAGTACCTCCACAACGTCCTGGTCGCCGGTGGCCGGTACGTCTGTGGCAACCCCAAGTCGCTAATGCCGGTCTGGGCCGAGGAGAACGGCGGACCGTTGAACTACGTTCAGATCGAGGACCTGATCGCGTTCATTCGCGCGCCCTCCACGCAGGAGTACCAGAAGCGCGACCCGGAGCTGAACGAGCCGATCGTGGATGCGGACGGTAACATCGAGACGTTCAAGGGCTGGCGCGACGAGGCCTTCAAGCCGGAGCCCAGCGCGACGCCGGTTCCGGAATGCCACAGCCGCACCGATGAGACGCCGGGGCCCCCGGCCTCGACCGATCCCAACGCGCCGGTCCTCGAGCTCGGAATCGGCGGCGTCCTCGCCTTCGACAAGACCGAGCTCACCGTCGACGCGAACACAGCCTTCGTCATCCGGTTCAACAACACCGACGACGGCCAGTCCCACGATATCGACATTCGGTCAGATCCCGCCACGACCCCGCCGCTCCAGGACCAGAGCCCCATCACCGGGCCTGCCGAAGCCAACTACAGCTACACGGCCCTCGACGCAGGGACGTACACCTTCATCTGCTCGGTGCACCCGATCCCGCAGATGACCGGCACCCTGACGGTCGAGTAGCGATGGCCAAGGCGCTGCCCGCCGGTCGACCCGTCCATCGCCGCGCGCTGTTCGGCCTGTTCGACAGCGAGGGCTGGGGCTGGGCCCTCACGAAGGCCACGTTCTGGCTCCTCGTGATCATCATGGCGCTCGGCTATATCCCGGACCGGGCCTACTACTTCGTCGTCTCCCGGACGCTCGATCTCGGGATCCTCGGCTGGTCGCCGGTCAACCTCTGCCCACCGGAGAACGGCAACGGGATGCCCTGCCCGGTCCCGGCGGGCGCCATCATTCCCTGGACCGAAACGGGCTCCGGCGCGGCATTGCCCGCGGCGCGGACAAACGGCGCCGGCGTCCAGCTCGGCAAGAACGTCCTCTACATCGGCGGGATCGACGGCGCGGATGGCGCCGAACCCTTTGCGACGACCTACGTGGCCGCAATCGATGGGGCCGCGATCAGCGGATGGGCCGAGGGCCCGGCGCTCCCGGAGGGCCGCGCGGACGCCGGGATCACGACCCTCAGCGGCACGGCCTACCTCGTGGGCGGCGTCGGGCCCGACGGCGCCCCGACCGACACGGTCTGGTCCATCGGCCTGGACCCGGACACGAGCGAGCTCGGGGCCTGGGCGCCGCTGCAGGATGCCGAGGAGGCGGACATCACGCTCCCGGAGCCTCGCTCCGGCGCGGCCGTGGTCGCGGTCGCCGACGGGCTGATCGTCGCCGGCGGACGCGGGGCCGACGGCCAGCCGACTTCGACCGTCTGGAAGTCGACGCTCGATGCCGAAGGCCTGCTGACCGAATTCACGGAGCAGCCGGCGCTGGCGTTTCCGGTTGCCGACGCGGACATCGCCCTCGAGGGCACGTTCCTCTGGGTCTATGGCGGCTCCGGCGCGAACGGCGCGGTCGGTGGCGTCCAGCGCGCCCAGTTCGGCGAGATCGCGACGGAGGACGAGGAGGGCGGCGGCGTGGCCCCGAGCCCGTCGCCGGCGCCCTCTGGCGAGGTTGACTCCGGCGAGGCCGTCGGCGAATGGGCGGTCCAGGATGCCTTCAACCTGCCGGGCGCGCGAACCGCCGCCAGCGGGTTCGCGGCGAACGGCGCCCTGTACATCGTGGGTGGGACGGACGGCACGTCAGCCAAGCGCGAGCTCTACTGGGCCCTCCCGGACGCGACGGGCAACCTGCCCGGCGGCTGGCGCCACCTCGACGCGACTGACCTGCCGCAGGGTCTCGAGAACGCGGCGGTCGTGGTCAGCGGCTCGAACGTCTTCCTGCTCGGCGGCGACGCGGGCTCCGGTGCCCTGACAAGCTCGTACCGGGCCAGCCTCGCTCCCGAGGAGCCGTTCTTCCAGCTCGGCCTCGTCGGGGTGGTCGTGCCCGGGCTCCAGATCGGCGGGGAGATCGGCCAGCAGCTCGGCTACCTCGCCGCGGCGGGGGTCGGGACAGGCAACTTCGTGATCCTCGTCGCGATCGGCTGGGCGTTCAACCACAAGGAAACGCTCCGCCGCTGGTGGGAGCGCCGGAAGATCCGCAGAGAAGCGCAGGTCCCGCCACCCGCCTAGCGGACGGCTCCCGGCTCGCCCGGCGCCGGCATTCGCGGGATCTCGATCGCCGGGCCCCCCGGCGAGGCCAGCCAGTCATCCAACCGTTTGATCAGCCCGTCCACGTCCACGCCCAGGTGCGACCCGGCCGCCCGACCGGCCACGAGCCGATCGCGCGCCCCGCGCAGGTTCTTTGCCACTCCCGCGGGATTCGATCGGGCGCCGTGGACGAACGCCGCGGCGAGCTTGATCAGGCCCTGGAGCAGCTCCCGCTCGGCGAGGTCCTCGGTGCCCATCCACGCCGGCTCCAGCAGCTCGTGGGCCAGGAACCAGTCGCCCCGCTCGTAAGCCTCGAGCCCCGCGGCCAGCGCGGCCCGGCGGTCACCTTCTGGGATCGGTCGATAGGCCTTGGCACGCCCACCCTGCAGGATCGTTCGTGCCCTCGCGGCCACGGCGCGGGGCCGCTAGGCCGCGGGAGTGCCGGAGCCGCGTCCGAGGCCGCTGGGCAGCTCGCCGAGCGGGCGGCGCGAGTCAAAGCCCTCGTCGTGCGGGTGCCAGTGCTCGACCGCCTCCTCTCCGAGGCGCCAGCAGAGCCAGATCGGGCGGCCGCTGAAGAGCGCCGGAAAGTCGATCAGCCCCGACGAGATGTCGCGCAGTGTGATGTCCATCTCGACCAGGCGCGCCACGCCCGCCTGCATCTGGTCGATGAGGCCCTGCATCCCGAGGCGCAGGAGGCGGACCTTCTCGGCGGCGCCGGGCGTCGGCGTCTCGTCGTCGGGCGGGGATGCGGCGACCACGCGGTCGCGGAGGGCGATGAGCTCCTCCCGTTGGTCGCGCAGGGCGATGAGGATTCGCTCCACCTCGGGCACGCGGGCGTTGGCCTCATCGATCGCGTAGTAGCGCGTCACCTCGCCATTTTAGGCGACCCTATGCTGTAGGCCATGAAGACCGCTGCCAGGATGGATTCGATCGGGACGGAAACGGCCTTCGAGGTCTCCGCGCGGGCGCGGGCGCTCGCGGCGACCGGCAAGGACATCGTCTACCTCCAGATCGGCGAGCCGGACTTCGACACCCCGGCGAACGTGCGCGAGGCAGCCAAGAAGGCCCTCGACGAGGGCCTGACCCACTACCCGCCCTACGCGGGCCTCCCCGATCTGCGCGCGGCGATCGCCGACGACACGACCGCCCGGCGCGGGTTCACCGCGAAGCCCGAGAACGTCTTCGTGACCGTCGGCGGCAAGGGCGTGATGGTCTACGCGATCATGGCCCTGGTCGACCCTGGGGACGAGGTCATCGTCCCCGACCCGGGCTACCCGATCTACGAGTCGATCACCCGCTTCGTCGGCGGTACGCCGATCCCGATCCCGATCCGCCAGTCGAACGACTTCCGCCTCGACGTCGACGAGCTCGCGTCGCTGATCACGCCGCGAACGAAGCTGCTGTGCCTGAACTCGCCGGCGAACCCCACGGGTGGCGTCCTGACGCGCGGCGACATCGAGCGGATCGCCGAGCTCGCCCAGCGCCATGATCTCGTGGTCATGTCGGACGAGATCTACGCGCGGATCCTGTACGACGGCGCGGAGCACGTCTCGATCGCCTCGCTCGACGGCATGGCCGAGCGGACGATCACCCTCGACGGCTTCTCGAAGACCTACGCGATGACCGGCTGGCGGATGGGCTACGCCGTGGTTCCGGACTGGCTTGTGCAGGCGTACTCGCAGCTGATCATCAACACGATCTCCGGGGTGACGGCGTTCGCCCAGGCGGGCGCGATCGAGGCGCTTCGCGGGCCCCAGACCGAGGTCGATGCGATGGTCGCCGAGTTCCGCGCCCGTCGCGATCTCGTCGTTGACGGGCTCAACGAGATCCCGGGCTTCGACTGCCTCCGCCCGCAGGGCGCGTTCTACGTCTTCCCCGACATCTCCGAGACCGGCATGACCGGCCAGGAGCTCGCCGACCGGCTGCTCTACGAGGCCGGGGTGTGCGTGCTGGCGGGCACGGCCTTCGGCGGCGTCGGTGGCAACCACATCCGGGTCTCGTATGCCAACTCCCGCGAGAACCTCACGGAGGCCCTGCGGCGCATCCGGTCGTTCGTGGCCTCGGGTGCCGGAGCGGCCTCCGGGGCCGCTGGCTCCGGCGCCGCGACGCCCGCCTGAGCGACGCGTGGCCAAGCCCAAGGTCTTCGTCTCGCGCGTCATCCCCGAGGAGGGGCTCGCTCGCGTCCGCGAGGCAACCGATGCGACGATCTGGGAGGACGAGCTGCCGCCGCCGCGCGACCAGCTCCTTTCCGCCGTCGAAGGCTGCGACGGGATCCTGACCCTCCTCACCGACCGGGTCGACGACGAGCTCCTCGATCGGGCCGGCCCGCAGCTGAAGGTAGTCTCGAACTTCGCCGTCGGGTTCGACAACATCGACGTCCCGGCCTGCACGCGCCGCCGGCTCCCGGTCGGTAACACGCCCGGCGTCCTGACTGAGACGACCGCCGATCTTGCGTGGGCCCTCCTCATGGCCTCCGCGCGGCGCTTGGTCGAGGGCAACCGCTACGTCCGCGACGGCAAGTGGAAGACCTGGGGGCCGATGCTCCTCATGGGTCCGGACGTCCACGGCGCGACGATCGGGATCGTCGGGTTCGGGCGGATCGGGCAGGCGGTCGCTCGACGCGCGAAGGGCTTCGGGATGCGGATCGTCTACCACGACCTCCAGCGCGTGCCGAAGTCGGTCGAGGCCGAGTTCGACGCCACGTACATGACCCTCGAGGGGCTCCTGGGCGAGTCGGACTTCGTCTCGCTCCACACGGTCCTCAGCCCGGAGACGAAGGGCCTCATCAACGCCGAGCGCCTCGGCTGGATGAAGCCGACGGCCGTGCTCGTGAACACGTCACGCGGACCGGTGGTCGATTCAATGGCCCTGGTCGAAGCGCTCCGCGACGGCACGATCGCGGCGGCCGCCCTCGACGTCACCGACCCCGAGCCGCTGCCCGCGGATCATCCGCTCGTCGGCCTCGACAACTGCCTCGTGGTGCCCCATATCGCCTCGGCCTCGCGTGCGACCCGCGGCAAGATGGCCTCGATGGCCGCCGCAAACCTGCTCGCCGGGATCCGCGGCGACCGCCTCCCGACCCCCGTCAACCCCGAGGTCTACGGCTAGCCCCTCGGCGCACGACCTTCCGCAAGGGCGATCAAGCGGGCGACCGCAGCGACCGGCCACGATATCGCCATGAACCCGCAGCCCGACACGTTCCTGGCCTTCATCGACGACCTGGCCGCCGATCTCGACGACCATGACTCGAGCGCCGAGGACCGCGCGGGCCGGCACTCCCTCTCGCGGTCGCACTTCGATCGGGTGATCAGCGCGACGGCGGGCGAGCCACCGGCCGCGTTCCGGCGGCGAATCCTGCTCGAGCGAGCCGCCTACCAGCTGGCGACGTCCAGCGACGGGATCCTCCGTCTCGCCGTCGACGCCGGCTACTCGTCCAACGAGGCGTTCACCCGCGCCTTCCAGCGGGCCTACGGCGTCGCGCCGTCGGCCTGGCGCGCGCGGCCCCAGCAGATCCAGCTCGCCGCACCGAACGACGTCCACTTCCACCCACCGGGCGGCATCCGGCTGCCCGCGACCAGCGAGGAGACGACGATGAACCTGCTCGTGCGAATGGTCGAGCACCACCTCTGGCTCGTCGGCGAGATGGTCGATCGGGCGGCGACGCTCGACGCTTCGACCCTGGATCGGCCGATCGAGCTGTCGGTCGAGCCGCTCGACCCTGGCGCGACGACGCGCCGCCTGCTCTCGCGCCTCGTGGGCCAGATGGACATGTGGCAGAACGTGATCGCCGGGCGCGGCTACGACATGGATGTCGAGGCCCACGAGGCGGTGTCGGACATGCGGGCGCGGCTCGACGTCGCCGGGCCGGCGTTCCTGGCCGAGGTCCGGCGCGTCGTTGAGGGCGGTCGACTCGACGAGACCTTCATCGATGCCTTCGGCGCGAAGCCCGAGGTCTTCACCTACGGCGGGCTCATCGCCCACGTGCTGACGTTCGCTGCGCATCGCAGGCTGCTCGTCCTCGGGGCACTCGAGTCTGCCGGCATCACGGATCTGGGCAACGGCGACCCGCGCCTCTGGGTGGCGGACGCGGCCTGAGGTCTAGCTGGACGCCTCCCGCGGGAAAATGCTGGGCCGCCACGCAACCTGGACAGCGTCGCGCAGTCAGCAGTTTCGGAGAAGCCTCCGTGGCGATGGCTGCATACGATGGCCTCGAACCAATCAAGCAAAACGACACACTGGAGAGTCTTCGATGGCAGCCAAGACCGCGAGCAGTACCCAGATCGACCTCAACGACACGTCCGGGAAGTGGACCGACGACGAGATCTCGGCCATGAAGGAGCATGCCAAGGAGCTCAAGACCGCCAAGAAGCGCGGCAAGGACGCGGCGGCGGAAGGCGAGAACGACGTCCTCGCCAAGATCAAGGACATGCCCGGCCCTGACCGGGTCATCGCCGAGAAGATCCACGCGATCGTCAAGGCCAACGCCCCGGAGCTCGCATCGCGGACCTGGTACGGGATGCCGGCCTACACGAAGGACGGCAAGGTCGTCTGCTTCTTCAAGGCAGCGTCGAAGTTCAACGGCCGCTACGCGACCTTCGGGTTCGAGGAGCAGGCGGCCCTCGACGACGGCGACTTCTGGGCGACGTCCTACGCGATCGAGAAGCTCACGCCCGCCGGCGAGAAGCTGATCGCCCAGCTCGTGAAGAAGGCCGCCGGCTGACCCTCCGGACGCGTGACGCAAGGCTGATGGACGCAGCCATCGATTCTCCCGACGCGGGAAAGGGCGAAGAGGGCACCCAGGCCGCCGACCAGCATCGCCAGGAAGAGCTTCATCGCGGAGGCAGCGTCGGGTCGTCGATTGCGACTGGCTGGGTCGTCACGAAGACCTGGTCCCGATCAGCGTGCAACTCCCGGGACAGCACCGACTCGATCGCCTCGACCACGCGCTCGACCTGCTCGGGAGTTCGATGGTGATACACGTGGACGGTCGGGCCGAAGGCGTTCCCCGTTTCGACGGCGCTGATCTCGGAGCCGCGGGCAAACGGCCCGTCGATGGTCTGCCACGTGGTCCAAACCGCTTCGACCCGGCACGGTATGGCGGCCGCCACAGCGGTGGCCAGCGCGCGAGTGATGGCTGCTCGATCGACATCGGCTCGAGGCAGCATGCGGATCTCGATCAGCGGCATAGCCACCAATGTACGTGGTAGCGTCCCGGCCGGGCCCGTAGCTCAGTGGCAGAGCAGGGACTTTTAAGACCCCGGACCGAAACGTAGCGCTCCTGAACGTGAGCGCACGCTTAATCGGGCTAAATCACCTGCTCCAAACGAGCGGCCCCGGTAGCCCGCCGCTGGCGCTGGCCTCACATCATTTTCATGGTGGTGAAAGTGACGGCGGGATCGACCGCGACGGCCCGGAGCGGGGGCCATGACGAGCCTAGTGCAGCCGCTCCGCGAGCCGCTTCAGACGGTCGAACTCGGCCCGACCGAAGAACGACGCGAGGATCGCCATCAGCGGGAGCCAATACCACGCTGCCGCGGGCGGTCGGGAGTACTGGAACGCGAATTCCGTGGTGCCGTCAGGTCGCGGCTGGAAGGTGGCCGTGCCGATCCAGGCGAACGGCCCGAAGGTCGCGATCTGCTGATGCAGCCACGGTGCCTCAACGCGGAGGACCTCAATTCGCAGCCGCGGACCCGGCTGGTTGAGGACGTAGGTTGTCCCGGGTTCGTCGAGCGGGCCAGTCAGCTCAAGCAGCGCCTTCGCACCGGGCTGCCAGTCGGGTAACCGCGCGGGGTCGCAGTACAGCTCGAAGACCGCGTGCGGCGGAGCATGGATCGTCCGCGTGAGCTTCATCGGCACCCCGGCGGGCATGTTACGGCGCCCGTCGCCCGCCGCCGCTGGACTGGCCGGCCTAGGTTCGGTTCCGCTCCGCGGCCCGCGTGGACGCCTTTGTCGACGGGCACCGCTGGTCAGCGCGGATCGTGGCAATCATTACAGAACCATCCAATCGGCTGAATTCCCTCGGGACGATGATCCCTGCGGTGGCTGCCTGCGTAGGAGCGAGTGACCAGGTCACAACCACCGGAGGTAACTGCAAGTGATTCGAAGACTCCTCGGCGTCATCACGATCGGACTGTTGGGAGCCGCGCTGTTCGCGGGCACCGCGCTCGGCGCCCACAACGGCAATAACAGGGCTGAGCTGACCGTTATCGGCGACCCGGATGCCTCGGGCGTCGCGATCGTCAACTACTCCGAGGGCACGGGCAAGTTCAACGGCAGCATCACCGTCTCCAACTTGGAGCCCGACGCGACCTACAGCTTCTTCGTCCGCGGGGCGAGTGGGGACACGTTGATCTGCACCGGCACGGCCGACGCGGCGGGGACCTTCACCTGCTCCGCGCAGCAGCTGTTCCTGCCTGGCTTCGGGATGGCGGTCGTTAAGGACGGAGCTGCTGTCGACGTCGCGAGCGGTACCTTCGAGCGACGCGGCAACTGCCGCGATCCGCAGCAGGTTGGCTCGCAGTGCAAGGCCATGCGCTAAACCTCGTAACCAACGCGGCTCCTCGAAAACGCCTCGCGGCAAAATCACCGCGAGGCGTTTCATGCCTACTCGTTTGACAGACGGTCCAGCGCGCCGGCAGGGCGTCGTGGACGGCGTCCCAGGCTGCCTCGCGGGCGTTAGTCATGACCCGCCCTCGTCTACGCGGCGCGTTCGGTAGATCCTTCGGTTACCTCGCCCCTATGAGCAGCGAAGGCAGCTAGGACCTCCCCCCTCTCCCGCTCCGGGACCTTGAAGACGTCAAGGGTGCGGCCCAGCTCTGCCGCTACCTCATCGAACTCCGCTGACGAGATCTTGAGGTCTCGATGGGCCTCCTCCAAGCCGACGAGCGTCGCGCCCGGCTTCGTGGCCGTGTACTGGAAGGGTCCGCCGGCGACACTCGCGACCCACAGGGTGCGCATGAACTTGAGTGCCGGAAGCCGGTCGGGCTGCTCAACGCTCCATTCACGCAGCGCCGGGTTCTGGGAGAGCTTACCAACGGCCGCGTTCTCGATGATCGCATCGCTGAAGTGGTTGACGACCGCGGCAATCGCGTAGATGCCGCCGAGCCTGTCATAGAGACTGTTGGACTCCATCAGTCGCTCCCAGCTTCCTCCGAGCAGCGAGCCTCAAGAGAAGGTGAGCGCTCGGCTTAAGAGACTACGTCCGCGCCGGGCCGTCGCATCGCTAGCGCCGGTCGAACCGCCAGGACTCTGGCTCGTACCAGCTCCGATCCTTCACCTTCGACCATCCAACCCGCGACCCGTCCAGATACCGGGACCTCCGATCCTTCAGGACGAGACCCTCCAGGCGCCCATCGATCATCGCCTCGGCCAATGCCGGGTCCGGTTTCACAACGGGGGCGAGCGCGTAGGGCGGTTCGAACGCCTCGGCGGCGAATAGACCGCAACGGCGGTTGGCTCGCTTCCCATGCCTCGAGCCACCGGCGCTTGTGCGTCGAATCTCAAGAGTGCTACAGTGAGCGAGTCGGCTACGTTCTGATAGATTTGTGTAGGTTTCATGAGTCGCTCGGCGTCCCGCGACCCGGATTGGATGGGCCTTTCCGAGGCTAGCCGCGTGCTCGGCGTCTCGCCCGCCACCTTGCGCCGTTGGAGCGATGCGGGCCGCCTGCGCGTGTTCACCACGCCTGGCGGCCACCGGCGGTTCTCTCGCTCGGCCCTCGATCGGCTCCTCCCGGCTGATCGATCGCGGCGCCCATCCATCGGGGGCCCCGGCCTGTCGCCGAGCCGAATCGCCCGGACATATCGTCGGGCGAGCCGCGAGGCAGCGCCGGAGCTGCCGTGGGTCTTGGCCCTCAGCGACGAGCAGCGCCTCCTCTTCCGCGAGCGAGGTCACGTCCTCGCCGCCAGTCTGCTCCAACACCTCGACTCTACCCAGCCCGAGGCGGCCGCTCACCATCTCAAGGAAGCGTCCAGCTCGGCCGCCGAGTACGGCGCCGTCGCCGCGAGACTTGGACTGTCGTTGAACCAGACGGTCGAGGGCTTCCTCCGCTTTCGCGCCCCGTTCCATCACGAGCTGGCGGTCGCGGCCCGCAGGCGTGGGTTCGATACGGCCGAGACGACCGATTTACTTGAGACAGCCGAGCGAGCGATGGACGAGTTGCTGCTGGCGACGATGAATGGCCACGGCCTCGCACCCGGTGCGGGCAGTCGGAGGCAGTCGGTCGGTCGATTGATCGACAGGACCCGCGAGGCGTGAACGGAACGGCGTCCGACCCGGTGGTCGCGCTCGTGACCCATGCGCGTGACGTCCCGGCGATCGAACGCGAGCGATTCGCATCGGTTCTCGGGCGAGCGCTGGCCGGTAGAGCGCTCAGGCTGCAGACCTGCCACCGGGTGGAGGGCTACTTCACCAGCATGGGCGAAGCGGAGAGCCTCGCAGCGGCGATGCCTGTGGGTGGCCGGGCGCTGATTGGCGAGGAGGCGGTTCACCACGCCATGACCGTCGCGGTGGGTCGCGATTCCGTGGTCGTCGGTGAAGACCAGATCCTGCACCAGATTCGGACCTCGGTCGACGCTGCCCGCCACGCCGACTCGCTTGACCCGACGCTCGAACGCCTCTTCGCACTGGCGCTGCACGCGGGCCGTCGGGCCCGCTCATGGCGCCACGGGCCGCCGCGCTCGCTCGCGGATGTCGCCCTCGCGTCTATCGAAGAGCAGGTTGGCCCGATCCGGGGTCGTGATGTCCTCGTCGTCGGTGCGGGCCGAATGGGACGCCTGGCGGCCAGGGCCGCGGTCACCTCGGGAGCTACGGTTGCCATCGCGAACCGATCCGCCGACGGAGCAGAGACGCTTGCCGCCTCGTCCGGCGCTCGAGTCGAGGCGTTCGACCCCGGCGCGGGTCTCGGCGCCTTTGCCGGCGTCATCGTCGCGCTCGCCGGACCATGGCCGATCGGAGCCGCGGCGATCGACGCCTTGGCCATGAGTGCAACCGTCGTCGTCGATCTTTCGGTACCTGCCGCCGTGCCCGCAGTGCTTACCGACATCCTCGGTGCGCGCCTCATCACGGCCGATGCTCTCGCCCTCACCGACGTCGGTGCCGCGGCGTACGACGGCTTGGCTGCTCGGCTTGACGCGCTGGTCGACCGGTCGACGGCGGAGTTGATGGCTTGGCTGAAGGGACGCGACGGGCGTGCGGCTGCCGAGGCCCTTGTGAGACGCGCCGATCATGAACGGGAGGCGGAGCTCGCGGCGCTCTGGCGGCGGTTCCCGGATCTCGGACCCGAGGCACGCGACGCGATCGAGCGGATGACCCGACATCTCGCCGAGCGACTGCTGCGCGAACCGCTCGAGCGCCTCGGTCGGGACGCCGACGGACGTGACGGGCGAGCGATCCGCGACATCTTCGCCCTGTGAGCGGCCCGGAGATGGCGATCGGATCCAGAGGCAGCGTGCTGGCGTTAGCCCAGGCGCGGCTCGTCTACGAGGCCCTCCAGCACGAGGGCCAGGCCAGCCGGGTCGTCATCATCGAGACCGCCGGCGACCGCCGGGCTCCGGACACCGCGTGGGGCGAGGGTGCCTTCGTCGCCGCGATCGAGACTGCCTTGCTGGACGGTACGGTGGATATGGCCGTCCACAGCGCCAAGGACATCCCGACCGACCAGGATCCGCGGCTGAAGATCGCTGCCTACCTGCCGCGCGCCGACCCGCGTGACGCCCTCGTCGTCGGGAACGAGGCGAAGGAGAGACGGCTTGCCGATCTGCCTTCGGGTTGTCGCGTCGGGACGGACAGCCCGCGGCGGACAGGGTTCCTGCTCGCGCGGCGACCGGATCTTGTCGTTCACCCTCTTCACGGAAACGTCGACACGCGCCTCCGCCGGCTCGATGCCGGCGAGACCGATGCACTCGTGCTCGCGTGCGCGGGACTGGACCGCATGGGCCTTGGTGACCGGATCGCCGAGCGACTCGAGCCCGACGTTGTGCCGCCGGCCCCAGGCCAGGGTGCCATCGCTCTCCAGGTCCGATCCGGGGACGAGCGGATGCTCGAGGTGACCGCGACCATCGACCATCGGCCCACTCGTCTGGCTGTCGAGGCCGAGCGCGCGTTCCTTTCGGCATCCGGCGGCGGCTGTCGGGCCCCGGTCGGCGCTCTGGCTACCGTCCTCGGGGAGGAGCTCGAGCTAATTGTGGGCTACGCCAGCCCGAGCGGCACCCGGACCACGATCGCGCGCCGTCACGGGCCTGTTTCGTCCGGTGAAGATCTCGGCCGCGGGCTCGCGGCCGAGATCGATTCGGGGGGTCGCGTTCGAGCGACTGCCATCGCACCCGGACCGGAATCCCGGCGCCCGAGTGCTGCCCGCGTTCTCGTCACGCGAGCTGCCGACCAAGCTGATGATCTCGTGTCGGCGCTGCGCGACGCGGGCCTCGATCCCATCCCAGTTCCGGCGATCGCGATCGAGTTCGAACCGGCGGGGGGCGATCTCGACGACGCAGCCCGCCACCTCGGTCATTACGCCTGGGTGGTCATCTCGAGCACGAACGGGGCGCGGGCGATGCTGAAAGCCGCGGAGCGAGTCTTCACGCCGTTCGAGGCGTCCCGCGTCGCAGCGATCGGGTCAACGACTCGGCGTGACTTGGAACGCGAAGGGATTGACGTCGACTTCCAACCGAGCCGGAGCAGCGCCGCTGCGATGGCGGCCGAATTGCCCGTGGGTCCGGGCGATCGCGTGCTCGCTGTGCGGGGCGA
>JBKKDM010000165.1:0-22504 GCA_046707905.1 Candidatus Limnocylindrales bacterium
ACCGCCGGGCAGCGATGGCGCGGGCTCGTCGAATCGATAGATGCCGCTCGGCTCGACACGGCTGTTCAGGCGGCCCACGATGCGCTCGTCCGAGCCGAGCAGCCTCGCCTCGATCGACACCTCGTCAGACCCCGCATCGGGATCGAAGCGGGTGAAGAGCAGCCACGTGCCGTCCTCGCTCGACAGGCGTGTGCCGGGCTCGATGTTGAAGAACGCATTTGGCCCACCCATCTCGACCCACCAACTGCCATGAAGAGTCGCCGGAGACTCGTCGCACGCGTCACTCGGGGCTGGAGTCTGATTCGGACCGCCTTGGGGTGTAGAGATCAGCCCGAAGGCCACGATCGAAAGCACGAGTGCGAGCCCAGCGACTGGCAGGCCGACGGCGAACCAGGAGCGGCTGGATCGCCGCCCCGCGTCCTCGGCCTCTAGTCGAGCCTTGAGGGTGGTCGCTGTGAGGCGGAGCGGAAGTCGGTATGCCTCGTCGCGGATTGCGCGGCGCAACTCGAAGTCCGATTCGTCGCTCATGACTCGCTCCCGGTCCCAAGCTCCCGCCGAATTCGCGTCCGGGCCTCGCGGAGCTGCGTCTTGATCGTGTTCTCACTCCGCCCGAGCGCGAGCGCGACCTCGGCGAGCGAGAGGTCGGCGACGTCGTGCAGCGCAAGCACCGCGCGCATCTTTGGAGGTAGGGCATTGATCGCTTCCTGCAGCGCGAGACGGTCGATGGGTGACGGGTCGTGCCCCGGCAGATCAGGCACGAGATCGAGGCTGACCACTCGAGGCCGGAACCCGCGCCGGCGCCGCAGGGCCAGCCGCGTGGCCGTGGTGAGGAGCCAAGGTCGAAGCCGGCTTTCGTCCCGCAGCGACCCGATCTTGCGCCACGCCACCATCAGGGTGTCCGCGAGGGTTTCCTCGGCATCGCGCTCGTTCCGAAGGATCAGGTAGGCCACCGCTTGGATCTCTGCTCCGTGCACGTCAAGAAGCCGCCCGAGGGCGTGGACCTTCCGCTCGCGTAGCCCGGCGACCAGCGACTCGTCGGCCAGGTCGGTCTCCTTGAGCTTGGTCGTCACCCGGTATGAGGCCAGCGGATGGCCACAACGGGTGAGTGTGCCGACTACTTGCCGGATCAAAAAGCTGAGGCGAGCGAAATAGGCTCGCCTCGTAGGGCTTGAAGAGTGCATACCGAGTATGTATGCTGGACCGCCGCCGCGAATGTAGGGGCTCCTCCAGGAGGGCAGAGTGTCAGTTCGGTACGGGCTCTTGGCGTTGCTGGCCGAAGCGCCGACCCATGGCTATCAGCTCAAGACCGCATTCGAACGCCGGACGGGTGGATCTTGGCTGCTGAACATCGGACAGGTCTACACGACCCTCCAGCGGCTCGAGCGCGATGGCTTGGTGGAGGAACTTGAGGCCGACGGCGCTGATGATCGCCGTGATTTCCGGATAACGGCCGCCGGGCGCCAGCAACTCGAGGACTGGTTCACCACGCCGGTCATGCCCGAGGGCCCGGCCCGCGACGAACTGACCATCAAGGTCCTGCTCGCGGTTGCTGCCGGCGACGTCGACGTGACTGACCTGCTGCAGCGGCAGCGGCGGGCGTCAGTGGAACAACTCCAGGCCTACACGCGCCGAAAGGCTAAAGCTGATCCGGAGAGCGAGGTGGCGTTCCTGATGATGCTCGACGCCCTCATCTTCCGAACCGAAGCCGAGGTTCGCTGGCTGGATGCCTGCGACGCCCGCATTCGCAGCATCAGGACTCGGGAGGACGTGCGATGACGGACACGCCAGTGGTCGAGCTCGATGGTGCCGCCCGCTCATTCGGCAGTGGCCACACCGAGGTCGTCGCCTTGCATCCAACCAGCTTGGCAGTGGGAACGGGTGAGCTCGTGGCCGTCATGGGCCCGAGCGGTTCTGGCAAGACAACGCTGCTGTCCCTCGTGGGCGGGCTCGATCGCGCCACGAGCGGCCGCGTGCTCGTCGAGGGGGTCGACGTTGGTCGGCTCGACGCCAAGAAGCTCGCCGTCCTGCGGCGCCGCACGGTCGGGTACGTGTTCCAAGACCTCAACCTTCTCGCCGGCCTGACCGCGCGCGAGAACGCCTCCCTGCCGCTCGAGCTAGATGGCCGCAGCCTGTCCGAGGCTCGTGCCGAGGCGGAATCTGCCCTGCGGGCAGTCGGCTTGGAGGGGTTGTCGGACCGCTTCCCGGACGATCTCTCCGGAGGCGAGCAGCAACGCGTCGCCATTGCTCGAGCCATGGTCGGCGGCCGGCGCATCCTGCTGGCGGACGAACCAACCGGTGCGCTTGACTCGATGACCGGCGAATCGGTGATGCGCCTTCTGCGGGCTCATTGCGACGGCGGGGGAACCGCCATCCTCGTCACCCATGACGCAGCGCATGCCGCTTGGGCGGATCGCGTTGTCTTCCTGCGTGACGGGCGGGTTGTGGACGAGTCGCGCGGCCCTTCGAGCCAGGATCTGGCCGTGGCGCATCCGGTCTCGACGGGGGCGGCATGAGCCGAGCGCCAGCGCTCGCACTCCTTCGCCTCGCCCGCCGAAACGTCCGGCGGAGCCTGTGGCGGAGCCTGCTCGTCGTCGTCCTAGTGATGCTCCCGGTGGCGGGGATGGTGGGCGTGACCACGCTCATGAAGACCATCACGCCCACGGCAGAGAGAACGGTCGTTGCGCGGATGGGCGACGCCGATTTCGAGGTCTTCGCCGGCGAAGGCGGTACCGGCGAGCTGCTTCGCGAGCGAGTTCCGGCCGGAACCACGGTGGAGCCGTTGCTGCGCATTTCGGACAAGCTCGCCCTCCCGGGGCTGAACGTCGAAGTTGGCCTCACGTCATACGACCCCGGCGGCTTGGCCCACGCGATGCTCACGCTTCGCGATGGCCGCATGCCGAAACTGGAGGGCGAGGTCGCTGTCTCTGCCGAGGTGATGCGTCTGACCGGCGTCCCCATCGGGGGCCAGATCAAGATGGCCGAGCTCGGTTCCCAGACGATCGTCGGTCTGATTGAAGACCCCCTGCGCCTTAAGGACCGGCTCGTGTACGCAGGCCCGTGGCTGGCCGATCTAGCCGAGGCCTCGGAGACTGGCGAATGGCTCGTCAAGCTCCCGCCCGGCGTAGACCCCTCCATCCTTGATCTGGGCCTGCCGGTGGAGGTTCAGGGCGAAGCGCCCACTGGCGATGGCTCTACCTCACCGGCCTTCATCGTCACGCCTCGCGGCTACGCCATCACGGCTGGCAATGCCGTCGGCGCGGCGACGATCGTGCTCGGCGGCCTGGCTCTTGTGAACGCGGCCCTCGTCGCGGCCGCCGCATTTGGCGTTGGCATCCGACGTCGCCAGCGCGAGCTCGGCATCCTGGCCGCGACTGGAGCGCAGCCGCGTCACCTCGCCGGTAGCGTGCTCGCGGAGGCGCTCGTCCTCGGCGGGCTCGGTGCGGTCGTAGGCGTTGTGGTTGGTATCGCGGGCGCCTTCGCCCTATCGCCCTTCCTTGACGAGCTGACGGGTCAGCGCAATCCCTTGATCTCGCCTGATCTGGTCGTTCTGGTTATCGGCGCGGCCATGGGCATGATCGCTGCCCTTGTGGCTGCGGTGGTGCCCGCGTGGAGCGCTGGGCGGATGCCGGTCCTCGCGGCGTTGTCGGGCCGGCGGCCACCGACGAGCTCCTCGACGCGCGGCCTCGTGTTCGGCGTGATCCTCGTGGCCACCGGGTTTGGCCTCACCTCCTTTGGTGCCCTCCTTCGGCTCAACACCTCCGATACATCGACCAGCACCCTGATGCTCTTCGCGGGTGCCGTTCTTGGCACGCTCGGCTTTGGCGCCTGTAGCCCGTGGCTGCTGGGTCGGCTCGAGCGGCCGTCCGCGCGCCTGCCGGTCGCCAGCCGCATCGCCCTGCGCGACCTGGCACGCGCACGCTCACGCAACGGTCCGATCGTGACCGCCCTGCTCGCGGCCTTCGCGGCAACCGTCGCCTTGTCGAGCTACCAAGTCAGCGTCGAGGCGAGCAACCGGGCGCGCTATCAGCCATCGCTCTTTGCCGACCAGCTGATCATCCAAGGCCCGGGATTTGCCGAGGCAGGGCCGGACGCCGCAGCTGCCCTTGGTGCCATCGCGAGTGGGCCGATGTACGGGGTCGGCAACGACGATCGGGGAGCATGGATCGCGCCGGGCGATACAGATAACCCGGAGATCCCTCATACGACCGCCTACCTAGCGGTGGTGAACGCTGAGTTGGCCAAAGCCCTAGGGGTGGAGGCGGCGTGGTCTGACCTCGAGGCGGGCAAGGTTGTCTTCCTCTCCGAAGAATCGTTCAGCGCCGACAAGGCCACCGTGCACATTGTCAGCAGACCTGAATTCGAAGACCTCGACCGCGTTGTCCTGCCGGCGAGCGTCTTCGCAACCGGGCTGTTCAGCGACGAGCTTCCACGTGCCCTTCTTTCAGAGGCGACCTTCGAGCAGCTCGGACTCGAGCCCGGGCGGTCGGATGCGGCGCCCTCGGATCGCTACCTCATCCGTCTCGGTCATCCGGTGACGGACGACGATCTGGGCAAGGCCGCCTCGTTCGCTGCCGGCTATCCGGATACCCATACGTACGGTTCGCTCCCGTCCGACCGCGGCGCCTACCTGATTCGCCTGGTCATGATCGCCGGTGCCCTGCTCTTCGCCTTGAGCGTGACCGGGATCGCTGTCGCCCTCGGCGAGGCCGAGTCTCGTCCGGAGCAGCGAACCCTGCTGGCGATCGGGGCCGATCCCCGGATGCGCCGCCGGATCGCCGCCTCCCGTGCCGGGGTGATCGCGCTGCTCGGGGGCGGGCTTGCCGTTCCGGCCGGACTCCTACCGGTCTGGGGCCTGTTGGCAAGTCGCGGGGCGCATCTGGTGGTGCCGGTGCCCGAGATCCTCGCCGCCCTCGCCGTCCTGCCGCTGCTGGCGATCGCAGGAACGTGGCTCCTGAGCAGGCCCATTCCGGATTGGTCTGCCTTCCGATCGCAGGCGTCGGGGTGACACTCGACCGCGCGGGCCCGCTACAGATTTCGATCCGAGTGACTTACCTCCTGCGATGCGCTGCCGCAGGGGCCCTGCTCTTCGCGCTGTCCGGCTGCACCGGCCTCAACGCCTTGGTCCATCCGCCCAAGGACCTCGTCGTCCAGCTCGAGGTCTGGAACCGCACCCTCGATCCGATCTTCCTCCTCGATCAGGACGGGCGCCGGCTCGACGTTCCCGCCTGCGGACATGCGATTGCGACCCAGTTCCACGTCAACAAGGTCGAGATCCGCACTGAGCAGGGGTTCTACTTTGGCTCCGGGACGACCGGTGCTGGGGACCCGGGGCACGGGCAGAAGATGGTGGTCACCGCAACACCTGGTGATTCGACGCCGCCGGGCGGAGACCCAGCGGTCTTGCCGCCATGCGAAGGCCATCCCGAGGTCCAGCCCGATAGGTGATCCTCGTCATCGCCCGATCGCCTCGAGATCGGAGCTCAACATGGCGGCTCGTCGGCCCACCATCCCGGGGTTCCTGTCCCGGTTTGGAGTAGGCCATTAGGTGCCACGTCGACCCAGAAGTCGTCTGGGGACGATGTCCCTCCTATCTTCAGGATGCGTCGCGCCGACGCGCCAAGCTCTCCCGGAGGGCGGTCGAGAATCACCAGCTGTGATCCCTCGGGCACCTGTAGGCACGCGATGCCGATGTATCCGCTACCTGGAAAGCCTGCCCCACCCGGCTGTACCTGGCCAAGAGTGACTACTGCGATCCAGACATCGACCGACGCGCCATTGCGGACGTACACATGGACGACGCCCTGCGACGCCGTATGGCCCGGCTGAACAGGGGCAACGTCAACTCGGAACGTGGGAACAGAGCCGGGATCGACGCCCGCGGGGACGAAGCCGCGGCCCGGAACGAGCTGGCCGACGATCGTCCGCAGGTCGTCGCCGTAGACGGGCCAGCTTCGATCCGTGGGGGCGAGGACGGCCTCCTTAGATACATAGCCAGCGATACCGGCAGGGCCGGCGACGGCCACGAAGTCGGGCACCGCGCTCGGGTCCACCGCCCCGTTCGCCCCGGGCGGCGGCATAGTCCCCTTCGTGCCGGCTGGGGCCAGCACATTGCAGGCGGCAACGAGAAAAGCCGCGGCGACGGCTACCCGTGAGATCGGGCCTGATCCATTAGGGCGCATCGGAGCGACGCCCATTCTCCAGAGCTGCGCGAATGTCGGCGGCGGCCAACTCCGCTTCCTCGGGCGTGCAGCCCCAGCGCTCTTCGAACAGCGCCGGAACGAGGTGGGGCCCGAGACCCGGCATATCGGCATAACGCGGGATCAGGTGGAAGTGGAGGTGGTGGACGGTCTCAGCAAACGAGCAGACGTAGATGCGCTCGGGCTCCAAAGCAGTTCTCATCGCAGAGAGCAACGTGCTCAAGGCGGGGCCCAGGGCCGTGGCTTCATCGGGCAAGAGGTCTGCTGTCTCGTGAACGTGGCGCTTGGGTTTGAGGACCACGTAGCCTCTGACCAGGCGGTCAACACCGTGTTCCGCGACCCAGGACTCGTCCTCATAGATGACGCCGCCTGGCGGCTCGATCCGCCCGGAGTTCACAGCGCAGGTGAAGCATTCGTCAGGCACTTCGCTAACGGTATCCCGGTTCGCTCAAGTGATTCCCGCTCGCTCAGGTGGGCGATCAATGGGCGTCGACCGGCTCCCACGTGGGTACCTCGAGAGCCCTTTGACTTCAGGCAGCGTGGTCGCGTGACCTTGACGGAGGCGCCATTTGCTACATGCCGTCCGCCCATGAGTACGTGCGAGACGCAGCCGTTTACGCGGACGACTCAACCAACGTAAAGCGCCTCACGGGCTGACAAGGGCGCTCCCGAACCAGCCTGTAAGGTCGGGTCCGGACCCCCACCCTACGCCGACTACACGATCCTCCGTAACCACGATGTCGCTTGCAAATGCCTCGGACGTCCCGGACTCCCTCACTGGGGTCCATGCCCAGCCGTCCGCCGAAAGCATCGCGTCCGAGCTGAGGTAGTACAGAAATCCCGCAGGACCCGCGGGGTAGAGGTCAACACAGCAGCCACGGTTCAGAAACCAAGTCGACTTTGGTAGACGCGCCCAGCCAGTCTGGGCAGTCCAGGACCAGCCGGTTTGGTACTTCGGGCACCAGTCGTCATCCTCGGCACAGGAGGGGGCTCGTTCGACGCCAAGCACTATCGTGGCCCACCGCCCGGGCACGACGTCATAGGCAGAGACATCCATCAGTCCCTCGATCGGCTCGGCGGCCGGGAGTGGCTCCTCAGCCCACGTCGTGCCATCAGACGACCGCCAAACCGCGGCGCGAGCTCCCACAGAGCCGGCGGCGAGCCACGAATCATTCGCCCACGCTACGCCCGATATCCAGGCGCCAGCTGCCACATCCCCGGCGGGCACTTGCGTCCACGAAGATCCATCCGGCGACATGAGCAGGCTGGTCGTGTCGCCCAGCGCGGATTGGACGATGATCAGGAATCCTTGGGGTCCGACCGCAACGTCTGCTGCCCATGCGCCCGCGATGGCATCAGCCTCAATCCACGCGCCGCCGTCGGTCGAAGTCAGAATTGAAGTCACTGGGTCATCAATCGAGTTTGCGACGTTCCTCGTGCCGATCGCCACGAATCCATCGACGCCTGCTGCTACGTCGACGAGTTCCAGGTCGCGCAAGAGGGGGCTCTCGATGAACCGCCAATCGAGCGCGTCTGCAGACCGCCAAATACGACCGACGTAACCCATCACGTCGCTGTTGCTGCCGACCGCGACGAAGCCGCCATGACCTGCGGCCACGGCCGTCGCCTGATCCCATTGCTCGCCCGCGACCTTCGCTGGCTGGTCGAACGACACGCCCTGCCAGTCGAGCGACGACCACACGACCGCAGCCTCTGGGGCCGTCGGCGGAGTCGCGTTCGGATCGTCTTCGCGAGGAGTGGAACCACCGGGGAGGAAGCCGCAGCCAGCTAGGACAGGTAGGACCGCCAAGGCAAGAGCCATCGCCCTGATCACGAGACGCCCTTCCCGCTCGGGACGATCGCCACCGAAACTCACGTCGTGCAAGCTGGAAGGACCGCCATGACGGGTGCTTCCAGATTCGGATCCTCGGGTTCGGCCGTGATCTCCCAAGGACCAGCCCCGGTCACACCGCGATCGACTATGACGAGCATGCCTGGGGCGGAATCAAAGGATGCCGTGGCGATCGCTTGGCATGTGTCGGAATCCACGACGGACACGGTTCCGCCGAGTCGACCAGGCCCGCGGAGGAGAACCTCAATCTGCTGCGGGCGGAGTATCCATTCCGAGGTGGCGCTTGCGGTGGTGATGCGGATTCGCACCGGCACGACACTGTCGTTGTTGTATACGGTGATCGCCCATTGGCGCTCGGCTAGCTGGCAGGCCCCGACGAGCACGGCGGCGGTAACGATCAACAGCCAAATCTGAGTCTTCATCCTGCTGATGACGCCCGACCGCCTCCGGGCGTGAGGTTCACTTGGCTCCCTGACGGCGATTTCACTCGACACCATCGGGGTTTGACGTCCAGCGACCCCAGCTCGTGCCTTCGTCGTAGGCCGACGGTTCGATGTCGGTGATGCTGGCGTGGCCCAAGACGTAGAGCCCGCCCTCCGCCCGATTGGCGCTGCCGTATAGGTAGCCATGCCAGAAATACGCACTCCAGAAGTCGGTTTGCGTGCCCCCCAAGCCGGTGAGTGCGCTGCCGGGCCGGAAGTGCAGCGCCTCTGCGGGGGCAGACGGATCGGTGTAGTCGACGACGAAGATGCCCTCTTGGCGCCACGACGCCACCAAGCGCGTTGTCCCAGGGATGAAGTTGAACCAGTGACTTGAGCAGGCTCGCTCCGCCTGCTCCGACGGGTTGCATGATGTCGGTGCCCACGAGCCAAGGGTCACCGGGTTGGCGGGGTCCGTGAGGTCGTAGAGCCAGAGACCGGCGGGGGCCTCGCTCGCTGTCTGAGCGGGATGGTCGAACTCCGATTGCAGGACTAGCGTCGTGCCGTCGGGTGCCATCAGGGCCCCGTGATGTCTCGAGAGGGCGGCATTCACGATCCTCCCGAGGTAGGCCGGGTGCTTCGGGTCTTTGACGTTGAGGATGTACGTCTCGTCTTCATTTGCCGGGCAGAACGCCAGGAGGCGAACCGGGTCGAGCCCGATGTCGTGGCAGCTGGTCTTCATCTCGGGCGAGATGTCGGCAACATCGAGCGCAGTGGCGGCGAAGGCGGGGTCGTTGAGATCGATGATGCCCAGTCGACCATCGAGCCGGGCGAGGTAGGCGATCCCAGCCCAAGGCAGGACAGTCACGTCGTGCACTCCATCGCCAAATGCACCGAGAACCGGCTCGAAATGAACAAGGTTGGGACGTGCTGGATCGGTCACGTCGTAGATGCGAACACCGCCGATCCCCGCTTCGTCGATACCGTCGGATCCCGTCGCCCGCAGCCAATCCGGATCGCACCCGACATTCGACCGCGGGTGATCGAGGGTCTGCAGCAGCAGGTTCTGGTAGATGGCCACGTCGGACTGGTAGCCGGGGCATGGGATGCGGGCCAGCTTCTTCGGCGCCCTAGGGTCGGTCACATCGATGATCTCGATGCCGCCGTCGACCCGGGAGATGTCCGCGTGGGCCGACGCGAAGGCAATGTCCGTCGTCGCGGTGACGATGACTCCATCGACGACGTGGGCGCCGGCCCTTCGCTGGAACTGGAGGTCGCCGCCCATCTCGTAGGGCAGACGCGCGGCGAGGTCCATGTCCGGGCTGTTCCTGGGCGGGCAACTGAGAGCAAGCACGCCGGCCACCGCCACGACGATCACGGCCGCCGCCCCGACGAGTCCCGTTCGTCGGCCACGGAACCGGGCTATGTCGGTCGTCCCCATACCACGAGACCCACGACGTCGAACCGAACGACTTCAAGGTTGTGGCGCTCAAACATGGCCCGGATTTCCGTGTCGAAGCGCGGCGCACGATTGCCGAGGCGGACCCGAGCCAGCGTGCTGGTGCTGTGGAGCATTCCGAGGTAGTCATCGATCGATTGCTCGAAGGGCATGGGTTCGGTGCGCTGCCGGCCTTCAATCGCGAACCGGCCGGCAGCATGGAGCTCTCCCATGAGGTCCGGGGTCTCCGTGTGGTTCTCGACCTCGGAATACGCACGGATGATTTCGAGGAGCTCCGGTCGATACGGACCGTGGATGATGTCCGTGTCGGCCACGGCCATCACCGCGTCCGGAGCGAGGGCGTCATGAAGCCGCGGCAGGGCGACATCGAGGTCAAGCCAATGCAGGCTCGCCCCTGCCGTGATGAGACCGTAGGGCGGCGACAGTGGCGCATCTTCGAGGCGCTCAGCCATCCAGTTGAGCCCCTCGTCCGCACCACCCGGCAGGCGTTGGCCCTCGCGGATCATCGCCTCCGACGGATCGACGGCGTCCACGCGCTCGGCGAAGCTAGCCATGTGTCGGGCTAGTGCCCCGGTGCCGGCGCCGATATCAAGGATCGTCCGAGGCGCCACCAACAGACCGCGCAGCGTCTCCAGCACCGCGCCGGGATAGGGCGCTCGATGGCGATACAAGCGAGCGACCTCGTCGTCGGAGAAGACGGCGCCCAAGGTCACGTGGGTCATGCCTGCCGCCACTCCATCCCAGCTACGGACTGCGCCGCTCGACGACGGCGAAGGCCAAGGTCAGCGCTACGAAGCCGACGAGCAGGTGGAAGAGCACATACCGGGCAGCCACCTGCGGGTAGATCTCGATCGGGACGTAGCGGACCATCTCGGTGACGCCGGGGAGCAGTAGGCCAGTGTTGATATCGGCATAGTCTGGAAATGCCTCGCCCCAGCCAATGACGCGGCCGTCGGGGGTGCGCAGGACGGAGTCGAGCTGGTGGCCCGGCCCGGCCTGCCCGATCTCGGCGACCAGGCTCTCGCCCGACATCAACCTGCCATTGCCCTGCTGGATCAGCAAGCTGGCAAAGACGATGAATGCAGCGGCCGCGAGGAGACCCGGCAGAAGACGTCCCAGCATCGCGCCGATCACGATGGAGATCCCGAAGGCTGAGACTCCCGCCGCCAGCGGGCTGAGGCCCACTTCGGCCATGGAATCGAAGTCCTGTACCGCCACGAGATCCTGCCCTGGACTAGCCAAGCGCATCAGCGCCGCGACCAGTTGCGGGCTCCCCAGGCCCAGCACCACGATCACCCCGAGGAGCGGAATCACGCGCTGCAGCAGCCAATGCCGGCGTGAGGCGTCGACGGACCAAGCCAGGACGGCGGTGCGCTGATCCAGCTCCTTGGCAACGGCTGCGATGCCGAGGATCACCCCCGCGATTGCCGGCAGCATGGTCGCGAAGACCGCGATCGAGCCGCCGAAATTCCCGGCGAACGACTGGTACTCGTAGACGGCGTGCAGATACGTCGGGCAGGTCGATTCGCCGTTCACGAGCTCGAAGCACTCTGCCGGGATCCCGTAGGTGAGCAGGCGCGCGGCGATGCCGCCAGCGGCGAGGAGGAGCAAAGCGGTCAGGCCGGCCACACCGAGGAGCTCGGTTCGGAGCGGCCTTAGCGAGGCGAGCAAGGTCCTCATGGCGCGCGTCGTCCAAGGGCGAGATAGCCGATCACGACCTCCTCCAGCGACCCCGGCCGTCCGACGGTTGGATCGGTCGATCGAACCAGGTGATGACGGGCATTGCCCGGCCCGGGAAACCTCGACACGACGTCGAGGCCATCGATCGCTGCGTCGCCGTCGAGGATGCGGTGCTGGCTGAGCGAGTCTGCAACCGAGTCCTCGAACAGCACTCGGCCCTCGCCGAGGACGAGCAAGCGGTCGGCCACGGATTCGATCTCGGAGATCACATGCGATGACAGCACGATGCTCACGTCGCCGCCTTTGGCGGCATCCGAGGCGACCTCGAGGAACTCCCGTCGTGCAAGCGGATCGAGGCTGGCGAGCGGTTCGTCGAGCAGGAGGAGTGGCGCCCGCGTCCCGAGAGCGATGGCGAGGGTGACTTGGGCCTGTTCGCCCCCGCTCAGTTGTCCGGCCTTGGCAGTAGGCGAGATGCCGAGGGCGATGAGGCGCTCCCGGGCATGCGCGATGTCGAAGGCTGGCCGCAGAGCCCGGCACAGCCGAAGGTGATCCTCGACCGGCATGTCCCGGTAGAGGGCCGGCGCTTGTGGGACGTAGCCGAGCACCTTCAGGGCGTCGCGTCGCCGCCTGACGGGGTCGATGCCAAGCACGGTGAGCCTGCCCGCGGTCGGCCGTTCGAAGCCGATGCACATCTTGAGGAGGGTCGACTTGCCGGCTCCGTTCGGACCGAGTAGAGCGGTGATGCCGCCGACCGGGATCCTGACCGACAAGTCGCGCACGGCCACGGTTCGCCTGTAGCGCTTGGTCAGGCCGTGCGTCTCCAGCAACGGGCCGGAGAACGCGTGCGACTCGGCGATCACCCTGCCCCCGTTCGTGTCGCGGGACGGTCCAGCCAGGCCTCGCGCATGGCACGGGCGGCGAGCTCGGTTCGCGTCTGGATGCCGGTTCGTTCGAAGATGCGACCGAGATGTGCCTCGACCGTCTTGCTGGTCACCCCAAGCGCCAGGCCCACCTCTTCGTTGGTTCGACCATCGGCGACCAGCCGTACGACGTCGGCTTCGCGCGGCGTCAGGACCGGCGGAGGCGGCTCGACCTGACGCTCGAAGACGAGCCTGCCCGCCGCAGCGGCTCGAACCGCGTTGATCAGCTCGCGCGTCTCCACGCTCTTGGCGACGAATCCAGCAGCGCCCGAGCGCAGTGCGGCATGGTGGTACTGCGGATAGTCATAGGCGCTGAACATGATCACGGCGGTGTCCCGATGGCTACCGAGCAACTCGAGGCCGTTCTCATCGCCGAGGCGGACGTCGAGAATGAGGACGTCCGGTGCATCGGTCGCCGCGACAATTGACCGCGCTTCCTCGAGGGTGCCGCCCACGGCGACGACTTCGATCCCTGCCTCACGGCCGAGAACGGCAGCTGTGCCGTCCCGGAAAACCGGATGGTCGTCGACGACGGCGACGCGGATCACGCGGTCGCCGGCCATTCGACCCCCACATGAGTGCCTCGATCCGACCGAGCGACGAGCTCGAGGCGGGCCCCGATCTGCTCGGCTCGCTGCGTCATGTTCAGGAGCCCGTGGCTGCCCGAGCGACGTGCGTTGCCCCGCTGAAAGCCGCTGCCCGCATCGTCCACCGACAGGCTCAAATGCTCCCCCGTTGTCCGGTAGGTGATAGCGATCGGCGGTTCGCCGTGACGGATGGCGTTCGCCACGGCCTCCTGGGCAATCCGAAAGGTCGCCAGCTCCACCTCCGGAGGCGGTCGATGCAGGCCTTCGTAGTCGACCGTGACGGTCACCCCGGACATCCGCTGAGCGCGCTCCGCCAGCCAGTCGAGGGCAGGCCCAAGTCCGAGGTCGTCGAGAAGAGGCAGGCGCAGTTCACCAGCCACGTCACGGAGCTCGATGGCGATGGCGCGCGCGCTGGCGGCCAGGTCGCGCTGCTCCTGAGTTTCCAATTGTTGACCCAGGAGCAGGAGCGACTGCAGGGGGCCGTCATGGATTTGGGCCGCCAGACGTCGCCGTTCACCCTCGACGGCGGAGATCGCGAGGTCCCGCTGTTTGACAGCGCGTCTCGTGGTGCCTGTGAGCTGCCGGAGCGTTGCCCGATGCCGGAGCGCGATCACAGACAGCCCGGCGGCGAGGGCGACGAGCGAGGGCGCAGGCCCGGCGAGCACGAACGAGCCGGCGATCGGTGCGAGGCCGAGAAGCACTTGGCCGGCCTGGGACGGATCCACGGCGGATCGGCGATGGGCCGCGCTGAGGGCGGGTCCTAATGTGATCCCAGTCAAGGCGGCCACCATCACTGTGACGAGGGTCCCGGCGGTGGAGCCGTCGACGTAGTCCGCATATCCGGCCGTGATGGCGAGGACGGTGAGGGCGCCAGCGACAAGGGAGCCCGAGGCGCGAGACTCCGTTCCTGCAAGGGCGATTCCGAGTGGAAGGATTGCCAGGGGCCAGAGCGCGACGAGCGGGAGGGCCGACGGCCACGACAGGTCGCGAAGCGGAACGAGCGCGAGCGGAGCGGCCAGCGAGAGCGCGAGCCACGGCCCGACGTCCGGCGACGTGAGACCGAACAGGTTTGGGCGGGCGAAGACGATCCAGAGAATGCCGATCGCGGCCCAGAGCGCGAGGATGAGGGCCCCGCCCGAAGGGCCAGTGCCAGAGCCGGCATCGGTGCGCAACCAGCTCGCGACGCCGATGCCGATGTAGGCGGCCAACATTGCCAGGGCGGACCACCGCCAGCGATTCGGCATCACCTCGACGGTAGCAGTGGTCGGGCGCGATTCGATGGGGGGAAATCCCTACATCAGATGGTCGGGATGGCCCGGGACCCGGCTGCGGCAAAGGCCCTCGATCATGTGCCGCGATGAATGACGCCGGAATGCCCTCGCCGACAGCATTGCGCGCCAAGGGCCTCAGCAAGCGCTATCGACGCGGCCGGCCGCCAGCGCTGGACAAGATCGACCTCGACATCACGACGGGCGGAATCACAGCCCTCGTAGGTCCGAATGGCGCCGGCAAGTCCACGCTCATCCGTTGCTTCCTTGGCTTTGAGCGTCCGACGGCAGGGTTCGTCACAGTCGACGGGATCGACCCTGCTCGTAACCGCGCCCAAGCACTCGGGCGCATGGGCTATGTCGGCCAGGACGCGGGCCTCTACGACCAGCTGACGGCGGACGAGCATTTGGAGCTGGCCGCGGCTCTACGGCCCGGATTTGATCTGGAGGCCGCTGGCGAACGCCTCGCGGTCCAGGGGATCGCCCGAACAGTGCCGACGAGGGAGCTCTCAGGCGGGCAGCAGGCCCAAGTGGCGCTCTCGCTTGCGTTGGGAACGCGCGCGCCCGTCCTCATGCTCGACGAGCCGGTTGCGCGTCTCGACCCTTTGGCGCGACTGGCCTTCCTTGGCACCTTGCGCGAGGCCGTTCGCAGGGATGGCGCGACCGTCCTGCTGGCCTCCCACATCATCGGGGACCTGGCCGCAGTGAGCGACTCCTTGATCGTCCTTGCTCCGGGAGCCGTCATGTTTCACGGCTCGATCGAGGACGCTTCCGCAGGACACGCAGTCGTGGCGGCGACAGACGACATCGCGCCAGCCGATCTGGTCGCCACGTATACCGGCCTGACCGGGAGACGGATGTCATTGGTGCGGCGCCCGGGCACGGGTGACGCGTCGCTCGACGACGTCGTGCTGGGCTATCTCGCCGCCGCTAGCGCCGCTCGGACGGCCGCCTGATGCCCACGCTCTTCCGGCTCGCGGTCCGCATCCAGCGTTTCGAAGTCTGGTCCTGCGTCCTCTTCGTCGCCGTCATCGGCATCACAGCGCTCGTCGTCCGAGCCCGCCTCGATGCCATCGGCGCTCCGGTCGAATGCCTGACGCCGTGGCTCTACGAGACCATCCCCTACGACGCCGTCTGGTGCGAGGAAATCCGAGACAAGTTCCTCAGGCAGGACATCGATGAGGCCGGTCTTGTCATGACCGCGATGCAGATCTTGCCGATCGCGGTTGGACTCCTGCTTGGGGTTGGATTGGTCGGCCGCGAGATCGAGGGCGGGACGGCGCCCACGGTCTGGGCGCTGTCTGGATCGCGGCGGCGCTGGCTCTTGGGTCGCCTGCTCCCGATCCTCGCGATCCTGGTGGCGGTGCTCACCTTCGCCGCAATCACGTCGGAGATCCTCGCTGCCGGTCGCGTTCCCTGGCAGCTTGGCCGGCCGGCCTTTGACAGCGCTGGACTGCATGGCCCGGGGGTGATCTTCAGAGGTCTCGCCGCGTTCGGGCTCGCCCTCGCCGTCGGGGCGTGGTCCGGACGAATGCTCCCGACGGTCATGTTGAGCGCGCTGCTCTCCCTGTTCCTGTGGGCTGGCGGGCAGGGCTTGCTGGCCGCGTGGGTCGCAAACAGCGCACACGAGATCAACGTCCCGTCCTGGTACAACGGCTGGTACGACGGCGGACGGTTCGTCGGCTCGTTCTACCGGCTGCCCGATGGTTCGGAAGTCGGTCGGGAAGGCTGCGGCTTCTGCATTGACCCGCGCACGTTTGCCCCGGCCGGCGTTGACCCAGAGACTTGGATGAGAGACGAAGTCCAAGTGGTCGCCATCGGCGTGCATTCCCCCGACTACCCGGCTTGGGTCATGACGGAAATCGCAGCTTTCGGGGCCTTCGGACTGGTCTTCATCCTGGCGACCTTCAGGATCGTGGACCGGCGCCGTCCGTTCTGACGCGGTTGGTGCCCGCCGCTGGCCCGGTCCTTGGCTCACCGCTGTCGGCGGGGCAGGGCGCCAAGTCGCCCGGTGCGAACGCGCACGGCTAGGTGTCGTCCTCGACGGGATACTCGGTGAAACCGAGCGTATTGATGACCGGCTCGCGTGTGGCCGGAGTGCGATCAATGCGCGATGTCCACACCCGCGTCTCGTGATCTGCGAGCGCAACCGGGAGTTTCCAACGCTGGTATGGGTTGAGGTAGAGCACGGGGTCCGCCGCTTCCGTCAGCCGCATGCCAAGGAATGCGAGGACGCCGGCAAATGGGACGTCCCTGTCCGACACGAGCATTCCTGTCGGGTTGAACGAGTAGCCCACCGTCTCGTGCATGTCGAACCCTCGGTGCTCCGTTTCGACGCCGAAGAGGGCCTGGTCGAAGTCCTCGGCGTCCGGACCGTTGAACGGGCAGTCGATCGCGAGGAACACGGGAGGGAAAGCGCCGCGAGCCTGCCGGCGCTTGTGGCTGTCGATGAGCGCGTTCTTGAGGCGCAGGATGGAGTTGTCCCACCAGCCGACCGCGGGACCCATGTGATTGGCCTTTGTTCCGCGCGGGAACGGCAGAGCCTCAAGCGCAATGCGCCCGTGCTCGCCCTTCCATTCGAACGGGATGTGCGGCGCCCCGTCAACGGCGCTGGGGAGGGTGGCGTAGAACTCGGCCGCCTTCAGTACATACGGCTGAAACTCACCCTCAGTGGTGGGCTTGGGTAACTCGCGAATCGAAATCGCCCACTTGTGCGGCCCCACCTCGTCTAGCAGGTACGCCATCTCCTGGTTTCGGTCGATCTCATGCTGGGCATCGTCGTTGTACTTCTTTGAGACGCATTCGACGGATACGACCACGCCGTCGGGAAACGTCGCTCGAAAGTCCACGTCCGTCCCGTTCGAGCCCGGCGCGTTCGGCACGATCTCGGCGCCGAGCACTTGCAGATAGCGGCCGACAATGAGTTCGAAGTAGTGCGAGCGCCAGTCGGAGCGCAGTTTTCCGAGGTAGGCCCGCGCCACCTTCGGCGCGAAGTGATTGAGGGTCCGGTTGAGGAACTTGCGGACCTTGTGGGCCTCGGGCGCGGTCGAGCGCCGGTAGTAGTCGAGCGGCTTCTCGGCCCACCTCGGCATGCGTAGGTCGGGCACATCGGGCTCGGGGATGTAGATGACGTGCTCAGGCATGGGATGCACCATAGCCGCGATGAATCGGGTCCTCGGTTCATGTCCGAGTCACCCCACGCTTCCGGTCACCATCGGCGATTGCCCGGCCGCAACGCCTCTGCGCAAGGCCGCTGGGGGCATGCCGCGACCAAGGTTCACCGGCCTGGCGCGACCCCATAGGCCTGGAGCGTGGAACCGCGGGGAGGTCGAACGCCGTGTCACGGTAGACTCGGGGTCGCCCGATAGGGCATCAGACTCGTCCGGTTTTGCGGATGGGCATCTGACTCAAATTGGGATGGGCATCTGATTCATCCCGGAACAGAGGCCGGACGAGGTTCGGGCTCCGTTCAGGCACCGGCGAATCGCAGGTCCAGATGGCATCTGACTCTGGATCAGGGGACCAAGTCCTAGAGTGCACCATTCGTCCTGCTCGGCCCCAACGCGGAGCCCGCTTCCCTCGTCGACCCGTGATTTCCGATCGTGAACGACGCGGCGCTCCGGTCGCGGGCGCCAGTCGTGGAACCGGCCAGAAATCCCTGGCAGGTGAGGGCCGATGGGACCGGACTTCGGCGCTATCCGCTGGACGCCGTCCTCCGTCGAGGACCGGGCTGATGTCGTCGGAACTGGAGCACGGCGGCGAGGTCGCCTGATACTGCTGCGTCTCGAGCTTTTGCCTTTCGATACCCAATCACCGCGCTCGCAAGTTCGCCCGCCGATTCAGGTGCTGCCAGAACCAGAGCGGCAACGAGCTCCTTTCGGTTCGTGCGCGCGCCCTCGGCGTCCGCGAGTTCAACGAGCCTGTCGAGCCGCTCGTTCAGGGGCCCCGGGAGCCCGATCGTGATTGCCTGCTCATCGCATGAGGTCAGTCTCGCTTCGGGACTAACGACGACATTGCTTTCATCCATGGAGCCGACTACGATAGACGAGTAATAAACACAGGTCTATCACTTTTCTCATGCTGAGAGGGCTCATGAACGAGGGGCGCGCGGACCTTGGCGAACACCCAGGCCCCGATGGTGACTGGATAGACGTCATCCTTCGGGCCGCGCGGGATCTCGAGGGGTCGTTGGCTGATCCAGACCAGCTGCGGAGCGTGACCGTGCAGCTCGCTGACGTCGCCGCCGCGACAGGGGCACGGATGGTCACAGGTGCGTCGCCGCTCGGACATCAGCTCGCCGGGCTCGTCGCGGGCATGGCAACGCCCGCACTCACCCTCTGGGCGCAAAACGGGGCTCACGGGACCATGCTCGTAATTGAAGGCGTACTCGCGTCGGGAGCGCAGCTGACCAACACGGCGAGAAGGGCTCGCGCGGCAGGGGCGGACCGAGTCGTTGGAGCCGCGGTCATCGCCGAGCCGTCCGGCCTCGCGAGCTGCCGGTTGGAGCTTGGGGACGAGATCCGTGCGCTACGGGAGCTGGCCCTCGCCTCTTAACTCTGCACGATCAACCACGCTCCGCGAGCTCGAGAGCGCCGAGTCCGGCGACTGCCGCGTCCCGGTCGAGGTCGCCAAGCAGTCGGATCGCCTCCGCTTCGATCTCGGGCTTCGAGACGCCACACAGGTCGCCGATCTCCCGGCCCGAATGCGCGACTACGATCGGGACCGCGCGACGGGCGACCGCGAGCAGAACACCCTCGACCTGGATCCGGGGCCTCGCCACATTCTCGCGGCGCACCTGAAACCAATCCATCGCGCGGACCACAACAACCGTCGGCGGAAGCTTGCCGAGCTCGTGGTCGAGATCGTTCGCGAGGAGCATCAGTGCACGGGCTCGGTCCGTGGACTCACACCGGTGGAGGAACACTTGCCGGCCGACTGGGGAGGATCGCGATCCCGACAGCTCCACGCCAACCACGACGGGATTCCCACTTTCGATCCTTGCTCCGATGCCCCAGACCGTCACGTTGCTCTCCTTAGACTCATCTCATGATTGGGCAGACGTTCGCCAATCGCTACGAGATCATCAACCGACTCGGCGAAGGTGCGAATGACGTGTGGACGGCGCACGACACACACCAGCAGCAGCGGGTAGCCCTGAAGACGTTCCGGCCAGGGTCGTCGACGATTCACGTATACGGAGAAGCGACGATCTTGACAGCACTCGAGGGCGAGCACGTCCTGCGCGTCTACAACGCCGACACATTCGACGATATCCCTTACATCGCCTCCCGGATCGCCGCGATGGGATCGGCGGAGGGGTTCCGCAAAGCAAACCCCACGGGACTCCCAGCCGATACCGTGGTGAGCTGGGTTCGCCAAGCCCTGGTGGGACTAGGGGCCTGCCACGACCGCGGGCTCCTTCATCGCGACATCAAACCCGACAACATCTTCCTCGATACCCCTGAATTCGCCCTTCTCGGGGACTTTGGGCTGGCATATCAGTTGGAACCAGATGGGACGGCGCCAGCCGATGGCAGCCCGTTCACGATTGCGCCGGAGATGTGGTCGACAGGGCGGGGAACGATCGCGTCGGACATCTACTCGATGGGCGTGTCGGCTTATCGACTGCTAACGGGGGCATGGCCATTCGAGGCCGCCTCGCGCGACGAGTTGCGAGCTGTTGTTCCAACGGGCAAGTTCGCACGTCTGCGGGACGTCGCGCCCCACATCTCGAGACGCCTCGCGGACCGCATCGAGAAGGCGATGGCGCTGCAGCCCAGCGATCGGTATACGGGCTGGCGAAACATGCATGAGGATCTGGGCCGCCCGGGCGTCGTGGGGCATGTCTGGCGACGACAGACTCCTCACAGCGGTCACCTTCGATGCTGGGCCCAAGTTCGAGCAACGCATGGATCTCTGCACCGGGTGTGTGTGATTGGCACCGGAGTCAATCAGGCGGATGTGGATGTCCGCCACGCGACGGGAGCGGGTCGTCGAGTCACGACGATGTGCAGGGAAAGCGTGGAGGAGCGACGACTGTCAGTGGCCCTGCGGGACGTCTTTGATCACCTCTGATCCCGGCGCTGACGCTCACAATCCTCCTCGCGGCGCTGGCCTAACCCTCACCGAGTCCCCGATGGCTCCCTTCAGGCCGCGGATCGAAATCGATCGGTCCAGTCAACGAGGTAGGAGCGAATCGCCGTGTGAGCCCAACGGTGCTGTCCGTACGTGATCACCTCGTCGTGCTGTAGGCGCCCGACAACGATCGATGGGTGCCTCCCAATGCGTTCTGCGAACGCCTCGACTTGGGCACGAGTCGGGACATCGGCCGTCGCCTGTCTGAATGCTGCGTAGGCCTTCGGCTCGATCAGCCAGTTTGATGCGAGCAGGTCTGTGGCTCGCTCCTTGGGATCTTTGCTGCGGTCGATCCGATCGGGCGGCGCGTCAAGGACGCCGTCGTCGTCCCGGGCGGTGTGGGCGGCCTCGTGCGCCAGTGCGAACCAGAAGTGATCCAGGCGATCAAAGCGGAGCGTCAGGGCGATGACAGGGCCATCCACGGTTCGGAAGGCCGCACCATCGAGGTAGGTCCGAGGCAGATGCCGAACGACGATGAAGCGGACGCCGAGATCGTTCAACGCCGCCGGCAGCCGGACCACGTCAGAGGAGGATGCGGCGAGGCCGAACAATTCGGGCGCAGCGATCTTGAACGACTCGGAATCGAATCGCGCGACCTGTTGCGGCTGGACGAGCGCCTCGACCCGTTTGATCCAGGCCCGTTGCGCTCGGCTCTCGGGATCGCGGTTGCTCGTGTGCTGCCAGTTGACGACCGGCATCCGCGGATCCTCGTCGAGGTTGGCGATGCCAAGAAACTCGCAGACCGATTGCTCGAGGTCGTCGATGTGCTGTGATCGATTGATCCAACCCCGGCTGATCAGCTCCCCAATCGGTGCGAGCGCGTAGAGGCGACTTCGACGTTCGACGTCGGACTTCGGCGGAGCCCTCTTCGCGAGACGGACGCGGTAGAGCGCCTCGAGGTTCGCCCACAGCTCCGGCGATGTCCCCGGGAATGCCTGGGAGAGCTGAACAGCCGTCTCTGGCGTGATCTGCTTGTTCGTGTTGATGATCTCGTTGACGAGCTGGAGCGGTCGCCCGATCACTGCCGCCAGATCCTTCTGGCTCCACCCGCGGGCCGTGAGTTCCGCGTTGATCCTCCATCCGGGTCCCAATAGGACCGCGGGATCCTCAGCCACCCTGCCCTCCCTTCACTGCGCCCCGGGTCATCGCGATCGACAGGACCGTCGCCTCATCCTCAGGGACGACCTCCGCGTCCAGGCACCAACCGGATGGCAAGCCGAACGAGACGCGACCATCGGGATGTGTTTCGCAGACGAGGCTTGCCAGCGCCTCGAGGTCGGCCATCGACGGCGCCGCCTCGATTGCTTCGAGGGTGCCGAAGAAGGCGGTGATCACCTCGCTGGGATACCGACCCGGGCTGCCGGTCGAGTACAGCGACCTGACCTCCTGTCCGGAGAGGCGAAAGCGCATCTCCGTATTATGGCTGAATCATGGGTGTCGGGGTTGGTATTGTCAATATCGGTCGTTGGGTGATAGATTCGTTTCAGCCTCTCGGCCGCGGTCGGCGACGGGGAGCGGATCCGACCAGCCTCCGTTTCGCGGGAGCCCCGGACACAGCGACAAGGACGGTCACAGTGGTCGACACCGACTCGGCGGACACGAAGGTCTCGAAGCCCAAGGAGCCCAAGCCTTTCGACATCAAGATCACCTACAACGGCATCGAGAAGGAGCTCACCGTCAGCGACGACGAGGCGATTTCGTCGGTGCTGACGAGGGCCATCGCCCTGTTCCCGATCAGCGAGGCCCAGCATCTGCTGGCCCTGTTCGACCACAAGGGAACCGAGATCACCAACGAGGCGCAGACCGTCGATGAGGCCGGCCTCAAGAAGAACAGCCGGCTCGTCCTGCGACAGTCCGCCGTCAAGGGCGGGTGATCAGTGTTGCCGCGGAACTCCTCGATAGCACGATCGACGAGATCGGCCGTTGCGGTGGAGGACTGCGGGGGTGCGTGGTGTACTGGCTCGCAGAGCTGTGCGAACCCCGACGG
>JBKKDM010000166.1:0-6603 GCA_046707905.1 Candidatus Limnocylindrales bacterium
CCGGGTCGGCCGCGGCGCCACCCGGCACCCCGCGCCGGCCGCTCTCCGGCGCACCGTGCACGTCGCCCGGCCCGGGGGGGGGGCGGGCCGCCGCGGCCCGGGCGCAAGGAGAGGCGCGAGGTCGGAATCAGGCGGCGATCGACTCCGGAATCGGCTCGTCGGCCGGGACGCTCGGTGCCTCGTCGGGATCGGCCACGGCGTCGCCGTCGCCTGCGGAGGAAGCCGCACCTTCGAGGAGGTCCGCGGAGGACTCCGCGGCGTAGTCCTTCTTCTTGCGGCCGCTGAGCATCTCGACCGTCGTGGCCACGATCTCGGTCTTCCAGTGCCGGAGACCCTTGTCGTCGTCCCAGGTCCGGGTCTGGAGGCGGCCCTCGATCGCGACCTGCTGGCCCTTGCCGAGGTAGCGCCCGCAGACCTCGGCGAGCCGGTCCCAGGTGACGACGTTGTGGAACTCGGGCCGTTCCTTGCCGTTGCCCGCGTACTCGGTGGTGGCCACGCTGAACTGCGTGACGTGCTTGCCGCTCGCCAGCGCGCGCATCTCGGGATCGCGCGTCAGGCGGCCGGCCAGGAGGACCTTGTTCACGGTCCATCGCTCCTTCACTTGGTCGACCGACGGGTCACGGGCCGACCCTGCGTGCGGCGGAGACCCGGACCCTACCGGCCGGCGATCACCCGCCGGTCAATCGCTGGTTTGCCGCCGCTCATCACAGGCCTGCAAGGAATCTGCAACCGGGTACTTCGGTCCTCGGTCGGTGCCCCGCTGCGCCGGACCTCCGCCCGCGCCGATTCGGGACATACCGCCCATGGCCTAGCACGGGTGGTCGGGCCTATGGTTCGGATGAGCCGTGACGCGGCACACCGGGGCACTCGGGGCGTCGACCACGGACCTTCGAACGGACGCCGTTGTTGCGAAGGGCGGCAACGGAGATCCCGCCCGAGGGTCACGAGTCGAGCAACCATGAGTGATCGGCCTCGAGCCTGGGACGCGTCCGGCGGGACTCATCGCTCGATCATCGCCAACACACCAGTCGCCTCCCGCGAAGCATTCGGGGGGCGATTGCCGTTTCCGCGGGAGGTCCGGCGGGGAAACGTAGCGGCGGGCCCGCTTGCGACCGCGAGCCCGCCGAATGCCCCCGCGGAGGTCCGGTCCAATGGAGATACGCAGGGAGGCTGCGAGAAACTAGCCGTCCCGCCGGCGCCGGCCAATAGGGAATTCGCCGCATCGGTCGGGGCCGCATCGGGCTGGTCGGATCGGCTAGACTCGGGGCGTTCCCGGGTCACGTCGAGGGGCTCGGACAGGGGAGGTCATGCGATCGCGCGATCAGGGCGCGTCGTCCGTCCCGTGAGGCGGCCGAGCGACCGGCAGACCCATCGCCGCAACGTCAGCGGTGACCCGCGGGAGATTTGCAACCTGGTCCCGAGCCGCGAGGCCGGGGCCTTTCGATTTGTTGCGCCGGTGAGCCGCTAGTGCCCGCGTCCATCGTCGTCGGGCTCCAGTGGGGCGACGAAGGGAAGGGCAAGACGACCGACTTCCTCGCGGAGCAGGTCGCGATGGTCGTCCGCTACCAGGGCGGCGACAATGCGGGCCACACGGTGGTCAAGGGCGACGAGGTCCTGAAGCTCCACCTGGTGCCGTCGGGCGTGCTCTACCCGCACATCACCTCGGTCATCGGGAACGGCGTCGTCGTGAACCCCGAGACGCTCATCGGCGAGCTCGACATGCTCACGTCCCGGGGTATTGACGTCCGCCGCGTCCGCGTCAGCCGAAGCGCCCACGTGATCATGCCGTACCACGTGGCCCTCGACCGGGCCAACGAGGCCCGACTCGATGGCGCGAAGGTCGGCACGACGGGGCGCGGGATCGGGCCGGCCTACGGCGACCGGGCCTGGCGCGTGGGGCTCCGGATGGGCGACCTCCTCGATCGAGCGGTCCTCCGGTCCCGGCTCCAGCGGCTGCTGCCGGACAAGAACCTCCTCTTGGGCTCGATGGGCGCCGACGGCTTCGACGTCGAGACGCTCGTCGAGCGGGCGGCCGGCTGGGGCGAGCGGCTCGCGGAGCACCTCGATGACACCACCTGGCTCGTCCAGTCCGCGCTGGCCCGCGGCGAGCACGTGCTGCTGGAGGGCGCTCAGGGGACGCTCCTCGACCTGGATCACGGGTCGTATCCGTTCGTGACCTCCTCGAATGCGGTCGCCGGCGGCGCGACGACCGGCGGTGGCATTGGGCCGCTCCAGGTCGACGAGGTCATGGGCGTCATGAAGGCCTACGCCACGCGCGTGGGCTCGGGGCCGTTTCCGACGGAGCTCGACGACGAGATCGGGATGGGAATTCGCGAGCGCGGCCACGAAGTCGGCACCACGACGGGCCGCCAGCGGCGCGTCGGCTGGTTCGATGCCGTCCCGACGCGCTACGCCGTCGCGGTCAACTCGGTGAGCAGCATCATGCTGAACAAGATCGACATCCTCTCGGGCCTCGAGCAGATCTGCCTGTGCGTGGCCTACGAGGTCGACGGGCAACGAGTCGATCGATGGCCGTCCTCGGCCGAGTTCCTGGCCCGCGCGACGCCGATCTACGAGCGCTTCGAGGGCTGGGAGGAGCCGATCCACGACGTCCGGTCGCTGGCCGGGCTGCCGGAGGCCGCGCGTCGGTACGTCACGGCGCTCGAAGAGCTCGCCGCGGTGCCGATCGTGCTCGTCTCGGTGGGACCGGAGCGGACCCAGACGATCGAGCGAGCCTGGCGCCCCATGCGCCGCATGCCGGTTCGGGTCGCATGAGCCCCACTCGTGGGCGCGGGAGCACGGCGCCTACGCGCACGCTCATCGTTGGCTCGGGAGCACGCGAGCACGCGCTCGCCTGGAAGCTGGCCTTCGAGCCGGGCATGAACGAGGTCTTCGTGACGCCGGGGTCTGCGCCGATCGGTGGCGGATTCCGGATTCGCACGTTGCCAAACGTCGATCCGCTGGATCCGGCATCCGTCGTGGGAGCGGCTCGAACGGTCGCCGCGGAGCTCGTCGTGATCGGCCCGGAGGCACCGCTCGCGGCCGGCGTGGTGGATGCCCTGCAGGACGCTGGGATCCGCACCTTCGGCCCGACTCGGGCGGCGGCGCGGATCGAGACGTCCAAGGCCTTCTGCCACGAGGTCGCCGAGGCTGCAGGAGTGCGGATGGCACGTGCCCGGGTCTTTGGAACGAACGATGGCGCAGCGGCCCGCGCCTACGTCGCAGAGCATGGCGCCGCCGGCCTGGGCGTGGTGCTCAAGCAGGATGGCCTGGCCGGTGGAAAGGGCGTCGCGGTGTTCGACGACGCCTCGCTCGCCGTCGAGCACGTCGCGCCCTACCTGGAGGGTCGCGGGCCTGGGCCCGTACTCGTCGTCGAGGAGCGGCTCGTGGGGCGAGAGGCGAGTGTCATCGCGATCTGCGATGGGAGCGACGCCCTGGCCCTGCCCGCCGCCCGCGACCACAAGCGGCTGCGTGATGGCGACCTGGGGCCGAACACCGGCGGGATGGGTGCGTACTCGCCCTTGCCGGACCTCGACGACGGGGCGGTCGCGACGATCATCGAGACCGTTCATCGCCCGATTCTCGAGGAACTCGCCCGACGCGGCAGCCCGTTCATCGGGTTCCTGTTCGCCGGGCTGATGCTCACCGACGACGGCCCCGTCCTCCTCGAATGCAACGCCCGACTGGGCGACCCCGAAGCGCAGGTGATCCTGCCGCGGCTCGGCGGCGCGCTTGGGCCCGTCCTCGCTGCGGCAGCAACGCGGAGCCTCGGTGCTCCCAAGCCCCTGGTGGTGCTGCCCGGCGCGGCCGTCGGGATCGTCCTTGCGTCGGAGGGCTATCCGGGGACGACGAAGCTGAGCCTCCGGATCGAGGGGCTCGACCGCGCCGAGCGCGCCGGAGGCTTGATCTTCTTTGGCGCGGCGGGGGCGAAGCCGGGAAGCGGCCACTTCACGAACGGCGGGCGCGTGCTCACCGTCGTTGGTCGAGGGCCGGACCTGCCGCAGGCGCGCCATGCGGCCGAGGTGGCCGCGGACCACATCTCCTGGGACGGGATGCAGCGCCGGCACGACATCGCCGCCGATCTTCCGCCCGCGCCCGCGGACCTCGCGGGGGTGGCGTCGTGATCAGCCGCTACACGCTCCCGGAGATGGGCTCCATCTGGTCCGACGAGGCCCGCTTCCAGCAGATGCTGCTCGTCGAGCTCGCCGTCACGCGAGCCCAGGCCCGCCGTGGTCGCGTCCCGGCGGACGCGCTCTCGGCCATCGAGACGCGCGCGAATGTCAACCTCGCCCGGATCGAGGAGCTCGAGCGGACCACGGACCATGACGTGATCGCGTTCGTGTCGCAGGTCGCCGAGTCGATCGGGCCGGAGGGTCGGTTCCTGCATCACGGGCTGACGTCCTCGGACGTGGTGGACACGGCGTTGGCGCTCCAGCTGCGGGCCGCGGGCGAGCTCCTCCTGCGCGACGCCGACCGCCTCGTCGGGGTCCTCGCGGCCCGGGCGCGCGAGCACGCCGGCACCGTGATGATGGGCCGGACCCACTCGGTCCACGCCGAGCCGACGACGTTCGGGCTGAAGCTCGCGGGCTGGGCCTTCGAGGTCGACCGGGGCCGGCGGCGGCTCGCCGACGCGGTCGCCGAGATCGCGACCGGGAAGCTCTCCGGCCCGGTCGGAACGTACAGCCACCTCGAGCCCGCGATCGAGGCCGAGGTCCTCGCCGAGCTGGAGCTGCGCGTGGATCCGGCCAGCACCCAGATCGTCCAGCGCGATCGCCACGCCGCGCTCCTGACGACCATGGCCATTCTCGGCGGCAGCCTCGAGCGCTTCGCGACCGAGATCCGGAACCTCCAGCACACCGAGATCGGCGAGGTCCAGGAGCCCTTCAAGCAGGGCCAGAAGGGCTCGTCCGCGATGCCCCACAAGCGCAACCCGATCCTGTCGGAGCGCGTGGCGGGTCTCGCCCGCGTGCTCCGCGGCTACGCCGGGACAGCGCTCGAGAACCAGCCGTTGTGGCACGAGCGGGACATCAGCCACTCCTCGGCCGAGCGAGTCATCCTGCCGGACGCGACGATCCTGCTCGACTACCTGCTCCAGAAGGTCACGGGGCTCGTCCGCGATCTCATCGTCCGGCCCGAGCGGATGCTCGAGAACATCGAGCGCGGGTTCGGGCTCCATGCCTCGTCGCGGGTCCTGCTGACGCTGGTCGAGCGTGCCGGGATCTCGCGGGAGGCGGCCTACGAAGTGGTCCAGCGGGCGGCGCTCGCGGCGGCAGACCAGCGACGGCCGCTGCGGGAGCTGCTCGCGATCGACGCCACGGTGGCCAGGAAGCTCAGCTTGAGCGACCTCGAGGCCTGCTTCGACGACGCGCGCTACCTGGCCCACGTCCCCGAGGTCATCGCCCGCCTGGAGACCCTCGTCCCGACCGAACGAACCGCCGCTGCCCCGATGGCGGCGCCCACGAAGACGAGAACCGTAACCAAGGAGACGGCCGATGCTCGCGGCTGAGTCGTTCGTGCGCTCCGGCAAGGTCCGCGACCTGTACGAGGTCGGGCCGGATCGGCTGCTGCTCGTCGCCTCGGACCGGATCAGCGCCTTCGACGTCATCCTGCCGACCGAGATCCCGGACAAGGGCCGCGTCCGCACGGGGCTGTCGAGGTTCTGGTTCGACGAGACGAGCGAGATCGTCGCCAATCATCTCGTCGGGACCGATCCCGTCGACGTGCCGCCAGATCGCCGGCCCGGCACGATCGATGCCCTGCGCGGCCGGTCGATGCTCTGCCGCATCGCGCGCGTGCTCCCGGTGGAGCTCGTGGTTCGTGGCTTCCTCGCCGGCTCGGGGTGGAAGGAGTACCGGGAGCACCGTTCCGTCTGCGGCGTCCCGCTGCCGCCGGGCCTCGTCGAGAGCGACCGGCTGCCCGAGCCGATCTTCACCCCGGCGACGAAGGCCCCCGTCGGCCAGCACGACATCAACATCGACTTCGAGTCGATGGCACAGCTCCTGGCCGACTGGCCCCCGAACGGCGACGACTGGCTCGGCGAGGCGGCCGCGCGCGAGCTCGCCGACCGCGTCCGCGACGTCGCTTTGCGGCTGTACGCGGCCGGCGCAGCGCGCTGTGCCGGCGCCGGCCTCATCCTGGCCGACACGAAGTTCGAGATGGGCCTGATCGACGGCGAGCTCGTCCTCATCGACGAGGTCATCACGCCCGACTCCTCGCGGCTCTGGGATTCCGACACCTACGCACGGGACGGGCCCCAGGCGAGCTTCGACAAGCAGCCCGTCCGCGACTGGCTCGAGGCCCAGCCATGGGACAAGCAGGCACCCGGTCCCGAGCTGCCGGCCGAGGTGGTCGAGGGCACCCGAGCCCGCTACGTCGAGGCCTTCGAGCGGATCACGGGCGCCAGCTTCCAGCGCTACCTCGACGACGACGTGATCGCGCCAGGGGAGGGTCGATGAGCGAGTTCCGGTTCGCGGTGACCGGGCTCCCGAAGGACGGGATCCTCGATCCCCAGGGTCGGGCGGTCGAGGGCTCGCTCGGGCACCGCGGGATCTAGGGCGCGGCGGGCGTCCGCGTCGGGCGCCGGGTGGAGCTGACGGTCGAGAC
>JBKKDM010000167.1:0-9639 GCA_046707905.1 Candidatus Limnocylindrales bacterium
CCTTGGAACCCTGAGCTGGCGATGTCGTACAGGCCGGCAGCCAGATCGCTCGCACCGGTCGGCAGCGTCTTGGACATCTCGAGGACCGACTGGGAGAGCCCGCCCAGCGCGACATCGGTCATCCCGGTGATGCTGTTCACGTTGCGCATCTGCGCCTCGAACTCGGCGCTTAGCGCGATGCCGGTGGTGAACGCGGTGGTGATCTGGCCGCCCATGACCGCGACGCCGATCGCGCCCAGGGTCGCGGTTGCGGCGACCTTGGCGATGCCATCTGAGGAGTAACCAAGGCGGGTCAGGGCGTTGGCGGAACGGTCGGACTCGTCCGCGGTGCTCTTGGCCGCGGTGGCGACCCGGCCCAAAGACTCAGCGGTGGAGGTGGAGGAGGTCCGGGTCCGCCGGGCAGTGCCTTCGGCGGTTGCCCCCAGCCGGGCGGTCGCGGTTTCGGTGGCCCCCATGGCCTTGGTCGCGCCGCGCTGGCTTGACTCCAGGTCCCGGGCGAAGTCCCGGATCGAGGCCCTTGCCGCGGCGAGCCGCTTGTCCAGGTCGGCGTTGGAGCCGACGACCTTGATCCCGATCGTGCGCATGACTCAGGTCCCCCGACTGGTGTCGAGCTGGCCGCTTTCGGCGGTGGCCTTCAGGTGCAGGTGGTATCGGTGCCGATGCTCTGAGGGGATGGCCGCCTCGAAGCCGGCCTTGGACTCGCAGTGCACGCACGCCCGGGACACCACGGTGAAGGCGGCCGGGTCGTCCATCGCGGCCGCGGGCACCCCGCAGCCGGGGCAGCGGTCGGCGGCTATCACATCGTTGGCCAGCGCCAGATCCTGGTCGCGCTCAGACCAGCCCAGAAACACGCTGTGCGGAATCCCGAGCGCTGAGGCGCAGGCGACCTCGCCGGCTAGGCGCCGGTCTCGCTCCAGGCGGCGACGGGCCCACTCGATGCTGGAGATGTTCAGGGTCACGCAGCGGGTGAACAGGTCTTCGGCGGCATCGACCGGCCACTCGTTCCACCAGGTCGCGGCGGTGGGCACGTCGATGCGCCCGAGCCAGTGGGGGTCCTCGTCGGCGTAGGGCACCGACCAGGAGGCGACGCTGGCGGCGATCAGGGCGGGCGCGAAGGTGGCCTCCTGCCAAAGGCCGGTGGCGGCCTGCGGCGGGTGAGCTTCGACCAGCTCGTCGAAGGCGGGACGGCCCAACGAGGCGAGCGCGAGCGTGACGGTCCCCTCGTCGCCGCAGTAGCTCGCCTCGTCGGTGCGCATGGTCAGCCGCGGTGCCGCTTCTTGTCGGCCACCGACGCCTGGGACTGGGCCAGCTGCGCGTGGGCCAGCAGGGTCTGGATCTCGACGGCATTCCAGGTGTCCCCGGCGAAGATGGCCGTGATGTCCGCGTCGTGCAGGACCGGGTCGATGCAGCACTCTTGGATCAGCGCCGGGGGGAAAGTCTCCAAGTTGTAGGGGGCGTGCTCGCCTTCGCCGGCGTCGGCCATCCTCTGGTGGTCTTCATCTCGAGGCGGGTGCTTGTCCAGGAGCTCGCGGTAGGCGGTACGGCCCATGGACCGGAACGTGAACCACCTGGTGGTTGCGTCCAGGGCGTCCAACGCCTGGGTGGCCTTCTTCTCCAAGGGCTCGAGCGCCTCGGCGTCCTGTGCCTCGATCATCGCGACGATCGAAGCTCCCGAGCCGTCGACCAGCTGCTCGGGGCTGGCCGCGGCGCGGGCCTCTGCAAGGCGCCGGGGCCGGGAGGCGTCCAGACGCTCCCTAGCCGCGGTCAGGGCCACGTCGGCATCGGAGAAGGCGGCCACGACGGTGTCGTCCAGGTAGATGCCGACCGGGACCCGGCGGGGCAGCTTGCCGAGCCGGTCAGCTGTGAGCTTGGCTGTCAGAGCCTTGGGGGCGGTCTTGGGTGGGGTCCTGCTCTTGGATGCGGTCATGGGTGGAGCTCCTTAGCTGCAAGGGCTCCCGGGCAGGAAACCCAACGGGTTGGGCCCGACCCCACCGCCGCCGGCGCCTTCCGGCCACCGGCTGCGTGTGCCCGCACGCGGTGCCTGTGGCGCTGCCCGCGAGCCCCGCCGATGCACCCGATGACCGACGGACAGGTGAGGGGAGGGACGGTGGGTGGACGGGCCGACCGGGAGGGGCCGGGAGCTCAGATCAGGCGGCGATGATGGCTGCCTTGTCCTGGGCACCGCTGATCGCCAGCTCGCAGACGTACCGCGCCGGTTCGGCGTCCAGGGAGAAGCTGCGGTTCTTGGACCCGATCCGCACCGGCCACACCTCGACCTTGTCGGTGGCAACGAATGTCTGCTTGGCGGGGGCCAGGACGATGAACCCGGTAGCCTGCTCGGCCAGGGCGGTGAAGATCGTCTTGCGGGCCAGGTCGTCACCGGTGGCGCCGGTGCCGTCGTCCTCGATCAGGGTGAGCTTGGCATCCCCGAAGGTCTGCGGGCCGTCGATCTGGACCTCCTGCTTGTACTTCAGCAGGGGCTGGTTGATCCGGTTCAAGGTGGTGTCGAAGCCCTCGATGGCGGCCAGCGCCGGGCCAAGGTCGGTGCCGGCCGCGATCTCGGCCACGGTTGGGGCTCCTAAGACAGCGATGGTGGGGACAAACCGGGCGCCGGATGTTCCGCGGCGAAAGAACATGCCCATCAGGTGGCCTCAGCTTTCTTGGTTGCGGTCCCGGATGCCTGGGCAGGCTTGGATGTGGACTTGGCTGCCGGCTTCGACCTGGCGGCTGGCGGCTCGGCTGGCTCCTCGTCGACCAGCTCCCAGCCGTCCTTGGACCAGACATCGTCGAAGGCCTCTTGGCTGGTGACCGCGCGCTCATCGCCCGGCAGTTTGGGGTTCGTCATGGTGACGTTCATGTGCTGCTCCCGTGGTGGGCCGGTCTCAGCCACGGCTTCCACAGGTTGGGCGTGCCGTCGTCCGCGCGATCTTGATTCTGAAGCGGGTACGGCGCGGTCCGCTGCCCGGCTTCCACGGTAGCCGTCACCGTGGCATGGGGCATGTGACACGCCACGATCCGCCCGGCCCGGACGCGCGGGAAGGCCCCGCACCCGGCAGAGTGTGGCGGGGCCTTCCCTTTCAGCTGCGGGTGATGAAGCACCCGCGTCGGACGCTTGGTACAGGGGGTTTGCCCCCCCACCGTGCGTCCAGCTCGTTGGCCTGCTCCTAACTACTAACGTCGTTGGTAGGTCAGGACATAGGTGTCGAGCTGCTGCCACAGCCCGGCGACCAGGTCGGGATAGCCGTCCATGTTCGCCACCCGGGCGATGACTCTGACGGCCTCCAGGTTCATGGGGGTGACGTAGCCGGCGGCCCGTGTCCGGGCGGCGACCCGTGCGCGGATCAGTTCGGCCAGGGCCCGGGTGGCGCTCTCGGTTGCGGCTACGGCGCGGATCCCCAGGGCCAGGGCGAGCAGGTCGTGGTAGCCCGACACCGCCGCGGCGGCGGTCGCGGGGGAGCCGGGCAGGGAGGAGACCACGAAGAAGGGCAGCCGGACGTCTGGAGGTGGGCTGTTCTGGTGGCCGCTGAGTGCGTTCCCGCCGATGCTGGGCGGCAGGGCATCGCCCAGCCAGGTCACGAACTGCGCGACCACGTGCTCGGGCTGCCAGATCGGGTCAACCACTCTTGTCTCCTGCGGCGCGGGCCAGGACCGCGTCGATCCCGGCCGTGGTCGCGGCGTGGAACGCCGGCTCGATCAGGTCCGCGGCTGGCATGAAATGCGGGAACGGCGGCGCGTTGTACACCCGGCCCGCGGAGTCGACGCCCACGAACCCGTACTCCAGGCGGGCGCCCTGCAGGCTGTTGGTGAACACGTCGGCGCCGACGGCCCGCTCGCCCTCCAGGGTGGTCGAACCGAAGCTGAGGCTGATGGAGCGCCGGTAGTCCCCGGTGGCCACGTTCGGGCCCGGGCCGGTGCCGGGCAGGTGGGGCCGCCCGGGCCGGTGGTGGCCGGTGGTGGCGTTGACCCGCACCTGGTTCTGCAGGCGCATCCCGTACTCGCGCACGTTTCCCTCCACGACCTGGCCGATCTCGTTACCGATGTCCTCCAGGTCGGCCAACGTTCCCGCGACACTCACCTCGATGCTGCGATCACTCATCGGGCACCTCACCCATCCGCTCCCGGATCACCGAGTCCTCAGCGAACCGCAGCAAGCCCAACGCTTCGACCAACACGAGGCCATCACCGGACCCGTCGACCGCCTCCACGTGGATTATGTCGTTGGCGTCGGTCAGGGTGCGGGTGATCGTGACAGTGGCAATTCGCATTCCTGGCTGCGTTTCGTCCTCACTCATCGCCTTCCCGCCCATCCAGGGAATGGTGGACGACCATCCAGCCCATCGACCCGTCCTCGGCCGGGACCGGCTCGGTCGTGGCCCCGCAGACGCAGTCGGCGCCTGGGCCGTCCTGGTGTTCGACCAGGTCACCGATCGGGACCACGTGCAGGGTGCTCACTTACACCTGGCCGGCCACTGGCTTGGCCAGCACGACCAGGTCGCGGATCACACCGGCGGAGGTGTCCGGGATGGCCTTGACCTTGAACTTGGCGCCCAGGGCAAGCCGGGGGTCGCGGCAGGCGAGCACGGTGAAGATGTCCCCGACCAGGACGTCGGTGACCTCGACGGGCAGGATGAGGCGCCACTGGGTGTCCGCACGCGGGGTGCCGGGGTAAGGCTCCTGGCCGCCGGCACCACCGGCCTGGGGGATCAGCAGCGCGATGCTGTCCGCCACGGTCGTGGCGGCCGCCACCACAGCCTCCTCGAGGGTGTCCGGGTCGACCTCACCCCGGTCGGGGCCGCGCCGGCCGCTGACGCGGGTGCCGCCGGTGATCATCGCCTGCTCGGCCAGCGCTTGGCCTTGGTCGAACAGCGATGCCAGGTCGAGGTTCACCCGCTCGCCTCCTGGGCGCGATCCTCATTGGCCGACCCAATGTCGATCTCGGTCGCCTGGGCCATCTCGATCAGGACCTCCAGTGCCATCTGGATCGGGTTGGCGTTGATCCGGCGCGCCAAGGCAGCCTTCTCCAGTTCGTCGGGGTTGACCCCTTCCAAGAACTGCACGGTCGGAACGCCCTGCAGGACGGTGACCTCGGCCGGCCCGTCGTAGGTGACCCCACCCATGAGCTGGACGTAGACCCTGGTGGGCACCTCCCGGTCCCCGCTCTGGATGGTGACCCCACCTCGAGCGACGCGCTCGGTCAGGTCGTGGCCGTCGACGGTCAGCACCCCCTGACCGAACTGGTCGACCTCGCAGTGGACTGCGTGGCGCCGGTCCGCGTCTATGGCCTCCCTGGCCGCGTCCAGGTGAGAAGAGGCGGCGGGACTGTTGCTGGGCGCAGTGGGCTCGGTCATAAACGCCATGCTGCCAGCGCCTCCTGTGGCATGTGACGCGCCACGCTCTAGCCCGCGCGCCGGGCCAGGAGGGCCGCGCGGCGGGCCGCGGCTGGGCTGGGGGTGGCTCTACGAGTTGCAGCCGGTCCGCGTGCCAGAGCTGCGGCTGGCATGAGGCCTCGGTTAGGGCGCCTGCCCACCCTGGGGAACCCGACGTCGCCGCCGGCGGCGGCCTGCGCCAGCTGGGTGGGGGTGAACTGCGGGCCGATCGGGTTCGCGCCGGTCAGGGACTTGATGTCGGGGCGGGCCATGGTCACCCGCCGGCAGTTCGGGTGGCTGGTCGGGTAGGCCCGGGCCTCCTCCAGGGGCAGGATCATCCCGTTCGCCAGCTGGGTGTCATCGTGGCTGGCCCAGCCGCAGGTGGGTCCGTCCATGACCTCCATGAACTGCACCCCGAAGCCGTCGGCCTGGTTGAAGCCGCCGACCTGGTAGGCCTCGGCGGTCTTGGTGCGCACCACCATGTCGGCGTACTCGCCCAGGCCGTGCCGGGAGCCGTCCCGGTAGATGACCGCGGAGACCTTCTCAGAGCCCAGGGAGAGCCGCAGCGCCTTGGCCAGGTCCCGGCCGGCCGCGGTGGCGGGGGTGCCGGTGTAGAGCCGGTCCAAGACGTGGTCGCGGGCCAGGGTGCGGATCAGGTCCTTGCTGGACTGGCGCATGTGGTTGGTGGCTTGCAGGAGGTCGGCGTGGGTGTCAGCGGCCAGTGCGCTGATCGCCCCCAGGTCGACGCCGGTGGTGGCCACGGCGGTCCCGACCGTCAGGGCGGTGGCATGAGCGCCCAGCAGGTAGGCATCACGAACCCCGGCCAGAACGTGCCGCGCGGCGATCTCATCTGCCGCATCAGCCAGGGCAGCCAGGTGGGCCCGCAGCTGAACAAGACGCGACCGCCGGGCTGCGGGGCTGATGGCCGGCCAGGCGGCCTCCAGGGTCTCCACCTCGGCGGTGACCCGGGCCCAGACGCGGTGCAGATCGGCGCGCAGCCTAACGGTCAGGGCCTCGATCTGGTTGGCGACCGCCTCCGCGTCGGGGTCAGCCACGAGCGGTGATCCGGCGCAGGCGCGTCGAGGTCGTCGACCCCCCGGTCAGGTCGGCGTTCTCGTCCTGCTCCAGGCGCAGGATCTGGGCGTCCAGCGCGCCCAGGTCGGTCTTGGACTGGGAGACGCTCAGCACCCCGGACAGGGAGAACGAGGATGCCTCGGACCCGCCAGCACCGGCCGCCCGGCGCCGCTTGAGGACCCGGATAGCGACCAGGCGCCATCGTTCACCCAACACCGCGGCGTAGGCGGCCAGGTCCTCGTTCGTTGGTGGGGTCGAGGCTCCGATCTCGTCACGGATCAGCTCGAGTTCGAGGCTGCTCAACGCCATCGCGGTCCTTCCATCATGTGTAAGACCCCGCGCCGCAGTCATGGTCAGCTGGGCGCGGGGCCGTCCTGTGCGGCCCGGGTCAGGCCTTGGCCGTACGCGGTGACCGCTTAGCCGCCGCCCGCTCGTGCCCCTTGTCACCGTTATCGGGGTGGTCCTGATCGGATTCGGAGTCGTCCTGATCTGCGAGCAGCTGCGCGTCGACCTCGTGGCCCTCCGGGACCGCATCGCCGGCGCTGAGGATGAGCGGGCCGTCCGGGCCGCCGGTGTGCAGGTAGACGGTGCCCTCCAGGTCGTCCCTGATCCTGGCCATCACAGCACCGTCGCAGAGAGCAGGCCGGCGATGTCGGCGGCGACCGGCATGAACGTGGCGTTCGTCTTGGTCCAGCCGGTGACCGGGTCCGGGGTCTTCCACGCGGAGGACACCAGGCCGGGTGCGTCGGGCAGGGTGAAGTCGACCGCGTTGGAGGTCGCGAAGTCCAGGCCCTCGGCGGTCAGACCCCACTGGGACTCGCCCACCGAGTCGGTGACCAGGATGAACTTGGTGGTCGGGATCAGCCGGGTGGCCACCCCGTCGACCTCGAGCTGGTGGTCGTACTCCACCAGCGGCGGCAGGCCGTTGTCGGAGCGGACCTGGTTGAGCTGGGCCCGGTTCAGGTTCGGCTTCTCTCCGGCGTTGCCGCCCCAGTACGCGGCGCGGTATTCCGCGTTGCGAAGCAGGGCGCCGATGACGGTGGAGGAGGCGATCGCGGCGATCGGGGGCTTGCCCGAGTCGCTCTTGAGGACCTGCACCCAGGTCTGCTCGTCGGAGAGCGGGACCGCGAGCGCGGCGCCCCAAAGGATCGCGGCAGTCGGCTTGTGGGTGACGTCCAGACCGAAGTCGGCTTCAATGGTCAGCCCGTTCTCGGCGGCGAGGGTGAACTTCCCGTCGACGACGTAGTCGGCCCGGGCAAGCTCGGCCCGGTTGCGCACCGCGAGGACCGAGTTCTCCACGTCGTCATAGACGGTGGCCACCATCTCGTCCAGGGCGGACCCGCCGGACTTGGCAGCCTCCAGGTTCAGACGCTCCCACTCCGTCAGGGGCAGCTTCTGGCCGACCGGGGGCAGCGTGATCTCGGTCAGGGCGACGGTGACCGGGCGGATCCCGATCGGGGTTTCGGCGTTGTACGCCCGGTACTGGGCGGTGACATTGCGCCGGGTCTTCTTGGCCGACCGTGACTTGATGCCGGCAATGACCCGGTCGGGAAGGAACCGGTTGAGGCTGTCGGGGATTTCGTCGGGGACCTGGCGTGCGAAGACGGTCAGGTCGGCCGGCGAGACGATGTCCCAGAGTTGCATGGTCTATCTCCTTGCTGGGTGGGTTGTCTAGCCGGCTCAGATGAACCGGATTTGGGGGACGTCGGCCTTGCCGGCCGGAGCGATCGCGAACGGCAGCTTCGACTCACGAACCTTCCCGTGGGTGTACAGGGCGGCCCCGACCTTCTTGGTCGCACTGATGGTGACGTCGCCGTACAGGAACCCGGCCAGGACGGTCCGGCCGTCAACAGCAGCGTCGTCGTACAGGCCGTAGATGCCGGTCGCGGTCACCTTGCCCAGGGCGGTCCCAGAGGGCAGGACGCCATTGGGGAAGTGCGTGGCGGGGGTGAAACCCACCGCGCCGTCGACCGTGATCGTTTCCGTGCTGTCGGTGCCGTGCTGGGAGGCGAGCCAGGAGTTGTCAGTGGGGGTGAAGCTGGTGGTGACGGGGCTGATGTCCATGCCCGTACGTCCTTTCGTGCGAGGGAATCTCGTGGTGATCTCGCACGGTCAGGTTGCTGATCGCTCGTCCACCATTGCCAGGCGGTGGTGCCCGTCCCCTGCCGATGCGGCCGCAGGGGTGTGGCCGTTCAGACGTTTGCGGGAGCCGTGCCGGCAGGGGTCTTGGGCGGGAAGCGCTTTGCGGCTTCTGCGGCGCCGGCGGAGCCGAACGTGGTCCCGGGCGGGCGGGTCTGCCCGGGTGGAATGGGTGGGACGCTGTTGCCCGGCCCCGGAGCGACGGGTCCGAAGAACGAGGCTGCCGGGCCGGCCTTGACACCCTCGACTGCTGCGGTGACCGCGGCGTCGTCGGCGTCGTCCGCGACATCGACGAGTCGGGCGGCCGCATCAAGGGCAGGGTTCGGCTTCCCGTCCGGCAGCACGGGGGCGATGCCGGCGACAAGCAGCGCCCGGGTGACCTTGCCCTCCAGGATGGTTTTCGCTGCGGCCGCGGCCTGGGCGTCAGCTGTGCTCTTGGCGGCGTTGGCGGCGTCCAGGGCCTTCTGTGCCTCGCTCTTGGCGGCTTCCTCTGCCGCTGTCTTGTTCGCGATGAGGGCCTTGACGTCGGCGATGGGCATCCCGAGCTCGGTGGCGATCTCAGCGGCCCCGGCACGCTTGCCCTTGGCGCCTTCGGCGGTGGCGATGCGGTTCACCTCGTCTTGGGTGAAGGTCCTGCCACCGCCAGGCGGATCAGCCGGGTCAGGCGGCGGCGGATCCCCGGACGGAGGCGGTGGGGGTGGAGGGGCACCCCCGCCACCTGGCTGGTTGGTGGCGAGCGCGCCGAAGGCCAGCGCGGCGCGGGGGTCGAACTTGCCGCGGAACCGCTTCATGCTCTTGGGCACGTTGCCTCCAAGGTCGTCATGGTCACCTCAGCCCTCCAGCTGAGCGCGCATGGCGGGCATGTCCGGCTTCCACGGTAGCCCCCGCTGTGGCATGGGGCATGTGACACGCTACAACCGGTCAGTTGCTACAAACTGACCGCTTGGAAGGCTCAGGTGGGCGGTCCGGGCGGTCCGGGCGGTGCTGGCGGCTCCGGCGGCTGCTGCTCCAGCAGGGCCTCTGGAGGCAGGACCTCCCCGGTTGCTATGCCCTCGGCCAT
>JBKKDM010000168.1:0-37239 GCA_046707905.1 Candidatus Limnocylindrales bacterium
CTCCATCGGCCACGCGATGTATTCCGGCGTCGGTGGGCAGATGGACTTCATCCGGGGCGCCTCCCTGGCTGCCGATGGTCGGGCGATCATCGCCCTGCCCGCGACTGCCGTTGGCGGAACGCGGTCCCGGATCGTCGGGGCTCTCCAGGAGGGTGCGGGCGTCGTCACGACCCGGGCCCATGCACGGACTGTGGTGACCGAATTCGGCATCGCCGAGCTCTGGGGACGATCGCTACGGGAGCGCGCCAGATCGCTCATCTCGATCGCCGCACCGGAGTTTCGGGATGACCTGAAGCGTGAGGCTCGCCGCCGGAATCTGGCGTGAGACACGTCGGCAACGCTGGCGTGGCTCGACGGCGGGCTCAGCCTCCTGCCAGGCGTGCTCGGCCGGACGACGGGCCGGACATGAAACGGCCCCGCCGAAGCGGGGCCGTCCGACTTGATATTGGATCGGTTCAGGCTGGGACCTTCGCCGGAAGCCAGCCCGGCTCGGGCGTTCCGAACGTCCCGACGAGGTAGTCCCGGGACGCCTCCACAGCTCGCCGCGGGCCGTCGAGGTTGGCCACCAGCTTGAAGTCGTCCTTCAACACCTTGCCGTCGACAAGGACGGTCCGGACGTTCGACAGGTCAGCCGCGCATACGACGGCCCCAACGGCGTCGATGACCGGCGCGACGTTGACCGCCTTCGTGTCGATGATGACGAGATCGGCTTTCTTCCCGGGCGTGATCGAGCCTGTCCAGTCGGCGACGCCGGCGACCTTCGCGCCTTCGATGGTGGCCCAGCGGAGCACATCACGGGAGGTGATCAAGTCCGGGGTGTCGGTCAGGCCGTCGAGCTCCTCGTCCCAGGCAACCTGGTGGCGCCGCGCCCGCTCCGAGGCGAAGACTGCATGCATCTGGGTGAACTGGTCGGACGATGCCGTCGTCGCGACATCGGACGAGAGGCCGATCGGAATGCCCATCTTCGCCGCCGTGGCGGCCGGCGCCCACCCGTGGCCCATCTGCATCTCGATCTGCGGCGCCAGCGAGACGTTCCCGCCCGAGTCGGCCACCAGCTGCCACTCATCTTCGAGCAAGTGCGACGAGTGGATGTACGTGGTGTTGGGGTAGAGCAGGTCGAGGTCGCGAAGGCCGCGGAGCTGCATCTTCGTGTATCCGAACCGGTCCATCGCAACGTGAACCGTGATGTTGATGCCAAGCTCCTTCGCGAGACCCCACTCGTATTGGACGACGTCAGGCTTGCAGAAGTTGGTGCCGCGGGTTGCCAGGGCCATCGTGATCCGGCCGCGGTCATCGGCGAGGCGCTTGCGGATCCGGCGTGCCTCGTCGCCGTTGATCCTCTCGACGCTCCCGGCATAGTCGGGTCCGAACCACCAGGCCTGGATCGACGTATTCGGGAAGCCGAAGGCGAACACGGACCGGATGCCCGATTCCTCGAGGCCATCGACGGCGGCGTCCGCGTGGTCCGCGGTGTTCATGATGTGCGACCAGTCGACGAGCGTGGTAATCCCGGCATTGATGCACTCGAGGGAGCCCCAGAGATTCGCCGCGTGGACGTCCTCCGCCCGGTAGTTCGGCGCGAACTTATCGAGAATGGAGCCGAAGTAGGCCCCGAGCGTGTAATCGGGCGCCGACGTCCGAATCGACGTCTCCCAGGTGTGCCGATGCGTGTCCACGAATCCCGGGATGACGATGTCGCCCTCGGCGTCGATCACCTTCGCGCCGTCGGCCGCGATGTCCGGTGCGACCTGGGCGATCTTGTCGTCCTCGACGAGGATGTCCGCCCTCGGCAGCTCGCCGATGGCATCGTCCTGGCTGAGCACGATGGCGTTCTTGATAAGGATGCGGTTCGCCATGGATCAGTCCTCCTCCGTGTCCGTTGTTCGGCTCGTCGGTCCGCGTGGCCTCAGGTCTGTGCGCCCTCCCCCGGTGGTCCCGAAACGGCGGCAAGGCTGCGACGCCCTGCAGTCCGGCGGCCGCGAATCTCGGCCGCGACGCTCGCGAAGTCGTTGGAGCCCCTGCCGTCTGTCGATGACGCACGGACGAGGGCGCGATTGACGGCGGCCTGTGGCAGTTCGACGCCGAGGCCGGCCGCAAATTCCGTAATCAGCCCCAAGTCCTTGTCGGTTAGATCGAGCGAGAACGCCACGGGCGTCGTTTCGGGCTCGACGAAGGCGGCGCGCTTGTAGCCAACGTATGGCGCCCCCGCCGCGCCCGCGGCGATGACGTCGTAGGCGAGCCCCCGTTCGATTCCCGCCGCCTCGGCGAGCACCAGGCCCTCCGCGAGCGCTCCGTTAAGCCCGAAGATGACGGTGTTGACGGCGAGCTTCATCGCGGCGCCGGTGCCGAGGGGACCCATGTGGAAGATCGTCTTCGAGACGGCTTCCAGCGCGGGTCGCGCGCGATCGAGGTCGGCCGCCTCGCCGCCGACCATCAGCGTGAGCGTCCCCGCCTCGGCGAGTTGGACACTCCCGCTGACCGGCGAGTCAAGGATGCCGGAGCCGGCGGCGCGCGCGGCGCCCTCGAACGATGCAATGACGTCGGGACGCACGGTGCTCATGTCGACGAGCACGCCGCCTGCGTGGGCGCCCGCAAGCACTCCGTCCGGGCCTTCGTACGTGGCGCGTACCGCCGCGTCGTCGGCGAGCATGGTGATCACGACGTCGGCGGCCGCGGCCTCGGCGGGTGTGGCGGCGATGCTGCAACCCACCTGGGTTGCGAGGACCGCTGCGCGGTCCGGGGTCCTGTTGTAGACGCACAGTTCGAACCCCGCCCGAGCAAGCGCGCGGGCCATCGCGCTGCCCATGCGACCGGTCCCGACGACGGCGACGGTGGTCATCTGGCCGCCTCGAGCCGCGTCCGAACCGTCTCCACGATCCGGTCGACTGTCGGAAGCACCGCATCCTCGAGGACGGAGGCAGACGGAAGCGGGACGTGGGGCGTGGTGATCCGGACGATGGGCGCGTCCAGGCTGTAGAACCCTTCGTCGGAGACGATCGAGACGATCTCCGCGCCCCAGCCCAGCACCCGCGGGTTCTCCTCCACGGTGAAGAGCCGGCTCGTCTTCTCGACCGAGCGGAGGACGGTCTGGATGTCCAGCGGGATGAGGCAACGGAGGTCGATGACCTCGGCCGAGATGCCGTGGTCCGCCTGAAGTCGCGCAGCCGCCTCGAGCGTGCGGGGGACCATCGCCGCAAGGGCGACGATCGTGACGTCACTGCCGTCCTGCACGACCGCCGCCTGCCCCAGCGGCAGGATGTGTTCGCCATCGGGGACCTCGCCCTTCGAGGCGAAGAGGGCCTTGTGCTCGCAGAAGATCACGGGATCAGGGTCCCGAATTGCCGCCGCGAGGAGACCGACAACGTCGGCCGGCGTCGAGGGCGCGATGACCTTCAGCCCGGGGATCGCCATCGCCCAGTTCTCGACGCTCTGGCTGTGCTGCGCTCCGAACCGGAGGCCTGCGCCGTTGGCGGTGCGGATCACCAGGGGCAGCGAGACCTGGCCGTCGGTCATGTAGCGCGTCTTCGCGATCTGGTTCACGACCATGTCCCAAGCCACAGCGAAGAAGTCGCTGAACATGAGCTCGGCGATCGGGCGAAGGCCGGTCATGGCGGCTCCCATGGCGGCGCCGATGATCGCCTGCTCGCTGATCGGCGTATCGCGGATCCGTTTGGGCCCGAACTCGGCGAAGAGCCCCTCAGTGGTCTTGAACACGCCGCCGGCCGCCCCGATGTCCTCGCCCAGCATGACGACGGAGGAGTCGCGTCGCATCTCCTGCGCGATTCCGGCCGCCACGGCGGCGCGATACGTCAGCTCCGGCATCTCAATTCCGCCACGCGGAGCCGCCGTCGGCCCACACCTGCGTCTCGATGACATCCAGGGAGGGCTCCGGCGCTCCTCGGGCCTCCGCCTCGGCCCCTGCGACCATGGCCTGGGCGTCGGTTTCGATCGCCCGGAGCTCGGCCTCTGGCACTCCGGCGGCGGCGAGCCTCGCGCGGTAGGCCGGGATGGGGTCGCGGGCAAGCCACGACTTGACCTCGTCGTCGGGTCGGTACTTGCCGGGGTCCGCCCGTGAGTGCCCGCCGTGGCGATACGTCAGGGCCTCCACCAGAGACGGACCCTCGCCGGCCCTGGCCCGCCCGATCGTGCGAGAGGCGACCTCGAAGACCGCGTCGGCGTCGTTGCCGTCCACGACGATGGCCTCGAGGCCGTACGCGGCCGCGCGATCCGCTGCCGGCCGGGCGACGGCCGTCACCTCGCCGATCGCGGTGTACTCCATGTACTGGTTGTTCTCGCACACGAAGACGACCGGCGCCTTCCAGACGGCGGCCATGTTGAGCGCCTCGTGGAAGGCCCCGATGTTCGTGGTGCCGTCGCCGAAGAAGCAGACCGCTACCTGTCCGGACTCGCGGTACTGCGCCGACCACGCAGCACCGAGCGCGATCGGCAGGTGCGCGCCGACGATCGCATACGAGCCGAGCATGTGGTGTTCCGCCGAGGTGATGTGCATCGAACCACCCTTGCCGCCCATGAGGCCCGTGGCGCGGCCGAACAGCTCGGCGTACAGCCCGGCCATCGACGCGCCGCGCGAGAGGGCATGGTTGTGGCCGCGGTAGGTTGCGAACGAGTAGTCGTCCTCGCGCATCGCGCAGGCGAAGCCCGCGGCGACCGCTTCCTGGCCGATCCCGAGGTGGGTCGTGCCTCGCACGAGCCCTTCGAAGAACAGCTCCTGTGCGCGGGCCTCGAAGGTGCGGCACTCGACCATCTTCCGGTACAGCCGGAGCCGAGTCGCACGGTCAGGCACGGCCTGCTTCGCAGGGCGGTGATTCGGTCGAGCTGTCGTTTCGGTCATCGGCTCTTTTCGGGGCTAGTAGGGATTGGCGACGAACAGCTCGGCCGAGGGGAAACGCGTGATGACCTGCGGACCGTCCCTCGTCACGACGACCTCCTCCTCGATGCGGGCCGCCGAATATCCGTCCTTCGCCGGGCAGTAGGTCTCGAGCGCGATCACCATGCCTTCCTTGATCTCGACCGGGTGGTCGAGTGAGTTCAACCGGCTGATGATCGGTCGCTCATGCAGGAAGAGGCCGACGCTGTGCCCGAACTGGAGCCCGAAGCTCTCCATCTCCGACGAGAACCCGAACTCCTCGGCCTTCGGCCAGACCTTCGCGACCTCGTCGGTCCCGGTCCCAGGCTTGATCAGCTCGATTGACGCGTCGATCCAGGCGCGAGCCTGCTTGTACGCGTCGCGCTGCGCGTCGGTGGCGGAGCCCACGCTGAAGGTCCGGTAGTAGCAGGTCTTGTAGCCCACGAAGGTCTGGATGATGTCGAAGAACGCCTGGTCCCCTGGCCGGATGATGCGGTCGCTGAAGACGTGAGGATGGGGCGAGCATCGCTCACCCGACACGGCGTTGATGTTGTCGACGTGCTCGCTTCCGAGGTCGAACAGGAACTTCGTGACCTCGGCCACGAGCTCACTCTCCCTGATCCCCGGCTTCAGCTTCTCGGCGATCAGCTGGTACGCCCCGTCGACCATGGCGCAGGCCGTATTCAGGAGCGTGATTTCGTCGATTGACTTGACCTCGCGGGCATTGAGCATCACCTGCTGCGCATCCTCGATGAGGATCCCCTCGGCCTGGAGGGCTGCGAGCATCGGCGGCTCCAGGATGTCCACGCCCAGCGGCATGTCCGCGACGCCCTCGCGACGCAGGATGTCGGCGACCTCCTTCGCCGCGGCCCGGAAGAGGCCAGCCTCGGGCGCCACGGCGCCGCGAAGCCCGACCATCCCGCCGTTGATGTTCTCCGGCAGCAGCCACGGACAGTGCAGGCGGTGGTGCTTTGCAGCCGAGCCGAAATCCCAAAGATGCGGCTCGCCACCCCGCGTTAGGAGGGCATAGCGGGTCATCTTGTCCCGAGCCCACTCGCCGATGTGGGTGCTCGTGACGTAGCGGATGTTGTTGAAGTCGAAGAGGAGCATCGCGCCGATGTCCGAATCGGCGAGGGCGGCTTTCGCCCGGCCCATCCGGTACGCGCGGAGGCGATCGGGATTGACCCGCTCTTCCCAGTCCACCATCTGGGCTCCGGGGGAGGCGATAGGCCGGCGCGTCTCCGCAGCTGAACGCGTCTGACCGTCGTTCAGGACGACGTCCTGAACGGTGCGCTTGAGCGCGTCTATTGACATCGGAGCCACCTCGGGGTGCTCGTCGGCTGAGGGCAGCGGTGTTCACTCATGCTACACACCACGTGGCGAGCCGCAAGTCGTCGTCGAACGAAACCCGTACGATCTGTCCCTCCGGCTGGCGGTCACGAGGTGGGTGTGGTTCGAGGGCGTCGCAACGGTACCCCGGAACCCGAGTACGCGAGCATGGGCGACCGCCTGCGCCAGGCCCGTCAGGCCCGCGGCATGAGCCTGCGGCGGCTCGCGGACGTCCTCGGTGTCTCGCCGAGCCTCATCTCCCAGGTCGAGACCGGCCGGGCGAAGCCATCAGTCAACACCCTGTATGCCATGGCCAATGAGCTGGACATCTCGCTCGACGTCCTGCTCTTCATGGATACGCCGGCAATGGCCCCCGCCCGCGCCGTGCTGCCTTCCGGATCGCCGTTCGTGCACCAGGACAGGCCGGGCCCCGACCAGGCCATTCGGTCAGTGCTGCCCCGCGATCCCGTTCAGCGCGCCTCATCGCGCATGACCATTCGGCTCGGATCCGGTGTGGTCTGGGAGCGGCTGACGACCGAGTCGATCCGGAATGTCGACTTTCTCCTGGTGACCTACGAGGTCGGTGGGGCGTCGAGTCCGGAGGATGCCTTCCAGCGTCATTCCGGCCAGGAGTGGGGCTACGTCCTCAGCGGCACATTGAGAGTGACGATCGGGTTTGACGAGTTCGTCCTCGGTCCCGGCGACGCGATCACATTCGACTCCGGGACCCCGCATCGGCTGGCGAACACCGGTGACGAGCCTGCCCGGGCGGTCTGGTACGTCCTTGGCCGGACCGCCGCAGAGTTCGCCGGCATCGGGGAAGAAGCCGACGCACGGACGCCTGCCGGCGGCTGACAGCTCATCTCCGCCCACAGACGGGCTGCAATGCTGCTTGACTTGTGTTCATTGCCTCTGCACACTCGGCCGCAGGAGCGCTGCGGCGCGCGGCGCGGAGGAGGTGTCATGCGCGGGTACACGACGATCCAGCACGGCCTGCAGCGGCTCGCCGCCCTGGCTGCCACCGGGTTGCTGCTCGCCGCCTGCAGCAGCGGGGCGCCATCGGCCGCGCCGGTCGCCACCCCGGGCGTCGGCGCGACCGGTCCCGCGACGACCTCGAACCCGCTCGCCGACAAGACCCTCGAGATCGCGTACCTGTCATTCGCGGTTGCGAACAGCTACGACGCGCCGATGCTCGCAGCCGCTCAGGCGGCAGCCTCGGCCGGAAACGCCAAGTTGACCGTCTTCGACGCGAATCTCGATCCGGCCGCCCAGACGAAGCAGTTCCAGGACGCCGTGGCATCCGGCAAGTTCGACGCCATCCTCGTTCAGCCGCTCTACGGCGCCGGCATGCTCGAGGACGTGAAGGCCGCCATTGCCGCAGGCATCTTCGTCGGCAATGTCGACCAGACCCTCGGGGCCGACTTCACGACCGCCGAGTCCCAGGTCGAAGGGCTCAGCTCCAACGTCGCGTTCGTCGCGAGCGAGCTCGGCCGCAAGATCGGCGAGCTGGTGGTCACGGCCTGTGCCGACGCGGATCCATGCGAGGTCGGGTACATCTGGTCGGTCAAGGCGGCGGCGCTTGACGGAGCGTTGAAGACGGCGTTCGACACGGCAACCGCTGTGAACCCGAAGATCAAGATCGTCGCCGAGGGCGAGTCGTTCTACACCACTGCGCTGGGCCTCAAGGCATCGCAGGACATGCTCAGCGCACATCCCGAGATTGACGTCATCGTCAGCGCCGATCAGGCGATCACTGGCGCGGTCCAGGCCGTCGCCGATGCGAACCTCAAGGACCAGGTCAAGCTGGTCGGGTACGGCGGTGGCGCGATCGCCTTCCAGGGCATCAAGAGCGGCGAGCGCTACGGCACGGTCATGCAGATGCCGGCCACCGAAGGTCGCCTCGGCGTGGAGCAGCTGATCAAGGCCATCCGCACCGGGACGCCACAGCCCGGCTTCGACCCCCTGTCGACATTGCCGGACGGCGGCGTCGTGACCGGGGAGAACGTCGACACGTTCCTGCCGCTCGCGGAGTGGCCGGGCTGATACCGGCCTCGTCCCTGGCCGAGGGCGACCTCGTGCCCGATCAGCCGCATCTCGCGATCCGAGGCGTCGGGAAGTGGTTCGGGGCTATCCGGGCGCTCGACGACGTCTCGGTCGATGTCAGAACGGGCGCGGTGCACGCCTTTGTCGGCGAGAACGGGGCCGGCAAGTCGACGCTCGGCAAGATCGTCGCGGGCGTCTTCCCGCCGGACGACGGCGAGGTTCTCGTCAACGGCGACAGCGCCAGCTTCCGATCCCCACGGGAGGCACTCGAGCGGGGGATCGCCCTCGTCGCCCAGGAGGTGGCGCTGGTTCCGAACCTCTCGGTGGCCGAGAACGTCTACCTGGGCGCGGAGCCGCGTCGGTTCGGGTTCATCGACCGCCGGCGGCTTGGCATCGCCTTCGACGAGCTTGCGGCCTCGTCCGGGTTCGACCTCGATGCCAGAACGCCGGTCGGCCGCCTTCCCATCGGGAAACAGCAGCAGGTGGAGATCCTTCGCGCTCTTGCTCGTGACGCCGAGCTGATCGTGTTCGACGAGCCCAGCGCGTCCCTCTCGGCCAAGGAGGTCGAACGCCTGCACGAGATCCTGCGCCGGCTCGCAGCGACCGGACGCACCGTGTTCCTGGTGTCGCACTTCTTGCCGGAGGTCCTGTCGTTGGCCGACACCATTACCGTCCTTCGCGATGGGCGGATCGTCCGCACCGGATCGGCGGCGGAGGAGACGGAGGCAACGTTGATTGCCGCGATGCTGGGACGATCGGTCGGTCGCGCCTATCCGCCGAAGCGGCCACCGCCCACGGACGCCTCCGTGGCCCTGGCCGTGAATGGGCTCACGGCACTCGGCGTTCGGGACGTGTCCCTGGAGGTCCGGGCCGGCGAGATCCTCGGGCTCGCGGGCCTCATCGGCGCCGGGCGGTCCGAGCTGGCGCGGGCGGTGTACGGGAGCGTGCCGTCGGAGGCCGAGCACGTTGGCTCCGGGGAGCAGCGCTTCGGCAGGAGCCCGGCGGAGTCGCTCGCGGCCGGCCTCGCGCTGATCCCTGAGTCACGCAAGGACGACGGATTGTTTCTGGGGCGACCTGTGCGGGAGAACGTGAGCCTGACCCAGCTGCCGGCGCTGAGTCGCCTCGGATTCGTTCGGCGGCGGGCGGAAGACGCAGCCGCGATCCAGTCCCTCGAGCTGGCCAGGGCGTCGACCCGGTTGGCCCCTCCGGCCGGCACCCTCTCGGGCGGGAATCAGCAGAAGCTGCTGTTCGCGCGGGCATTGATGACGAGGCCCCGGGTCCTGATTGCGGACGAGCCGACGCGCGGGGTCGACGTGGGGGCCAAGCGGGAGCTCTACGAGCTGCTCGTGACGATCGCGGCAGAAGGCGTAGGAATCCTCCTGATCTCGAACGAGATCGAGGAGATCCTCGGACTCTCGCACCGGGTTCTCGTGATGCGGGCTGGCCAGGTCGTGGCCGAGTTCGCCGGCGACGCCATGACCGAAGAGGCCATTCTCGCGGCAGCGTTCGGGACTCGCCAGGGAGTGGCAGCGTGACGACCGCGAGCGCCTTGCCGGCGGCGAGCAGCCAGCTCGCGCGGCTCGGGCGGCTCATCGGCCGGGCAGGCATCCTCATTCCCTTCCTGATCGCCTTCGTCGCGCTGAGTGTCATGAGCCCGTCGTTCCTGCGGTTCCAGAACCTCAGCAACATCCTCGATCAGCAGGCCGGGATCATCATCGTCGCTTGCGCCGGGACGTTGGTGCTCATCGCAGGGGGCATCGATCTCTCGGTGGGTGCGATCTACGGCATGACCGGGGCCATCGCGACGCAGGTCGTGTCCTCGAACGGCGTCCCGGTCGCGATCGCCGTCGGGCTGGGGCTGGGGCTCGCAGTCGGGCTGGCCAACGGGATCGTCGTCACTCGATTTCGGGTGAACGCGCTGATCGCCACGCTGGCCATGTCATTCGTCGTCAGCGGAATCGGCGCGATCGTCACGAAGGGCAACCTGGTCGTGGCCTTCGACCACCCGGAGTTCAAGGAGTTCGCGGCGACCCGCGTTCTCGGGATCACGAGTGCCGCCTGGATGATGATCGCGATCACGGTGGCGGCGGCCGTCCTGCTCGGCCGGTCAACATTCGGACGGTACGTCTACGCGACCGGCGGCAACCCCCAGGCGGCTCGGCTCGGCGGCGTCCGGGTGAACGCGGTGCGTGTCGCGACCTTCGCCCTCAGCGGCGTCGCGGCGTCACTCGCCGGAGTCATCGACGCCTCGCGGGTCCTGAGCGCCCAGTCATCGAGCGGACAGTTCCTGACCTTCACGGTCCTGACCGGCATCATCGTCGGAGGCACGAGCATCCTCGGCGGTGAGGGGACGATCCGTCGGACGGCACTTGGCTGCCTGTTCGTCGCGCTGGTGGCGAACGGCTTCAACCTCATGGGGCTCGACCCGTTCTATCAGCAGATCACGCTCGGCGTCATCCTTCTGCTCGCGGTCAGCATCGACGCGTGGTCCCGGCGGCTGGAGTAGCCGGACCATGGGCCGCCAGGCAATCGCCCAGTCCTTGGAGCTCTTCGAATGCACAGTGTCGGTCGAGTTGACTGGTCCTTCGCGGCCACGCCGAATGCGGCCTCGAGCAGCGCCTCGGGCCTGAGCCGGAGCGTCCTGGTATCACCGGCGACGGGCTCGGGGCACACCGAGCTGGCCGTCGGCGCGCTCGCGCCAGGCGGCTGGCTGGCGCGCCACGTGCACTCGTTCGAGGAGGCGATCTACGTCCTCGAGGGGGCCCTCGTGTTCGAGAGCGACGGCAATGTCCATCGGCTGGTGGCCGGGGACTACGCGCTGAACCCCGTCGGGCGCCCGCACACGCTGGCCGCCACCCTCGAGGAGGGCGTCCGCTGGCTCTCGGTCAACACGCCGCCGCGTCGGGCTCCGGGCGCGACCGTGCCCGACACCATCTTCTCCGCCACGCCGCCCGACGTTGCTGCGATGGTCGCGGCCGCCGTCCCCCTCGGTGGGAGCGACCCAACGCGCCGGCTCGTCGGCCACTACGCCGGTACAGCGCCCCAGTCGGAGGCCCTGTCGGTGGCCGATCCCGCGCGGGGCCGTGCGCCAGCGGGCATGGATACGGCCTTGTTGGCCTATAGCGGCATCTCGGTGAAGATGCTCGTCGACCGGTCGTTTGGCGCCGACCACCTGACGATGTTCACCGTCGACTACGAGGTTGGCGGCGCCGCCCAGGCTCACGACCATCCGTTCGAGGAGGCGTACTTCTTCGTGGCGGGGACGATCCAGGCCGAGCTCGACGGCCGGGCCTACACGTTCGGGCCCGGCGACATCGCGTTCGCGGGCGTCGGAAGCGTGCACGGCTTCTGGAACGACGGCCCGTCCCGCGTGCGCTGGATCGAGACCCAGGCGCCCCAGCCGCCCGCGCGCCAGGCGTACCGCTGGCAGGCTCCGTGGGCGGCACTCGCCGAGGCCGGGGTCCCGCCCTGGCCGCCCGTCCACGGAAGCCGCGGCTAACAGCAGGAGGATGTATGTCTGACGGGGCAGTGCTGATCGTCGGAGGCACCCGTGCCATCGGGCTGGAGCTTGTGAAGGCCTACGCGGCAGAAGGATCGGAGGTGATCCTGACTGGGCGCGACGACGACAACATGACGGCGGCCGTCACGGAAGCCGAATCGATTGGTGCCGGGCGCGTTCGCGGCCTGACGTTCGACCTTGCGCAACCGGAGACGATCGCGCCCGCGCTCTCCGACCTGGGGCCGGTCCGCCGGTTGGCGCTCGTTGCCATCGACCGCGACCAGAACACCGTGAAGGACTACGACCTGGCTCGTGCGATCCACCTCGTGACGCTGAAGCTCGTGGGCTATACCGAGGTGGTCCACCAGCTCTCTGGCAGGCTGACGCAAGACGCGGCAGTTCTCCTCTTCGGCGGCATGGCAAAGGAGCGTCCATATCCAGGCTCCACGACCGTGACCACGGTCAACGGCGGCGTCGTCGGGCTCACGAGGACGCTCGTCGAGGAGCTCCGGCCGGTCCGCGTCAACTCGATCCATCCGGGCGTCGTCGGCGACAGCCCGTACTGGGCCGAGAAGCCTGCCGCGATCGAGCGCTACTCGTCGGAGACGCCCCTGGGGCGACTTGCCACGATGGCCGAGATCGTGGATGCCTCGCGGTTTCTGCTCGAGAACACCGCCGTGAACGGGGTCGACCTGATCGTGGACGGCGGTTGGCACTGCCGCTGACGTCCCAAACCGCGTCGGTGCGCCGCCTATCATCCCGCGGGATGAGCCACGTCTTCCGCCGATCCGCCGACCCGGCGCTGCCCGTTGCCATTCGGGCCGAGGGCTCGACGATCCGGGACGCGGACGGGCGCGCCTATCTCGACGCCGCGGGCGGCGCGATCGTCGTGGGTGTGGGCCATGGGCGCGAGTCCGTGGCGCGCGTCATGGCGGAGCAGGCGGGTCGCGTGGCCTACGCCCACGGAACGGCGTTCACGAGCGACGCGCTGGAGCGCTACGCGGCCGCCCTCGCGCCGCACCTCCCGATGGACGACCCAGCGATCTATCCCGTCTCCGGTGGCTCCGAGGCGATGGAGTCCGCGCTCAAGCTCGTGCGCGCCTACCACCTCGCGCGCGGCGAGACGGAGCGCTGGATCGTGATCGCGCGGTGGGGGAGCTACCACGGCAACACCCTCGGCGCGCTGGACCTGTCCGGCCGCAAGCCACTCCGGCGTCCCTACGAGGCATGGCTCGGTCGCTTCCGGCATGTCTCGGCCGCCTATCCCTACCGAGCTGGGGAGCCCGGCGCGAACGCGCTCGGAGACGCATCGGAGCTGGCCGCCGAGTTGGAGCGGGCCATCGAGGCCGCCGAGCCCGGCACGGTCGCCGCCTTCGTCGCGGAGCCGATCGTCGGGGCCACGCTGGCCGCCGCGGTCCCGCCCGACGACTACTGGCCCGCGATCGCCGAGGTCTGCCGGCGCCACGGCGTGCTCCTGGTCGCCGACGAGGTCATGACGGGCTTTGGGCGGACGGGACGGTGGTTCGGGCTGGATCACTGGGGCGTGCGGCCGGACATCCTCGTGGGGGCGAAGGGCGGGACCTCGGGGTACTTCCCGTTCGGGTTCGTCGCCGCGTCCGGGGCGGTCACGCGGGCGGTGCTCGATGAGCCGCCGGGGTTCGTCCACGGGTTCACGTATTCGCACCATGCCGTCGGCGCGGCCGTCGCCGGCGAGGTTCTCCGGATCCTCGAGGACGAGCGCCTCGTCGAGGCCAGCGCCGCCAAGGGCGAGCGGCTGCAGGCGCTCCTCCGAGACCGCCTCGACGATCACCCGAACGTCGGCGAGATCCGCGGCCGGGGCCTCCTCGTGGGCGTCGAGCTCGTGGCCGATCGCGAGACGCGTGCGCCGTTCGCGCGCGGCGACCGCCTGACCGAGCGGATCGTGCGCGCGGCCCGGGAGGATGGCCTCCTGCTCTACTCCGGCACGGGGCTCGCGGACGGCACCAACGGCGACTCGATCCTGCTCGGCCCGCCATTCGTGATCACGGACGACGAGCTGGAACGCATTGCCGACGGGCTCACAGCGGCCATCGAATCGACGACGACCGCCGCCGTCGCCTGAGCGGCCCGGTCAGGTTCGACTTCGGTCCCGGGTGAGCAACACCAGACCGATCGCGACGAGCAGGATCGGGAGGATCACCTGGGCCAGATCTGGCAGGGCGAGCTGGGCGCCGCCGAGCGCGACGAGGATGACCCCGATCGCAGCCTGCCAGCCCACGCCACCGCCGCGCGTGGCGCGCACGAGCGCGACGAACAGGAACGCCAGTCCGAAGCACAGCGTGCCGAAGCCCTCGCCGGGGATGTAGCCCAGGCCCTCGACCAACCCGGGTATTGCCGAGGCAGTCAGGAAGGCCCCCGCGTAGAGCGAGAACGTTCCCTTCCGCAGGAGCCACAGGATGAGGAATGCCAGCCCCGCGGCGAGGACCACGAGGTTGCTGGCGACGAAGTACGGTGCGAGGAAGCGGTCGACGAGCAGCAGGCCGCCGAAGACCAGGAGGAAGACGCCGATCCACGGCAGCTGCGGCCGGCGATCCTCCTCGCGACCCCACTCCCAGCCATAGCGCCGCACCGGTCCCGACTCGGGCGGGAGCGTGTCCTTCAGCGGATCCGGTTCGCGGTCCGAGGTGTCCATGTCCGCCCTCCCTATGCCGGCGCGGCCGCCGGCTCGCTGGGTCCGTCCGGATGGCCGGACGCGGCCGCGAGATCCTCCTCGTCCTCGACGTGGCTGAACCCGAAGCGCTCGGCCAGGCGGCCGAGCGGACCCGGGGCCCACCAGTTCCAGCCGCCGAGCAGGCGCATCGTCGCCGGCACCAGGAGCACGCGAATGATGGTCGCGTCCAGCAGAACCGCAAGGGCCATCCCGACGCCGATGCTCTTGATCGTGACCGTCTCGGCCAGGGCAAACGCGGCGAAGACGGTGACCATGATCAGCGCGGCCCCGGTGATCACGCCGGCCGTTCGGGCCAGGCCGTCCGCGACGGCCGCGGCGTTGTCGCCCGTGCGTCTGTACGACTCCTGGATGCGGGACAGGAGCAGCACCTCGTAGTCCATGGACAGGCCGATCAGGACCGCGAACATGATGATCGGGTTGCCGGCGATGGTGTAGCCGAGTGGCTCGAACGCGAGCAGCTCGTGGAGGTTGCCCTCCTGGAAGATCCAGACGAGCGCGCCGAAGCTCGCGGTCAACGAGAGCAGCGTCATCAGCACGGCCTTGATCGGGATCGCCAGCGAACCGAACAGCAGGAACAGGATGATCGCCGAGGCCAGCAGGGTCGTCCCCACCGCCCACGGGATGCTGCCGGCCTGGCTGAGCAGGAAGTCCTCGCCCAGGGCTGCCGCGCCGCCGATCTGGCGGCTCGTGAAGGCCGGGGCGAGCAGCTCACCGCGCAGCCGGGAGATGAGTGCGGTGCCATCTGGCTCGGCCGAATTCAGCGAGCTGATCGCGTCGAGCCGAATCGTGCTGCCGCGGATGTAGGAATCCCTGAGCCGATCGACGCCAGCTACGACGTCCGGTGGGAGGGCCCCAGGTGGCGCCGCATAGAGATCGGCGACCTCCTGTGCGCTGAGCGGCGCGCCCTCCGCATCAGCGATCGTGAAGGGTCCTTCGATCCGGTCGATGCCCGGATCCTCCTGGAATCGGTCCGCGGCGGCGAGCGCCGCAGTGACGGTCTCGATGCTCGTTGGGTCGCCACGAGCGTCCAGCAGGATGATGATCGGCGTCGTCTCGCCGGCACGGAACTCCGTCTGGAGGGCGACCCAGGCATCGCGACTCTCCACGCCTTCCGGCATGACCGTCGCGTCGGGGATGCCCTGCTGAAGTCGCAGGTACGGCGAGCCGACGACCAACAGGAACGCCAAAGTCGGCACGAGCACCGCGATCGGGTGGCGCATGACCCAGTGCGCGACCTGCTCCCAGCGCGACGTCCGCGCGACGGCCGGGTCATCGCGCCGCAGGCCAAGCCGCCGCAGCAGGCCGGCGACGGACAGCGAGTTGACCCGGTGTCCCAGCATCCCGAGGATCGCCGGCAGGAACACGAGGCTGTAGAACACGGACGCCACGACGACGATCGCACCGCCCAGCCCGATCGACGAGAGACCGGCCGCCTCGAACCACAGCAGGCCGGACAGCCCCACCGCGACCGCGAATCCGGAAAACAGCACGGCCTTGCCGGCGGTACCCACGGCGCGCTCGACGGCCTGCTCGACGGTCCGGCCGCGTTTGAGCTCCTCGCGGAAGCGACTGGTCAGGAACAGCGAGTAGTCGATCGCGAGGGCGAGCCCCAGCATCGTCGCGATGTTCAGGACGTAGATGCTCATCTCGGTCTGCTGCGCGGCGAGGTTAATGATCCCGACAGAGGTCGGGATCGCCAGGGCGGCGACCAGCAACGGCATGCCGGCCGCGATCAGCGACCCGAACACCAGGATCAGCACGAGCGCCGCGATCGGCAGCGAGACCGTCTCCGCCCGAACGAGGTCTTCCTCGGACAAGCGTGCCGATGCCTCCTGGATCGGCCCGAAGCCCGTCAGCTGGACCTCGTAACCCGCGGGCCGGGCGCCGGTGATCGCTGCCTGGACTGGAGCGACCAGGTCCATGGACCCGTCCTCGTCGACGTCGAGCCCGATCACGACGTAGGCCGCGTCGCCGGCCTCGCTGATGAACCGGTCGTCGCGGGTCTCCGCGTAGCCGGTGATGCCAGTGACCCCGTCGATGTCGAGGATGGGTGCCAGCGCGTCAGTGATCGCCTGCTGGAACGTCGGCGACGTAGCGTCGGCGCCTGGCTCGGTCGAGCGGAACAGGGCGATGAACGCCGATCGACCGCCGCCGAAATCCTGCTCGAGCCGGTCCGCGACCTGCGCAGACTCCGACGTCGGGTCGAGCCAGCCGCCCGTGGTCAGGTTGTCGGCCGCGCCCTGCCCGAGGGCGCCAAAGCCGACCGCCATGACGACGGCCAGGAGCGCGAGCCAACGACGACGGCGGTAGACGAAGCCGCCCCAGCGGGTGAACAAGCGAGGCCTCCGGTCATGTGGGTCGGGATAAGCGTCGCGCCGCGGTCACGAGACCCCGAGCTGGAGCGGCTTCGGATCGCTGCTCGCGGTGGGTCCGTCGACGAGCTGGGCATCGACGGAGAGCTCGACGTTCCCGACCAGCGCCTTCGAGATCGGGCAGTTGTCGCGCGCGTCCTCCGCGATGCGCTGGAATGTCTCGTCGTCGATCCCGGGAACGACGGCGCGAACCGTCAACTTCGACGTCGTCACCTTCCAGGCGCCGTCGACCTGGGCGAAGGCGACCTCCGATCGGACGTTCAGGTCCGCTGGCGGCGTCCCGTTCTTGCCGAGGCGCGCGGAGAAGGCCATTGCGAAGCACGAGGAGTGGGCCGCGGCAAGGAGCTCCTCCGGGCTGGTCTTGCCGTTGTGCTCCGTGGTCCTGGAGGCCCAGGAGACCGGCAGGCGCGAGATGACGCCGCTCGAGACGTACTTGATGATCCCTGCGCCGGTCTGGAGATCGCCGCTCCAGTTGACCTCTGCGTGCCGAATCTCACCCATCGGGGGCCTCCTGTTGCCGCGTTTGCCGCCGGCTCGGCGGTTCTTTCGTTCGTCTCGTAGATGGTCCCACAGCCGCTCGCCGCGAACCTGCGGCGCCTCGTGCGTGGCGGCGCCCGACTCCTTCGTCGAGGACCTTGATCGCGCCCCGGACCGCCGCGGCCAGGGAGCGCGGCCGGAGGCTCGCGGGCAGCTCGACCCGCTCGAGATCGGCGAAGTCGCGATGAGCCAGGAGGGCCGTGGCCAGGGCGGCGACGAACCCCGCCTCGGCCAGCGGGTCGAACCCCCGCTCCCACCAGGTCCCCGCGACGCGCAACGTCCCGGCGCGGCGCTCGATCCGCGGCTCGATCCGGCCCACGAGCCGATCACCCCAGAGCAGCGGCAGGACGTAGTAGCCCCAGCGCCGCTTTGATTCCGGGACGTAGACCTCCCAGACGTAATCGAAACCGAAGAGGCGGCGCAGCAGGTCGCGGTCCCAGCACAGCGGATCGAGCGGGGCCAGGAACGTCACCGCCGGCGCGACCCCGCCGGGAGGCGCGCCGGATTCCATCTCGCGCTCCGCCTGTTCGAGGTACGGCAGGTCCTCCGCGACCACGAAGCGCTCGCCCTTGAGGCCCTCGACATTGAGCGGCACGAGCCGGCCTTCCTCGACAAGCGCCGCTCGCCGAGCAGCCCGAACGGCGGCGTAGCCCATCCCGCCGACCCACAGCTCCTGGTTTCCAGAGGCGCCGAGGAGGCCGTTCCCGCGGTACCGGGCCAGGAGTCGGTGGCGCTGCTGCTCCTCCTCCTCGCGCCGCTCCTCGAGGACCGCGGGTGAGAACAGCCGCTCGGCCAGGTCGTAGACCCGGAGGTTGCCCTCCCGCCGCGCGATGCCGAGCCGGCCAGCCTCCGCGAGCGCCTCGAGGATCGCCCGGACCTGGTTGGTCGGGCGCCAGTACCAGTCGATTGCCTCGCGCGGCCCGACGTCCCGCGGCAGCAGGCTGCCACCGCTTCGGATCCGCTCGAGGAGCTCCTCGACGAGGGGCGCGTGCTCGTCGAACGCCTTGGCGCCGTGCTCCCGATCCTCGCGGTCCCAGATCCAGCGATAGAGGGGCAGCTCCGCGACCGGGACGATGTTGAGACTCTTGTTGTACGTCTCGTAGAGGCGCCGGTCCTCGTACAGCCAGTGGTCGGTCCACTCGCGCCGATAGCCCTTGATTCGGGCGAGCAGGACGAGATCGTGGTTCCGGCCCGCGACCTCCAGCGGGTCGAACTGCAGCGATCCGAGACGATCGACAACGCGGAGGACGCTCTCGGGATCCGCGGGCAGCGAGCGTGGCGGCGCGAGCAGATGGCGCAGGAGCAGGAAGCGGCGGGCCGCCGCCGCGGAGACCTGCCGGATCTCGCTCACGCGTGGGCGGGCGCGTATGACGCGGGCAACAAGGCGGCGCGGACGAAGCTCACGACTCGAGCGCTAGCTCCAGCCGCTCGACGAACGCCGCCTGCGCCGGGTGGGCCCGGCGGCGGGCCTCCTCAAGCCCGAACCACGCCACCTGGTCGACTTCCGGGATGACCAGCGTCCGCCCGCTCCGGGGCGGCCACGCGATCTCGATCTCGTTCGAGGTGGCCAGGCTCGGGTCGAGGTCGCCCTCGACGGCCCAGGCGCGGACCACCTTGCCGCTCTTGAGCGTGACCTCACCAAGATCGACGTGTGCCTGAGTGGAATGGGCGGCGACGTCACTCAGGCTGAAGCCGGTCTCCTCGGAGAACTCTCGCGCGGCGACGGCCTCCAGCGGCTCGCCGTCTTCCGCGATCCCCTTCGGCACGCTCCAGCTGCCGTACTCCTGCGAGCGCCAGTACGGCCCTCCCGGGTGGGCAAGGAGCACCTCCAGCCGCTCGCCAACTCGCCGGAACAGGAGGATGCCGGCCGAGACCCTCGGCTTCATCGACCCGCGGCGTCCACATCGGGAGGCCAATGTCGCCCCGCCAGGCGCGCAACTGGCGTGCTCGGCTGGAACGACATGGCCACAGCCTACGGCGAGGTCCCAATTCCCATCGTGCCGGGTGCGCGGTGGTGCGGTCGCGCACCGCGGTCTTGGGGTGGGAGGGGCGGTTGCGTGCGGTTGAGGATCGAAATGGCCGTCATTCCTGGAATAGGGATATTGACGTAGTACTTTCGTACCACAACACTTGGCCATCGAAGTAGCCGGTGGCCGGGAGTGGTCGCACATGACGCGCCGCCGGTGCGCTCGTCAGGTGCCGAGCCGTGGGGGACTGCGGTCGGGACAACGGTCCGGTGGACCGGGGGGAGTTCTCGCCGAGCTTCGTGTCGGCGTCCCAGGGGTGGGAACACTTGGCGAGCGCCTTGAGGGCGCGCGGTGCCGCAGGCATCTGCGCGTCCTGAACCGGGCGGCGCCGGCATGCGCTGAGGGGCGCGTGCCGATGTCCAGCTCGCCCGTCGCAATGGCGACGGCGTCGAGCCTATGAACGCAGCGTTGCGATAGCGAGCCCGGTGGGTCCAGCGGCAGCGGGGTCCGCACCCATCAACGACTCAGATTTTCGACATGGGCGTTACCGCGGTTACGCCTGCCCTTCACATTGAGGACAAAAGAAGAATGACTTTCCGACCATCCAGCCCTCGTGCAAAACCACGTTGGCTGACCCTGTTCGTGCTTGTGCTGACGCTGACCGTCAGCGGGGCGACGATTGTTCTCGCTCACGGCGCCGAAGACATCCCTTCGAACTACATCGGCGGCGTGGTCCACGATGAGCACGGCGCCAATGATGTTCCGGGCCAGGTCGACGTGACCCAGATGGGCCGCGACACCGCCGCGAACCCGAATATCCGGGTCTTCTGGTCCTGGGATTCCGTGACCGCCTGGACGGGCTCCGGCCAGACGGGCGACGCCTGCGCCCTCTTCGATACCGAGGACGCGGACGCGTTCATCAACTACGTCGTCTGCGCTCGGGTCCAGAACACCAACGCCGGGGCGCTGGTCCAGGTCCTCCCCGCTTCGGCCAACCACCCGGTCTACATCTTCGATTGCAGCAACAAGAAGAACGACCGCTGCACGAGCCCTGCCCCGCGTTCGTACGCCGCGGGCCAGGTCACGGCCGGACCGCTTGGCGGCACGCTTTCCCAGACGGGCGCCGGCGACCTCGTGAGCGAGATGGATCCATTCGATGGGGATGCCCTCAACGGACCCGGCGAGAGCCACCCCCACGACACCACCATCGACATTCTCATCGACGGCGAGGGCACGGATTCGCTTGTCCCTGCCGGCGCGCGTCTCGCCAACGTCTGCTCGTATCCCTCGGCTGGCAACGGCGGCAACAACAACCCGTTCGACTGCGTGGTCACCCCGGGCGTCCAGTACGGGACACTCCGAGTCACCAAGGTCCTCCCGAACGACAACGGCAGCACCGCGGTTCCTTCGTCCTTCAGCTTCACCGTTGATGGCGGCTCTGCCATCGCATTCGAAGCCGATGGCTCGAACGACATCGTCGTGACCGTCGGGAACCATTCCGTCGTGGAGGTTGGGGTGCCGATCACCGGCTTCGCCACGACCTACGCGAACAGCGTGAACAGCAACACGAACTGCACGAGTCTCGCCGTCACCGTCGGCGCGACCACCACCTGCACGGTCACCAACAACGACCGGGCCGGGACGCTCATCGTCAAGAAGCTGGTCATCAACGACAACGGCGGGACCAGCCAGGCCACGGCGTTCACCTTCCAGGTGAATAACGCCACGGCCGTGACGTTCCTCCAGGACCCGAACGACACCGACACCAAGAAGGGTCAGAACACCCTGACGGTCAACGCCGGGACCTACACGGTCACCGAGCCGGCGGTGGCCGGCTACTCGACCAGCTACAGCAACTGCACGGGTGTCGTGATCGCCAACGGCGGCACTGCCACGTGCACGATCACTAACAACGACAACGTGGCCACGCCCGGCATCTCCACCGTCATGAAGTGGACGCTCAACGACCGGTCAGTCATGACCGGCTGGCTTCCTGGCGGCGGCGCGTCGACCGTCACGTTCAGCCTCTACAAGGACGCTGGCGCCAGCGTGAGCTGCGAGCCCGGGACATTCGTCACGAGCTTCGTTGCCAATGTCAACGATGCCAACGGCAGCGCGGCGACGACCACTGGGTACACCACCGAGGTCGCCGGCACGTACCACTGGATCGCAGCATTCAGCGGCAACAGCTTCAACGGCCCGATCTCGTCGAACTGCGCCGACGAGACCACCACCCTCCCGTAATCAGCCCTCTGCGAACGGCAGAGCGTTAGCAGGAGCCGGGCCGCGAGGCCCGGCTCTTCTCTTTTCGCGCGGAGTCTCAGCGATTGGCGACAATTGTGGCCGCGATGCTGACGTTGCCGGCCGCGTCGACTGCCACGACGGCGTAGGTCCGGGTGCCCGACTTGAGCGGGGCCCCGTCATTCCACGTCGTCGACCTCACGTTGGCGACGAGCCCGCCATCGCGGTAGACCCGGTACCCGGTGACGGCGACGTTGTCGGAGCTTGCAGCCCACGCCACCGAGATCTTTCCGGATCTCGAGATGGCGAGTCGGAGGTTCTGCGGTTGGGTGGGCGCCAGGACATCTAGGGGGCCCGTCGACGTCGGCGTCGGGGTCGCGGTCGGTGTGGCGGTCGGCGCTGCGGTTGGCGCCGGCGTTGGCGCCAGGGTGGGCTCGGGGGTCGGCGTCGGCGACGGGGATGGCGTCGGGCCGGGCGTTGGAGCTGCGGTCGGGGGCGCCACCGCCCCGATCGCGATCCTGACGACGGCGCCGTCGGGCGACGCGGCGAGCGTCGTGATGGTCGTGCCACTGATGGGGTCGACCAGCGTCATCCCGACACCGAGCGGCGCATCGATGACGGATGCCGTCGCGGGGTTCGTGTCGACGAGCTGCGACTGGGACATCGTCGCCACCGCCGAGGTGATCCGGACCGTGACCCCGGTGGCGACCGGGCTGGTCGCGGCGAACCGCTCGAACTCGGTGCCGAACGGCTGTCTGTACTCGAGCGACAGCCACGAGGTGGACGTGTGTGGAATGCGCAGGTTCGTGGTGCTGACACCGGGGATCGCCGCCGGCGCCAAGGCATATTCCCCGGATGTGGCCGCCGTGCGCGTGTTCTCGTCGGCGAGCCAGCCGAAGCTGTCCCGCGAGAACGTGGTCGGGTGATAACGGGTCGCGCCGCCCATGATGCTGTAGGGGTCGCCGTACTCAGCTGAGGTACAGCTCGAGGCGGCCGCCAGCGCGACCGGCACGCCGCCCTCCGCGCACGCGAGCGAGCTCGCGTGGTGGGTCCCGAAGTTGTGACCAAGCTCATGGGCCATCGTTCGGAGATTCATGGCCCCCGAGCCGTTCAGCCAGGAGTTCCTGCCCGGCATGTTGGCCAGGCCGGCCCAGCCACAGCCTGGCGATGCCGGGAAGGCGTAGACGACGTTGTCATACGCGGCGAGGTCCACGCCGACCGCCGATGCCTCCTGGTTCGCCGAGCTGGACCAGGCCGAATAGTTGCAGCCCGTCGCGTTGCTCTCAGCGATCGTGTACCACCCGAACACGTCGCCGGTCAGGGTGAGCTGTCCCCAGGAGCTCTCGGCGTAATACGCGGCGACAGAATCGGCATTGCTGAAGGCAACGCCTCTCGCAACGGCCGGGCTGTATGGCTCAGTCGCGTCGTTCGCGAAGTTGAACAGCACCACGGCAACCCGTTGGACGCCGGTCGACGCACTCGTGGCGGCCACGGCGCCCGAATTGGCGGTCGAGCCGCCGTCCGGGACCAGGGCTCCGGATTCCATCCTTCCCGACAGGCGCACCTGCGCGCCAAGGAGCTGCGGCGACGGCGCGCGAGCAAACGCAACCCGTACGGCGTTGCCCCCACTATCGGTGACGAAGTAGTCCGTCTTGCCCTTCGTGCCACGCGCGAGGTCGTCACCGTGGGCAAGGCTCAGGACGCCGTTGATGGTCCTACGGCCGGCATCGGCGGCAATGCGGTCCGTCGGTTCCGCGGCGCGTCCGCCGATTGCCGCCGCGAGCAGCACGTTGCTGTCCTGCTCCCCCTCCGAGAGGCTCACGGCCGCGGCCACGAACACCCCGTCGGTTTCCCAGGCACCGGTCAGCTTCACGAGGCTGCCGACCAGCTCTTCGCGATGGGCGTCCGCGTGCGAGATCGAAGCGGGAACGACCCGGTCGCCGACTTCCACCGACGCCTGCCAGTGACGACCGTCGCCACGGTCGGGTGCCTCCTCGACGTGAAGCACGCCGACGATCGTCTCGAGCGTGGGAGGTCCACCGATCGGCGATTGCGTCAGCGCCAGGGCCGCGAAGAGGCTCGCGACGATCGCCAGCAGGAGCCCTTCGGTCGCAGCAGAGGATGTCCGACGCAGGAAGGCGGTCATGGGGTCTCCGAACCGGCCCGGTGGCCCGGAGAACGGGCGCGGGAGGACCTGTCGACTCGACTCGATCGGATCGGGCATGGCCCGACGCGTTCGGGGCGATCCTGGACCGCCCCGGCTGCAGCTCGGCGGGGTCAATGGTCTCGGCAGGTCACCCCATTCGGGCTGTGCGTCAACGCACCGGCGGCGCCATTGAGGTCGAGTCCCCGGACTTCGCCTTCGTGGGCCCGTCTCTTTCCGTCCCACGACCTGGCTGGGGGACGATTGACGCTCCGCCAGGTAATCCCGATAATTCCACTAGGGATTACGAAGCGATCCGATGCCGGATCCGAGGAGCACCTTGACCACACCCGCGACGCCCACACCCACGACGCGCGAGCTCGTTGCCGACCGGCGCGAGCAGTACGCCTTCCACGACGACATCGTCTACCTGCGCGAAACGGGCCGCGGCCTGTCCCGCGACACCGTCGAGGAGATCAGCCAGATCAAGGGCGAGCCCGAGTGGATGCTGGCCCTGCGGCTGCGCGCGTTCGAGCACTTCCAGAAGCGCCCGATGCCGATCTGGACCGAGGGCCTCGACCGGATCGACTTCGACAAGATCGTCTACTACCGGAAGCCGTCGGAGCGCGAGGAGAAGTCCTGGGACGACGTTCCGGACAAGATCAAGGCGACGTTCGAGAAGCTCGGCATCCCCGAGGCGGAGCGCAAGTTCCTCGCCGGCGTGGGTGCCCAGTACGACTCGGAGGTCGTGTACCACTCCGTTCGCGAGGAGCTCACCAAGATCGGCGTCGTGTTCATGGGCATGGACCAGGCCCTGAAGGAGCACGAGGACATCGTCCGGAAGTGGTTCGGGACGATCGTGCCGGCCGAGGACAACAAGTTCTCGGCGCTCAACACCGCCGTCTGGTCGGGCGGCTCCTTCGTCTACGTCCCGAAGGGCGTCGAGGTCCCCCTCCCGCTCCAGGCCTACTTCCGCATCAACGGCGAGAACACCGGCCAGTTCGAGCGGACCCTGATCGTCGTCGACGAGGGCGCGAAGGTCCACTACATCGAGGGCTGCACCGCGCCGATCTACGCGACCGACTCGCTCCATGCCGCCGTGGTCGAGGTCGTCGCGCTGCCCGACTCGAAGGTTCGCTACACGACCATCCAGAACTGGTCGAACGACGTCTACAACCTCGTGACCAAGCGGGCCCACGCCTACGAGCGCTCGACGGTCGAGTGGGTCGACGCCAACACCGGGTCGCGCAAGACGGTCAAGTACCCGAGCATCTACCTGCGCGGCGAGGGCGCCCGGGCCGAGGTGATCTCCGTCGCGGTTGCCGGCAAGGGCCAGCACCAGGACACCGGCGCCAAGGCGATCCACCTCGCGCCCAACACGACCTCCCGGATCGTCTCGAAGTCGGTCTCGAAGGACGGCGGCCGAGCGACCTATCGCGGCCACCTCAAGGTCTCGCCCGGCGCGACCGGGGTCGTCGCCTCCGTTCGCTGCGACGCGCTGATGCTCGACGACCAGTCGCGCTCCGACACGTACCCCTACATCGACATCCAGGAAGACGACACGACGATGACCCACGAGGCCACCGTCGGGAAGATCTCGGCCGACCAGATCTTCTACCTGATGAGCCGCGGCCTGACCGAGAACGAGGCCCAGAACCTCGTCATCCAGGGTTTCCTCGAGGTCTTCACGAAGGAGCTCCCGATGGAGTACGCCATCGAGTTCAACCGCCTCGTGAAGCTCGAGATGGAGGGCTCGCTCGGCTGATGGCGCCGGCCCTCGGGCCGGCCCACGGATCGAGCCGCGACCTCACGGTCGCAGCCCGACGCTCGCCATCTCCGCCCGCGCCAGTCGATCATGGCGGCCCGCGACCCAGTCGCCGATCGGGTCTGGCGTGAACTCCAGCAGGTCTCGATAGTCGAGCCGCGTGACCGCGCGGAGCGCGAGGACCTCGCGGACGGCGTCCGAGTCCGCGGTCGGAGCGAGTCGGATCGCGCGATGACCGGACCGCATGGCCTGGAGCCTCGCCCAGCGCCACGGGACGTAGCGCGTCAGCCAGGGGATGGTGGGGACAAGGAGGAGCAGCAGCGCCAGGAGCGCCCCGACCACAAGGACCAGGCCCTCGAGGTCGGTCCCGAAGGAGACGATCGGCGTTCCCGCACCGGCGAAGGCGCGCTCCGCCACGCCCCGGAGCCCGTCCCCGATGAGCGGCACGCCGCTGAGCGCCGCTCCGAGGTCACGGCCTCCCTGGATCATGGTCTCGCCACCGCCGCGAATCGTCCGGCCCGCCTCCGCGAACCCCACGATGAGCTGGTAGACGCTCCACGCGACCACGGCCCAGAGCGCCAGCCAGGCGAGCGTCGCGAGGTCGGCCACCTGCTCCCTCGCCCGCCCGCCTCGAATCTCACTCCAGAGCCGCAGCATCGCGATCCTCCCGTTGCCCGGGGAACCGGATCGGCGTCGCGGATTCCGGCCGGGAATCAAAACGCCCGAGAGAACCCGATCACTAGATGCTCCTCGCCCATACAAGTACAGGTCTGGATCACTAGATGTTCTGGCCCTCTCGAGCAAAGCAACCATAGCGCGTCGCGACCGCCTTGTCCTGCCGATTCCGCAACGATCGCAGGGGCGACCGTGACATCCGCATTGCTCGAGCGTGGACAGGGCCGCCGAATGGGGTCGACCCGGCTGTTTCCGGCCGCTCGGGTACGCTCCCAAGCGTGACCAGCCAAGCGACGACCCTGCCCGCGCGCCCGCGACGGCGCGCGCCCTCGGACCTGCCCTTCTCGTTCGCGGAGCGTGCGCTCGCGGAACGACTTGCGACGGAACGCGACGAGCCCGCGTGGCTGCGCGACGAACGCCTCGCTGCCGCCGAGGCCTTCGCGTCGCTCCCGGTCGAGGCGAACCAGCTCTACACCCCGTACGTCGACCTCCGCGCGGCGGCGCTCGAAGATGCACGCCCATACCTCATCGATGGCCCGCCGGCGCTCGGCGACGACCTCCGGGCGCTGGATGGGACGCTCCCGGCGGGCGTTCGCGTCGAGACGATGTCGCAGTGGCTGGACCGCGACCCGGACGGCTTCCGCGCGGCCCTCGAGGGCGGTCCTACCCTCCCCGCCGACGACAAGCTGGCCCAGGTCGCGCGCGGCTTCTGGAGCCACGGCCGCCACGTCGACGTTGCCCCCGGCGTGACCGCCGAGCAGCCGGTTGCGCTGCGCTGGCCCGCCGCCCAGGCCGGTCGCGCGCTGCTCACCAGAACCTTCGTTACGCTCGGCGAGGGGGCCTCGGCCTCGATCGTCGAGGAGCTCGTCCCGGGTGGGGCGGCGGACGAGCCCGCCGATGGCGAGACGGTCCCGCAGGGCTTCTTTCACGGCACGACCGAGGCCATCCTGGGCGCCGGCGCCTCGCTGGCGTTCGCCTCGATCCAGGAGTTCGGCGCCGGCCAGATCGCCTTCCAGCACCGCCACGCGCGAGTGGGGGAGGGCGCCTCCATGCAGTGGGCCCTCGCGCAGCTCGGCGGCCGCCTCGTCCGGAGCCGCGTCGACAACCGCCTCGAGGGCGATCGCAGCTCCGTCGAGCAGGTCGAGATCGTGTTCGGCGGGGGCGAGCAGCTCTTCGATCTGACCTCGTACACCCGGCACGTCGGCCGCGATACGACGGGCAACCTGCTGTCGAAGGGCGCGCTCCTCGACCGGGCCCGGAGCTTCATGAAGGGCCTCATCACGATCGAGAAGTCGGCCGTGGGCACGGACTCCTTCCTCGGGGAGTTCGGGATGAACCTCGCGAAGGCCACGCGGGCCGTCGCCATCCCGTCGCTCGAGATCGACCAGCCCGACTGCCGGCGCGTCGCCCACGCCTCCTCCGTCGGACCGATCGACCCGACCCAGCTGTTCTACCTCGAGAGCCGCGGCATCGACCCGGACGAGGCCCGCAAGTTCATCGTGCTGGGCTTCCTGGAGCCCGTGGTGGCACGCGTGCCGCTCGAGTCGGCTCGGGAACGGCTCCGCGAGCTCCTGGAGGCGAAGTGGAGCTCGGGGGCCGGCACGGAGGCGAGCGCCGCCGCGTGATCCGACGCATCGACCTCATGGGCGTCGACGAGGTGCCCGAGGGCACGATGAAGATGGCGTTCGTCGACGGCACGGACCAGGTCATCGTGGTCCACACCGGGGGTGAGATCCGGGCCTTCCAGGGCATCTGCACGCACGAGTACTTCGAGCTCGACAAGGGCTTCCTGACCGGCAACGGCAGCCGTGGCGCCAACGGTCAGCCGGCCGGCACGCTGACCTGCGCGCTCCACCTGTCGCGGTTCGACCTCGCGGACGGCGAGGCGCTCGATCCACCCGCGGAGATCCCCCTCGCGATGTACCCCGTCGTCATCGAGGACGATCGCGTGCTCATCGAGGTCCCGGAAGGCCCGCTGCCCGTCAACGAGTAGCGGCACGGAACGCCCGGCTCGTCCCGGGCTAGGGCGGCGTCAGCGTCAGGGTCTGTGCGGCGCCCGCCTGGACGTTCCCGGGGGAGAAGGGCAGCGGGATCGTCTGCCCGTCGACCCACAGCGGGATCAGGTCGCCATAGTGCGGGTCACCCGGGTTGCCGCTCTGGCCCGTGGTGATGACGATCCGGGCGCCGTCGAGGTCGTTTATGTCGATCGTCAGGCGATACGACGGCCCGTTCGTCACGCCGAAGACCTCGACGCCCGACGGCGGGACGTAGCCGGCATCGAACGGATCCGCGTAGGCCCGCGAGACCCGGTAATAGTTGTTCTGGATCGCGCCATCCGCGCCGGCGATCGGCCGCGACGACGAGTTGAAGTACCACTCCAGCGGCGGGATGCCGGAGTTCCCGAGCGTCGACTCGCTGAACTGGACCTGGTGCATCCGGCCCCACGTCCACGTCGATGGATCGCCGTACGCCTGGCGCATGGCCGCGGCCGTCTGGTCGATGACGGTCGAGAGGATCGCCGAGGCGGCCGGTCCGCCGCCGGCGGCCGGTCCGCCGCCGGCGGCCGAGCCCGAGGCCTGCCACCACGGGCTGGCCGGCGATTCGAGGACGTCGATCAGCGCCTCCCAGGACATCGTGGAGCCGACGTACTCACGCGCGATCGGGCCGAGCTCGTCGTCGAAGATCGCCCGCATCAGCGCGAGCTCGACCGCGACGTACGCGCCGCAGCCGGGCGACTCGACGACGCAGCTGCGGTCCCAGCGCGTGATCGCCGTCCAGAGTTCGCGGCCGTCCTGGGTGCCGGGCGTGGGCACGAGCCCGATCAGCGCCGGGATCACCAAGTCGGCGCGCCCGAGGTACGTGTCCATCTGGATCTGGCGCATGTGCTCGGCGGTCAGCGACCTGTCCTCGTGCTCGCCGAGGAGCTCGGAGATCCGGGCAGCGCGGTAGCCGGGGTCGTATTCGTTGCCGATCCAGAAGCCGTACTGGTCGTCCACGACGGCGTTGTTGGCGCTGACGATCTGCCCGGAGGTGGGGTTCAGCTGCCACGGCAGCTCGTCCCGCGGGACGTAGCCGGTCCACTCGGCCTTGCCGTTGGTGCCGTCGCGGACGCGCTCGCCGGTGGCCCACCGGATGACGCAGTCCGCGTTCGCCGGGCAGGCCTCGATCGCCGCCGTCGTGTCGCGGATGGGGATGAGCCCGGGCAGGACGTAGCCGATGTTGCCCTCGACGTCGGCGTAGATGAAGTTCTGGCTCGGGGAGCCGTAGCCCTCGAACGCGGCCCGGAACGCTTCGAAGTTCGTGGCGAGGTCGAGCTCGAGCAGTGATTCGAGGGCCAGATCGACCTCCGCCGTGGTCGTCCAGCGCATCGCCAGGACCGGTGCGTCGGGACCCTTGAGGCGCTCGTCGACATCGCTCAGGACGACGCCGTGGCGCGTCGATCGAACGTCGATCTCGACGTCGCCACCGTTGGCGACCTTGATGGTCTCGTGGCGAATCTCGAACGGCAGCGAGGCGCCCTGATACAGGTAGTTGCTCGGATTCGCCGGGTCGACCGTCTCGAGGAAGAGGTCCTGGGTGTCGGGGTTGACATTGGTCGCGCCCCACGCGATGTGGGCGTTGTGGCCGAGGACCACGCCCGGCGCGCCGGGGAAGGTGACGCCGACCACGTCCCACGGGCAGGGCGGGCCGAGCGTGCGGCAGTGGAGCCCGTTCATGATCCAGATCGAGGGCATCCCGAACCCGAGGTGGGGATCGTTCGCGAGGATCGGCTTGCCGCTTGCGGACCGATCGCCGGCGACGACCCAGTTGTTCGAGCCGACGCCGTGGTCGCCGACCAGCCCGCCGCCGCGGTCGAAGCCCGCGAGCTCGGCGATGCCGGACGCCTGGTTGCCCAGCCCGACCAGCCCCGCGACGTGCTCGTCCGAGAGGATCGGCGTTGCGGCCGCGATGCCGCTCGCATCGACGGTGCCGGCCGTGGTCGCACCGGAGGCGCCGAGGTTGTCCCCGGGCGGCGGTGCCGGCACGTACCCGCCGCCGTCGCCCAGCGCGGCGGTGGGTGTGATGATCGGGGCGGAGTCGTCGGTGGCCGGAAACAGCTCGTTGGTCTTCTTCGGATCGCCCAGCCGCGCGTCGGCCAGGAGCCGGAAGATCTCCGAGTCGACGTTCCCGCCGAGTGACCACGCCTGGACCTTTTGCCACGTGGCGGTGTCCAGCGGTGTCCACGGCTCCAGGTCATAGCCGCCGATGTCGTACCGGCCCGAGAGGACGCCGGAGACGACGAACGGGGTCGAGAGCGCGCCGTTGTGCTCGGTGATCCAGGCGTTCACGCCGTCGGCGTAGGCCTGGAGGATGGACTTCGTCTGTACGGACAGCGCGTCGAGGTCGCGCTGCGCGGCGACGCGCCAGCCGAGCGTCCGGATGTACGTATCGGTGTCGACCTGGCTCTTGCCGAAGAGCTCGGACAGGCGCCCCGCGCCGATCCGGCGCGACATCTCCATCTGCCACATCCGCTCCTGGGCGTGCACGTAGCCCTGTGCAAGGAACAGGTCGTGCTGGGTGTCGGCGGTGATGTTGATCATCCCGTGGGCGTCGCGGATGACCGTGACGGGGGCCGCCAGGCCCGTGACCGCAAGACTGCCGTTGATCTGGGGCCAGCCGCGCTGCGTGGTCACCGCACCCAGCACGGCGAGCGCGACGATCACGAGCGAAAGCAGGACGACGATCAGCTTGACGAGGCGCCAGACGAGGCCGCCTGCGGCGCGACCCGCTCGAAGCATGTGGTGAGCGCTCCTCAGCGAGGCAGGATGGTCCCGAGACCCGAGGCCTCGGCGGATCGGACGATCGCGTCCGCGAAGACGAGGTCCGCGAGACCGACGCCGAGGTGGGTCAGGACGACCCGACCGGCGGGCCGAGGGGTGCCCGCGAGGATGGCCTCTCCGATGGTGGCCATCGGGTCCGGGTAGCCATCGAAGTTGCCGGCGTCACGGTTGGCGAGGTACTGCTCACGCTGGTCGACGAGGAACAGTGCGGCCTCGCGCGCGACCTCCGCAGCGCAGTACGTCGCGTAGTCGATCGGGACGACGGTGGCGTCCTCGCGGAGCCACGCGTTGGTCATCGTCTGGCGCTCGTCGGCAGGCCCGAAGGATGCGGCCGTGAACACGACCGACGCGCCATCGACGGCCTCGCGCGCGGTCGCCGTGACGTCCGCGGCTGCGATTCCGGAGGTGGCCCGGGCCTCGTCGGCGAGCGCCGCCGCTCGTTCCGGCGACCGATCGAAGATTCGCAGCCGAGCGCCCGGAAGGAGGCCCGCGAAGACCGCCAGGTGCGACCGGCCCTGAACGCCGGCCCCGATCATCGCGATCTCAGCGGGCGCCTCGCCGACGCCGGCCGCGCCGGGCAGCGGCCCGAAGTGCCGGAGCCCCACGCCGCTGACCGCGGCGGTCCGCTCGGCCGTGATCGGCCCGCCGTCGAGGATCGCCGTCGGAATGCCCGTCGCGGCGTCGTTGACGATGACCGTCGCGTGGATTCCTGGCAGGCCCAGCGCCGTGTTCGTGGCGTAGCCGGCAACCCACTTCATCCCGACGAGGTCGCCGGACGCGTCGTCGCCGCGGAGGTGCGACGGCATCGCATGGACGAACGAGGCCTCGGGGCGCGGGTGAATGGCGATCTTGGGCGGGAGCTCTGAGGCGCCGGGCCGCGCGAGCGCGGTCATCGTCAGCTCGGCCAGGCGGAGCCGTTCCTCGAGCGGCGGCATCGCCGCGACCACGTCGGCGCCCGAAAGCCAGCGCAGCGGCGGGGGCGCCCCCGATCCTTTCGCGGTCCGAGCGGTCATCCGGCGGATTGTACGGAGCCACCCTCGCGCGTCGAGGGGGTCTTCCCCGTATCCGGGGCGCCCGCGGCACGTCGCCGCCCGCCCGATACGCTTCACCGGATGGCCCCGATCGATGTCCAGCAGAGCCTGGAGAACCTGAAGCTCGAGCGCGACGCGATTGCGCTGTACGACGAGCTTGCGAAGATCGAGAAGGACGCGCGGCGCGCCACGGCCTTCCGGACGATCGCCGGCAACGAGCGCCGCCACGCGGACGTCTGGGCCGCGAAGCTGCGGGAGCTGGGCGTCACCGTTCCGGAGCCGACCCGGCCGCGGATGCGCGTGCGGACGATCGTGCTGATGGCCCGGGCCTTCGGGACGCACGCGGTTCGCGACATGGTCCAGGCCCTCGAGGGCGACGAGGAGGACCTCTACACGGCCCAGTCATCGCCCGAGGTCGATGCAATCGCCGCCGACGAGCGCGAGCACGCCGCGATCTGGGACCGTCTCAACGACGGCCAGGGCCCGGCCCGGCACGGCAAGGTGGCCCTCGCGGCCACCGACATCGCCGCGGGCGAGCGGTGGCATCGCGTCGGACGATCGGGGACCCTGCGAGCGGTGATCTTCGGCGTCTCTGATGGGCTCGTCTCGAACCTCGCCCTCGTGATGGGCATCGCCGGCGCCTCGCAGGGCCAGGGCCCGTTCGTGCTCCTGGCCGGCATCGCCGGCCTCCTCGCCGGGGCCTTCTCGATGGCCGCCGGTGAGTACATCTCGATGCAGAGTCAGCGCGAGCTGTTCGAGCGGCAGATCGCGCTCGAGAAAGCCGAGCTCGAGGCGATGCCCGAGGAAGAGCAGGCCGAGCTCGCCCAGGTCTATCGGGCCAAGGGCTTCACCCAGGGCGAGGCGGAGGCCATCGCGGCCCGGATGTTCGCGGACCCGGAGCATGCCCTCGACACCCTCGTTCGCGAGGAGCTCGGCCTCGATCCCGACGAGCTTGGCTCGCCGTGGGGCGCCGCGACCGGGTCGTTCGTGGCGTTCGGGGCCGGTGCGCTCGTCCCCGTGATCCCGTACCTGCTGACGTCGGGGAGCGCGGCCTTCCTGGCCGCGATCGGCCTATCTCTCGGGGCGCTGTTCGCCGTCGGCGCCGGCGTGAGCCTCCTCACCGGCCGGGGGCTGCTCTTCTCCGGAGCGCGGCAGGTGCTCATCGGGGCGGCCGCGGCCATCGTCACGTACCTCGTCGGGCACGCGATCGGGGTTGCGGTCTAGCCAGTCGTAGGAGGTCGTCGTGGCCGACGGCTCGTCGGGAGCCCCACCAGATCCGTAGCCGAGCTCCTCGCCCTCGACCACGATCGCGTCCGGCGGCGGCATCCCGAGGTACTCGCGATGGAGGCGAAGCACGGCGTCGACCGTCGGCGCATCGATCCACTGTCCGGTCCCAGACAGCCGCTCCGAGATCCAGCCCGTCTCGGCGCGGCGCTCGAGGCCCTCGACGTCCTGCTCGCGCCGCTTGCCGTCCATCGTCACGACCGCGACGAGGCCGCCGCCCGCGACGAGCCCGACGAGCAGCAGCCACCATTGGAACTCCGCCATCAGTCGCGAAGAATAGGGCGACACCCTGCCGGCCATCGGTCGAGGGCTCGGTCGGCGCCCGCTTGCCCATACACTCGCCCCCGATGATCGACTGGACCCCGGACGCGATCGCGCTCCAGCTCGGGCCGTTGTCCCTCTACTGGTACGGGATCTGCTACGCCGTCGGTCTCGCCGCCGCGTACTGGGTAATGGTCCGGATGGCCCGCCGGTTCCGGCAGAACGCCACGCTCATCGGCAACGGGCTCATCGTCGTGGCGATTGCCGCCCTGGCCGGCGGGCGCCTCTACCACGTGATCGACCAGTGGCACCTCTACGCCTCGGACCCGCTGAAGATCTTCCTGCCGCCCTACAGCGGCCTCGGGGCCTTCGGCGGCCTCATCACCGGGGTGATTGCCGTCATCGCCCTCGCGCGCTTCTACAAGGTCTCGTTCTGGCGCTGGGCGGACATCGTCGCGCCTGGCGTCTTCGTGATGCAGGCGGTAGGTCGCCTCGGCAACTTCTTCAACCAGGAGCTGTACGGCCCGCCGACGACCCTGCCCTGGGGCATCGCGATCGACTGCCAGCACCGGGTCGCCGAGTACCCATGTGCCACGTTCCCCCTCGCCACCACTCACTTCCAACCGCTGTTCCTGTACGAGTCGCTCAGTGGGCTCATCGGCGCGCTGGTTCTGATCTGGTTGGCGAGCCGCCCGCGGCCGTGGCTCCGCGTCGGCGACCTTGTCGCGATCATGTTCATCTGGATCGGCGGCGTCCGGTTCCTGCTCGAGTTCCTGCGTATCGGGAACTGGCGAATCGGTGAGATCCCAACCGCCCAGATCCTGGGGGCCGCGTTCGTGCTCCTCGGGATCGCGATCTTGGTCATTCGACGGCGGCAGGGCGCGGCGCAGCTCGTGCCGGCGCCCGGCACCGCCGATGCGGCGGCGCTCGAGGCCGAGGCCGAGGCGCACGGTGTCTCGGACGCGGAGGACGACGTCGCGGACGAGGACTTCGACGACTTTGACGAGTTCGATGCCGAGCGCGGCGCGACCGACCGCGGCCCGACGAAGCCCGGCACAGCACCGAAGGCGCGGCGACCGCCACCGCCGGACGAGACCTAGCAACGGCCCAGAAGCGGCCGCCCGCGCGCATCCGGCCTCAGGCGCTGGCGGCCGCGCGGGGCGGGGCGAAGGAAGGGCTGGACTGGCTGGGCCGGCAACCGGAGGCGCGGGCCTCGTTGCTCTACCGCCTGCTGCGGGTGGTGGTCCGGTTCGTGCTGTTCGGCGTGCTGCGGCTCAAGATCGAAACGTCGGGCCAGGAGCACATTCCGCGCGGCGGCGGCTACCTGCTCATCGGGGCCGCCCACCGCGGCTGGATGGATCCGTTCGTCGCGATGCACGCGGTCCCGGCCGAGCCGCGCTGCTGGTTCCTGGGCAGCGGGCCGTCGACCTTCACCTCGTGGTGGCGCGAGCGGCTGATCCACCGACTCGGCGGCTTGCTGCCGGTGTGGCGAGGCGGCGTCGGGGTCGAGGGCCACGTCCGATCGGCGAAGGCCGTCGTCGAGGCCGGCGCGGTGTTCGTCCAGATGCCCGAGGGCACCGTCAACGGACCCGCCGGTCGGGTCGGACCGTTTCGACCGGGTGCGGCCCTGATCGCCCTCCGGACCGGCGCGACGATCGTGCCGCTGGCGATGGCGGGCACCGAGGAGCTGTACATCGGGCGCCGCATGGCCTCGCAGGTGTTGCAGCCCACCAGCGCCCGAGAGCTGCTGGGAGCGTCCTGGGATGGCACGTTGCCAGAACCCGGCTCCCGCGCGGAGCTGGAGCTGGCGAAGCGAGCCAGCGAGGCCCTCGCCGCGCGCCTGGCGCCGGTCGTCGAGGCGCTCCACCCGGGGACGCTCGATCCTCCGAGCCACCCGCGACGGCTGCGCCGACGTCTGACGTGGCTGCTGTTGGGCCCGGGTCCGCTGGAGCACGAGGCCTGACGGCGAGCGCGCCGGCTAGCCCAGGAGCAACTGCGCGACGATCGCGGCCAGCGGCGGCACGATCTGGAGCGCTGCGCCGCGCGGGTTGAACCGAAGCAGGACCACGCCGGCCGCGACCATCGATCCGCAGGCGAAGTTGAACAGGGGAATTCCGGCGGCGTCGTTGCCGTAGAAGGACACGAGGACGCCGCCAGCCGCGCCGATCGCCAGGAACAGGTTGTAGAAGCCCTGGTTGAACGCGAACGGCCAGACCACCCGTGCCTGTCCCTCTGACTCGAGGCCGAAGCGCCGGAAGACCGACGGGCGCATGAACCACAGGCTCTCCATCGCGAAAAACCAGATGTGGATGGCCGGCGCGAGGAGCGCCGCGGCGATGGCGATCGGGTGCATGGACGGCATTCTGGACCGGCGGCGCGGTGGGCGGGCGGCCGTACCGCCGCCTATGCTCCGCCGCGCATGCGCTACGCCGAGTCCATCCTCGACCTCGTGGGCGACACGCCCCTCGTCCGACTGACGCGCATCCCCGGTCGCGACCTGGGGCCGCTGGACGCCCAACCCCTGATCCTCGCGAAGCTCGAGATCCTCAACCCGGGCGGCTCGGTCAAGGACCGGATCGGCCTCCCGATGATCGAGGCCGCCGAGCGCGCGGGGGACCTCAAGCCGGGCGGGACGATCATCGAGCCGACCTCGGGCAACACAGGGCACGGGCTCGCCATCGCGGCAGCGCTTAAGGGCTACCGCTGCATCTTCGTGATGGCCGACAAGCAGTCGACCGAGAAGCAGGCCCTCCTCCGCGCGTACGGCGCCGAGGTCGTCCTGTGCCCCACGAACGTCGAGCCCGAGTCGCCGGAGAGCTACTACTCCGTCGCCGCGCGCCTCGCCCGCGACATCCCCGGCGCCTTCAAGCCCGACCAGTACTGGAACCAGGAGAACCCGACGGCCCACGAGCAGACCACGGGCCCCGAGATCTGGGACCAGACCGACGGCCGGATCAGCCACTTCGTCGCGAGCGTCGGCACCGGCGGCACGGTGACCGGGACCGGGCGCTACCTGAAGTCGAAGAAGGCCGAGCTGGTGATCGTCGGGGCTGACCCGGAGGGCTCGATCCTCTCGGGGGACACCGCCCGGCCGTACCTCCAGGAAGGGATCGGCGAGGACTTCTTCCCCGGGACCTACGACGCGGCGGTCGTCGATCGGTGGGTCCGCGTCTCCGACCGCGACGCCTTCGCGATGGCCCGCCGGATCACCCGGGAAGAGGGGATTCTCGCCGGCGAATCCTGCGGCACGGCCATGGTCGCGGCCCTCGACGAGGCGCGCCGGCTGATGCGCGAGGAGGGCGACGCCGCTCGCGAGCGGATCATGGTGGTGATCTTTCCGGACGGCGGACGGAACTACCTCTCCAAGCTCTACAACGACGAATGGATGCGGGCGAATGGCCTGCTCACCACGACGGGGGCGGTCGTTCGGGTCGAAGAGGTGCTGCGCGCTCGCCACCACGGCAAGGAGCTCCCGAACGTCGTGCTCGCGCGGACGACGGATCGGGTCGGGGCCGCGATCGACCTGCTCCAGCTCTACGGGATCAGTCAGCTGCCCGTGTCCGAGCGACCGGACGACGACACGATCGAAGGGATCATCGGGTCGGTCAGCGAGAAGGGCCTGCTGGACCGCGCCTACCGCGACCCGAGCGTCGTCGAGCGGACCGTGGGCGAGGTCATGGACCCGCCGCTCCCGA
>JBKKDM010000169.1:0-3144 GCA_046707905.1 Candidatus Limnocylindrales bacterium
GGCCATCGCTGGCCCGGCCCGATCGATTCCGAAAAGTGCCGAGCCCTTCCGGTACCGCCCGCGCTCAGGCGAGGTCAGCCATTGCGGCCACGACGGCCCGGGGTGGGTCGCCAGCCCGGCAAAGCCGAGGATGCGGCCCTCCCGGTCCTTCGTGGGAAACATCATACGCGAGCGAAAGTAGACGTGGACCTGACCTCGGTCCGACTCCGATGCGATTCCCGCCGCCTGAAGCTCCGCGGCAGAGTAAGACCACCGAGACAGGTGCCCGAGGAGCTCCTCCCAGCCGCCTGGCGCCCATCCGACGCCAAACGCCCGGAGAACGGGCGCATCGATTCCCTGCTGTGCCAGGCGGGCGCGAACCGACTTGCCGACATCGGATTCCCAGAGGGTGCTTTCGCAGAATCCGGCCACCCGGTCGAGGATCTCGCCTACGCGGGCAGCGCTCTCATAAGCCTCCTCCGAGCCACCCGCCATGGGGGAATCATGAATGGACGTGGCTAGGAGCAGCCCGCGAAGTCCTCGTGGCTGCCGTCGGAGCTGATCTCACGGACCAGGCCGGTGCCGCGGGCAAACAGCTTGCCCTCGGTCTCCTTCTCGAGTACGAGATGCTCGCGAACCTTGAGTACGTCGGTATAGGCCTCGCCGCCGACCCGCTTCGACGGGAACTGTTGCTCGAGCAGGTTCGCCTCGATCGTGTTCCCCGGCACCCACTCGAAGTTCCAGCGGTCGCCCACCTTCGGGTCTCCCGGCATCAGGACTCCCGGCACATCCGTGTCGCGTCCGAGGCGCCACGAACCCTTGTGGTTGTCGATCTTTCCGTTCTTGTAGTTGTCCACGTCCTCGCCCAAGTAGAAGACCGTCCCGTCATCAGACTGCGCGAAGTAGTCGAGCGTGCGCTCCACGACCTCACCGTCCTCGGTGGCGAGGTCCTCGATCACGGCGGCCTGCACCTCCTGGCCATCAAACCTGAACGGCTGGGTCCGGTCCATGACCGTACGGACGGTGCGGGAGCCCTTGCCTCCCAGCTCGCACCGCTTGCTGGTGGTGAGCGGCGAGAAGGGGTTGTCGATCGTCGTCGGGTCGTTGAACTCGGCGGCCGCGATATAGGGGCCGTTGGCATGCGCCTCGCCGGCATCGTGGGCCTCTGCTGCCGGAACCCTGGTTGCAGCCGGATCCCCATTCGTGCTCGGGCCCGCGGAGTCCTCGTCACCACAGGCACCGATCGCGACCAGAGCGACGGCTAGCGCGGCGGCAACCAAACCCCGGATCGAGGCCCTGAGAGCCATCAGAAGGTCAGGATAGTGCCTGCCTGTGAAAGGATTGCCCCGCAACTCACGCGGGAGGAGACGAATGGCCACAAAGTCGAAGGCACCGGACCAACCGGTCAGCGAACGTCCCGGCGACCTGGACGCATCCCCCGAGGCAGTGCAGGGCGCACGGCTCGAAGCGGCCGCCGAGGGCAAGCCCAAGCCAGGGCAGCACGCCGAGGTCTCGAACCTCGACATCGTCCGCCACTACTTCGACATCGCCGTCGAGAGGATGGAGCTGGCCGACGACCTCCGCACCGTCTTCTGGAGCCCCTACCGCGAGGTGACCGTGCAGATCCCGGTCAAGCTCTCCGACGGCAAGGTCCACGTCTTCAGCGGATACAGAATTCAGCACAACGGCGCCCGCGGCCCCTACAAGGGCGGGATCCGCTTCCATCCCGAGGTCGACATCGACGAGGTGCGCGCCCTTGCCTCCCTGATGACGTGGAAGACGGCAATCGCCGGTGTCCCCTTCGGAGGAGCGAAGGGCGGCGTGAACTGCCCTGCCGACAAGCTCGAGCGCTCCGAGGTCCAGAAGATCGCCCGTTCGTTCATGTCCAAGATCGAGAAGGTGCTCGGGCCGACCCGCGACATCCCGGCCCCCGACGTGAACACCAACGCCCAGGTGATGGCCTGGATGATGGACGAATACGGACGGCTCCACGGCCACACTCCGGCCATCTGTACCGGCAAGCCGATCGAGCTCGAGGGGTCGCTTGGCCGCGAGGCTGCCACGGGCCGCGGCTGCGTCTTCATGTTCCGCGAGGCGGCGCCGCAGCTGGGCCTCACCCCGGCCGAGACGACGTTCGTGGTCCAGGGCTTCGGAAACGTCGGCTCCTGGGCCGCGCGGATAATGCAGCAGCTCGGCTGCCGAATGGTGGGTGCGTCAGATGCCCACGGCGCAATCCAATCGGAGGCCGGAATCGACGCGAACAAGCTCGAGGAGTTCATCCAGGCCGGCGGCAAGCTTCCCGACTTCGAGGGCGTCGACGTGATCAGCCCCGACGACCTGCTCACGCTCGAGTGCGATGTCTTCATTCCTGCGGCGATGGGCGGCATGATCCGGGAGGACAACGCCGACAAGATGAACTGCAAGGTGATCGTCGAGGGCGCGAACAGCCCAACGACCCCGGCAGCCGACGACATCCTTCAAGACAAGGGCGTCTACATCATCCCCGACATCATGGCCAACGCCGGCGGCGTGGTCGGCTCCTACTTTGAATGGGTGCAGAACCTCCAGCACTTCCAGTGGGATGAGCGTGAGTTCAACGACAAGCTTGGCGGCATCCTGCGCCGTGCGTTCCGCGACGTGTCGGGCCGGGCGAAGGAGGAGAAACTGCCACTCCGCCAGGCGGCATACCTGGTCGGAATCGAGCGCGTCGTCGAGGCCGCCCGCATCCGCGGCTACATCTAGGCGGCAGTCGGCGTCGCCAGCCGCCGCTCAGTCGTCGAAATTGAAGTCCTTCGGGGGGCGCTGCTCGAACCAGAGCTCTTCGTTCTCAGGCGTCTCCTCCAGGAACTCGGGCGTTTCCTCCAGAACATCCGCATTGCCCGCCTCATTCTCCGCGTCGTAGAGGCCTGACTGGGTGCCCTCGTCCGCGGGCACTGCTTCGTCGTCCTCAGTGTCAACCTGTCGGGGAACCTCAGCCTCCTCGGATTCCGCCTCCTCGGATTCCGCCTCTTCGACCTGAGCTTCATCGACCTGGGCCTCCGGCACCTCATCCGAATCTTCCTCGAACGGCTCGTCCGAATCTGCAAACTCGGCCTCGAGCTCGTCGGCGAGCTCAGGCTCACTCTCATCGAAGTCGTAGAAGTCGGCGAGCGGGCTCTCCCCCTC
>JBKKDM010000170.1:0-23473 GCA_046707905.1 Candidatus Limnocylindrales bacterium
GTAGACCTCCGTGGGGAGGACGCCGCGGGCGACGGCGACCGTCGCGAGCACGAAGCCGAACTCGCCGATCTGCCCGAGGCCGAGGCCGAGCTGGGCGGCGTGCGCGGGCAGTCGAGACGCCCTGGCCAGCACCGAGATCACAAGGACCTTGCCGAACACGACCAGGCCGAGGCACAGGGCGAGCCAGCCCAGGCCTCGCGCAAAGAGCGCCGCTGGGTCGATCAGCATGCCGATCGCGACGAAAAAGAAGATCGCGAAGAGGTCTCGGAACGGCAGGAGCCGCTTGCGCGCCTCCGAGGCAACCGGGCCTTCGCTGATCGTCAGCCCGGCTACGAAAGCCGCGAGCGCCAGCGGGATCCCCGCCAGCACTGCCCCGACGCCGGCCACGGCCAGGCCCGTCGCGATCGCGACGGCGAGGAACAGGTCGGGTTCGGAGCGCAGCTTGGTCAGGATCCGGGGCAGCAGGTAGGCCCCCACGAGCGAGATGAGGGCGAACGCGATCAGCCCGAGGATCGTGATCTCGATGGGCTGACCGGCGCCCACCGCCGATAGCAGGATGATCGCGGCGGCCACCCCGACGACGTCCTGGAGCACCGACCAGCCGATCAGGAGGTGCTCGGTGCCCTTATCGGTCGTCCGACGCCGGCTTCGCGTGATGTTGACCACGACGACGCTGGACGACATGGCGATCGCGACGCCGAGCAGGGCTGCGGCCTCCAATGCGAGGCCCAGGGCGACGAACGCGACCAGCGAGGCGATGAACGTGATGGCCATCTGGAGCGGAGCGGCCCACAGGACCGCAGGGTGCTCGCGCCGGAGCTCGCGAAGGTCGACCTCGATGCCGACCTCGAACAGCAGGAGGATCGCCCCCACCTCCGCGAACAGGCTGACCTGCGACCCGTCGGCCACGTAGCCTGGAGTGAACGGAGAGATCGCGATCCCGACGATCAGGTACCCGACGATGGCCGGGAGCGAGGCCCGCCGCGCGAGCCAGCCGGCGGCCGCGGCCATGAGCAGGATCGCCCCGACCTCGAGCACGGTGAGGGCGGTGCTGTGGTCCACGCTTCAATGGTACGGAACGACCGGCGTGATCCAGCCGGGACCGGATGCGAGGGAGTTGTGCCCGGATCGGGGCCGGACGAGCCGCTGCGGCAACGAGCGGGGTGTCAGCGTGACGGCCATGTTCTCAGCCATCGCCAAGTTCTTGCTCTTCCGCGTCCTGGGTGCGCGAGTCATGCTCGCGATCGCCCTGCTGGGCTTCGTGCGCCGGCTGCTCGGCTCGCGCCGGCGGGACGGCGCGCCGCCGTCGTCGGGTCGTGCCTCGGTCTACCAGCCCTCCCAGGGCTCATCGCAGACCGTGCAGCGCGATCCGCGGTAGCGGCTCCAGCCCTTCTCCAGGTCAGTCTCCCAACCTTCGCGCCAGCGATGCGCGCCGAGGACGTGGATGGCGGACCAGGCCGTGTCGGCGACGCGGGTCGCGAGATCCGTCTGGAGTCTCGTGACGCGGGCCCCCACGGACGGCGCGGTCAGCGGCGCGGCGTATGCGCGCGCCTCCGTGGACATCGAGCGATCTGGGATCGGCATCTGGTCGCCTCGGATGCGTTGGCTGGCTCTGCGAGAGTCTTGCAGAATCGTGACAGTCTCGAAGGCTAGTCACGCGCACGTTGCGCTTCTGTCTACTTGGGAACAGATGGACTGGCCTGTCTGTAACCCCTCCTGGCAGAAGTTAGGCCTATGCTCAGCACCGAAGCAGCTGCTGCGAGTGGCATCCAGGGCTCGCGCCTCCTTGCCTCGCTCCCCCAGCGCGACATCGATCACCTTCGCGGCGACCTCGAGCGGGTCCGCCTGGACGCCGAGCGCTCCCTGATCCACGCCCACGCGCCGGTCCGGCGTGTGTACTTCCCCGAGTCGGGCCTGGTGGCGCTCTCGGTGACGATGTCCGACGGCCGTACCGCCGGCGTGACCGTCGTCGGATCCGAGGGCATCGTCGGGCTCGCCGCGGCGCTCGGCGAGAGCGGCGTGATGGACGCCGCCGTGCTCGTGCCGGGAGTCGCCCAGACGATGGCCGCCGAGCGCTTCCGGTCCGTCATGCGATCCAGCGAGACATTGCGCCGCACGATCGACCGATATGCCATTGCCCTGTTGGGACACCTCGGACAGACCGTGGCGTGCAACCGGCTGCACAGCCTCGACCAGCGCGCGGCGCGCTGGCTGCTGCTCGCGCGGGATCGCATGAACAGCACGTCCTTCCCACTCACCCAGGAGTCGTTCGCGGACCTCCTCGGTGTCTCGCGGCCGGCCGTCTCGACGGTCGGAGCACGGTTCGCGCGCGAGGGTGCGGCAGAGTTCCGGCGCGGCACGGTCCACGTCCTCGACCCCGCCCTGCTCGAGAAGGCGAGCTGCGAATGCCTGGCCGCCGACCGCGAGCTCCTCGCGCCCATGGCGGCGCCGATCGAAACCACCGGCCATCGCCTTCCGCGGAGTCTTCCCCGGACGGCCCTGGGCATGATCAGGCCCGAGATCAGACGGGCCCGCTAGCGAGGGTTCCTGATGTCCATGGATCGCCAACGAACCGATCTCGACATCCCCGAGGGCACCAACAACTGGCCGGGCTCCGAGAAGGCTGACGGGGCGCCGCGCTCTGGGCCTGACGACGAGCCGCCCATCTCGCTCGACCCGGACCGTGATACCGCCGAGCGCAACGCGGCCGCGGGCGGCTGGGACGGGGCGAACGAGCAGATCGAGAACGACTTCGAGGCGGAGCAGCTCCGCCGCGGCCAGAACGACCCTTCGGGCGAGGACGTGCCCCTGGCCTGAGGCGCCGCCAGGCAGCGGCTAGGCCGGGCGCTCCTCCTCGTCTGCCGTTCGCCGACGCGAGTTGAGGTCGGCGTCCTCAGGGTGTCGCTCGAAGTGGGTGACGAAGAACGGGCAGCGCGGCGTGACTTTCTGTCCGGCGGTCCTTGCGTCGTCGAGGACGCGGCGGACCAGCGCTGAGGCGATCCCGCGGCCGCCGAACTCCGGCAGCACCTCCGTGTGGAGGGCGACGATCCGCCCGGTCACGCGCCCGTACTCGACCCAGCCGGCGAGCTCGCCATCGACGCGAGCTTCGTATTTGCGTTCCTCGAGGTTGTCGCTGATCTCGGGTTCGGACGTCATGCGGGCGGCTCCGGTACTTCGATGTCGGGGAGGAGGGGTTTGCCGGTGATGAGCCGCGAGCCGCGGCCGTGGGTCAGGAAGCTCCAGCCCCACTTCGTGAGGACGACGAGGCGGTTCGCGAACCCGATCAGGTAGGCGATGTGGATCCCGAGCCACAGCATCCAAGCGAGGAAGCCGCCCGTCCGCCCGAACGGCCCCAGCCACGGGATGTCCGTGACGCCCGAGAGCCGGCCGATGATTGCGACCTCGCCCCGGTTGCTGAACCGGAACGGCGTGACCGGTTCGCCGTCGAGGCGTGCGCGGATGGCCTTGGCCACGTACTTGCCCGGCTGGATCCCGCCCTGGGCCACGCCGGGGACCGGACGATCCGGCTTCCACGGCTGGATCGCCGCGTCGCCGATCACGAAGATGTCCGGGTGGTTGGCGATCGTGAGCGCCGGCCCGACCTTGATCCGCCCGGCCTTGTCCGTCTCGGCGCCCGTTGCGGCCGCGACCGCCTTCGCGAAGGATGACGCCTGCACGCCCGCCGCCCACAGGACCGTGTGCGTCGGGATCTGCTCCGCCGTCCCGCCTGCCGTCAGCTCGACCGTGACCGCGTGCTCGGCGATGTCGATCACCCGGACGCCCGTCCGGACATCGACCCCGAGGCGCTGCAGCTGGCGCCGGGCCGACTTCGAGCGGTCCTGCGGGTAGCTCGGGAGGACGCGGTCGAGGGCCTCGACGAGGATGATCCTTGCGTCGGGCGGGTGGATCGAGCGGAAGTCGCGCTTGAGCGTGTCGTTCGCGATCTCGCCGAGCGCGCCTGCGAGCTCGACGCCCGTCGGTCCGCCGCCGACCACGACGAAGGTCATCCACTCCTGGCGGCGTTCGGGGACGTGCTCGCGCTCCGCAGCCTCGAAGGCGATGAGGATCCGGCGGCGGATCTCCGTCGCGTCGTCGATCGACTTCAGGCCCGGCGCGAATCTCGCCCAGTCGTCGTGCCCGAAGTAGCTGTGGCGGGCGCCGGTGGCGACCACGAGGGTGTCGTACGAGATCGGGCCACCGTCCGAGAGCAGCACCTCGTGATGCTCGGGGTCGACGTCGACGGCCTCGCCGAGCAGGACGGTCGTGTTGCGGTGCGTCCGGAGGATGGCCCGGAGCGGCTGGGCGACCTCACCAGGGGCGAGCGCACCGGTCGCGACCTGGTAGAGCAGCGGCTGGAACGTGTGGTGGTTGCGACGGTCGACAAGGGTCAGGTCGATCCGCTCGTCGTTCCCGAGGCGCTGCGCGGCGTACAGGCCACCGAATCCCCCACCCACGATGGTGACCCGGTGGCGAGCCGGGAGGGTCGTCTGCACGAGCCCATTGTCTACCGAACCTTCGTCGGCGCTCCCGGCATCCAGGCGTGGACCTTGGCCCGGTTGGTCTCGTAGTGGCGGGCCTCGTCGACGGCGCCCGGCCCCTTTCGGACGCTCATCACCCGGTCGATCTCGTCCTTGAGCCCGCGCCCGGCCGGCACGTTCCGGAGCCACTCGAGGAAAGGCCTGTCGACCCGCGAGACCTGGCCCAGCGTCCAACCCTCGTAGCGGCCGAAGGTCAGCAGCGGCCCGAATGGCTCACCGCGAGGCGGGCCGGCATGGTCGTCCTGCCGAGCCGCCGGGCGGGGGGACGACGATCCGGCAGGCGTCGTCGCCGCGCGTGGCGTGGCGCTGGCGTAGCTCGTGTAGCTGGCCGGGGCCGCGGAGGCGCCCCCGGCCGGGCCGGGATGGCGTCCGGCGAGCTGCCGGTCGTACTCGGCGCGGAGGCGAGCGTCGCCGAGAATCGACCAGGCGTGGTTGAGCCGCTTCATCTCCTCGTCATCGCCCTCGAGGTCGGGGTGGAAGATCCGGGCCAGCACGCGGTAAGCCGCCTGGATCACGAGCGGGCTCGCGCCAGGGTCGACCTGGAGGACGCGGTAGAGGGACTCGCGCTCCGACACTGCCCCGAGGATGCGCGGCCGGTCCGTGGCAGTTCAGGGCTCGTGTGTACCGTGCGGGGCCGTACGAACGGCGTCGCATCAGGTTCCGTCTCGGGATCGCCTATCTCCGACCGGCGCGCAGGCGCGCCCGAAGCGCGGTTCCGGTCCGCGCGAGCCGCACGCGTTCGGCGGCGCGCCCGGCGGCGAGCCGGTGCACGGTATCAAGCCAGGCATCGATGTCCGAGGGGGTGCGCACCGGGCGATGGATCGGCGAACGACCGCCAAACGACCGGCGCAGGATCCATGGCATCGTCGCCATTGGTGACGCCCTCCTCCTACCGCGGTTCCACAGACGTGATGACGAACCTCTCCCGACAGACGAGCGAATCGAGGCCAGGGTCCGCGGCGTCGTTCTGGCCAAGATTCGGTAGTTGGCACGTCGCGGCAGCCGGGTCGTCGAAATGGCCGCGGATCTGGACGCGCTGGCCTGAGGTCGGCTCGCTGACAGACGGATGGAGCCATACATGGAACCCGGGCACCGGGCCGGTGGCGCCGCCTGCGCCGTACAAAGTCCAACGAGGGAATGCGGCAAGCCACGCCGGCTCCCCGTCCGGGTCCGGACATGCCGTCTCATTGCCGCTGGCGTCGCCGCAGCTTGGCGGACCCCAGGCGTCGTCCGAATCGAGGACGGCGTCGAGCATCAGCTCGCGGTTCCCGAAGCAGACCATTCGCTCAGCCGAGATCAACCACGAGAGATCGGCGACGGTGACTTCGCCGGCCGGGCATTCGGGCGGGACCAGCTCGAGCTGCGGGCGGCCATCGCGGCTGCCACGGAACCAGCCCACCTCCGGAAGCTGGCCGGTCCCCCGCTCGACCCGATACCACTCCTCGCCGTCGATGATCTCGGGCCCGTCGATGACGTACATGCGGGTGTTAACGATCCCCGGGAAGATCGCGTCGTCGCTCTGGCCCGCCGCCTGCGCGACCGTCTCACCTGGCCAGAGGACCTTGACGATCGAACCGCGCGGCAGGTTGAGCGGCCCGTCCAGCTTCGTCGGGAGCTCGTAGCCGGAGTTCGGGAACCAGGCCGCCTGGCCTGCGTCCGGGATCGGCCTTCCAGAGCGGACGGTCGGGTACCCGCCGGACCAGAGCAGCATGTCGCCGAATCGCTCACCGGAGGTGTGGTACTCCATTCGGATCGCGTCGCCGGGCGAGCCGCCGTTCGCCTCCCACGAGGCTTCGAGGCCGATCCGCCACACGCCGGCGCGTGACGCCTCGATCGCGCTCGTGCAGCGAACCTCGAGTCGCGATGCGAGCGGGTAATCGGGTGCCCCCGCGATTGTTCCATCGGCGGCCCCGGGCTCCCGGGGGAAGCAGCCGTAGAAGTCCGAGTGCTCTCCGCGCGCCATGCGATCCAAGGCGTCCAGCAGCTCGCGGAGGACGTCGTTCGCCTTCGCCTCCTCGAGCTCAGGCGCGGTGGCCTTGAATTCGATCGCCTCCACGATGTCCTGCACGGCCCTGCGACCGGCATCGAGGTCCGGGCCGCCGATGTGCGCGCGGATGCGTAGGATCATTTCGATCGACCCTGGCTGGAGGACATCCCAAGTCCGCGTCTCGGCCGGCTCGCCCGGCTCACCGGCCACGACCGTCAGACGTGCGGGCCGGCCGTTGACAACCTCTGTCCAGCCGGCCGCTTCGGTGGGCTCGGATAGGTCCGGGAGCGGGAAGCCGTCCGGACCCATCTCGAGGACGCGACGGCCGTAGACGACCTCGACCCGGATCGCGTTCTTCGGCAACGCAGCGGATCGCACGCAGGCGAGTCCGGTATCCGGCGTGGGCTCGGGAACGTGGATCTCGTTCGAGCCGACCGGGATCCCGGTAGGCATCGGGCCCCCGGGGCTGGCGCAGCTCCCGAGAGCGTCGGTCGCCATCACGAGGCTGACGATCTCGCCGTCGAGACCCGGTTCGGTGGCGGTCCCGGGGAACAGCTGCCCCGCACCGAGCACGACCCAGCCCTCCGGGATCGCCACCGGACGACACTCCGGTCCATAGGGATCGAGGACTACGTTGGCATAGGCGCCGCAGGAGCCGGCGAGAGGGTCATTCGACTCCTGGAACAGGCGCAGGCCACCGGCCGCGATGGCGACTGCGAGCGCGAGCAGGAGCGCCACGAGGGCGTACACCAGCCGGAAGCTGCCTGGGTTCCCGCGCCGTGAGCGGAATCGCACGGACGTGCCGCGCACTGCTGTCGAATCGGTCGGCAGGAGCAGTCGCGGCAGCACCATCGGCTCTTCCGGCGCGGCAAGTCGCAGCCGGCGCTCGATCTCGGGGATCGTCATCTGCGTGGTCATCGTTCGAACCCCCCCGCCCCGCCGAGATTCGCGCGGAGACGCTCGAGGGCGCGGCTCGCGTAGGCGCGCGCGGCGCCTGGTTTGATGCCCATCACGTCGCCGATCTGCTCGAACGACAGGTCGACGCGGTAGCGGAGGTAGAGCGTCGTGCGCTCGCGGGCGGGCAGCCGGTCGACGATCGGCCAGAGGCTCAGGCGGTCGTCGACCTCGACGTGCTCGACCTCCGACCGGCGGTCACGGAGCCGGCCGACGAGCTCGCCGACCCTCCGGGTGACCCGGTGCTGGTCCATGACCAGCCGATACAGGACACGGAAAGTCCAGGCATCGAGGTCCTCGATAACGGTTCCTCGCCCCAGCTCGCGCCAGAGACGGAGGTGGGCCTCCTGGACTGCGTCGTGGGCCGCCTCGTCGGAGGCGCCGAGCCGGCGCGCGAAACCCCACAGCTCGCGGCCGCGACGCTCATAGCGCTCGGTGACGGCCGCGGCGAGCGCGGCGGCGTCGATGCCGGGCGTCGCGACGTCCGATGCAGCAAGGCTCATGACCGACAGACGCGGGCGCCGCCGGGAACGCAGCGGCGATGTGTCGGGGTCATCCGCCATCGCGGCGGAGTCTAGGCGCGGGCCAATCCGCTAGACCGGGCTTGCGAGCGACCCTCCCTCCGGGCGCTTCGACGGGCCGCGGCCCGCGAACCAGGCCACGAGGAAGCTCACCGCCAACGCTGCCAGCGCCGCCGGTTGGTGAAGGAACGAGAGGAGCCGGCCGACGCCCGGGATCGCGAGGAGGGCGGCGCCCTCAACGCTGTCCGCCGTGGGCAACCAGGGATCCGGCGCCGGATTGTTGTCCCCCTGGATGACGAAGCCGCTGGCGGGATCCCCGCCCACGATCCGGTGGATTACGAGCAGGCCCGCTCCGAGCTCCCCGTCCGGGACGCGGTAGCCGACGATGTCCCCAACCGCATAGGAGTCGGCGGCCCGCATCATCACGAGATCGCCGGTGTCGTAGACGGGTTGCATCGAATCGCCGCGGATCACGACGTAGCTCGCTGGTCCGCCGAGGCCAACCGGGCGAAGCACGAGCCACCACATCACCAGCGCGGCGATTCCCAGTGCGAGGTAAAGCGGACGCGGCACGCTGCGCTGCTTCAAGGGGCGAGCACGTAGGTGATCACGAGCTGGGGCGCCTGGGCGAGCGTGCCGAGGTTCTTGGCCGACAGCGTCTCCGTGCGGGTCGTGCTCGAGCCCTCGATGTCGTCCCGGAGCATCCAGCCGAAGTTCGTCGAGCTGCCGGCGACGAAGGCCGCGACGTCGGACGTCGGGTTGGCGCCGACAAGGTACGCGCCGGCGCCCTGGTTCTGGCACCCGGCGGGCGTGCCGACCGTGACCGTGTCCGACGCGGTCCCGCTGGCCGGGTTGTTGAGCGCCGTCCCGAAGGGCTGGTTGTTCCAGGTGATGGTCGTCTCGCTCCAGGACGCCGTGACGCGGAACAGGTCGATCGTCCGACAGGCGGCGGAGACCGCGGAGGCGTATACCCGCAGGGTCGCCAGGCGGACGGTCGCGGTCGCGGGGATCGCGGGGCTACAGACGGTCAGGTCGAAGCGCACGTACAGCCGTCGATTGGCCGCAGCCGCGGAGGCGACGTCGTTCGTCGTCGACGTTCCGTAGTTGATCGCCGCGGTCCCCTGGCGAACCGACGCGTCGGCGACCGCGGTCGTGGTTGCGGGCGTAGCCGTGATGAGGCAGGTTCTGTACGACGTCAAGGCCTGTGAGGCCAGGCTCAGATTGGCCGTGTGACCGACAACGAGGCCGGCGAGGATCCCCATCCCGAAGAGCAAGGTGGCCACGCGAACAAGGGTGGAGCGTCGAATGGCAACGCTCATGGACCGGTCATGAGGAGGTCGATGCGGGCGCTCGCGGCGGCCGCGACGGCCGTGGCCAGCGAGACGGTGACGGAGCCACCGGCCGCCGGCACCGTGGCGCTGCCGCTGCCGGACGCGGCTCCAGCCGCGACGGTGACGTGCAGGGTGCTGGTGCCGCAGGCGGCAGGGATGGCGCCGACGGCGACGCTGACGACGTTCGCGCCGGAGAGGTTGGGGACGACGGTCAGGCCGGCCGTCGTGCAGCGCGGCACCTCGAGGGCGACCATCGCCAGGCCGAGGCTCGCGACGTTTGCCGACGCGGCCAGCGCGACGCTCACGGCCGCGAGCATCGACGCGATCGCGAGTCCGAGCGCACGAAAAAGGGCCATGGAACTGCGGCGGCTAGAGCCGGCGGGCCGTCCGCGCTCCGTCACCCGACGAGGCGCAACGCGGCCCGCCGGCCCGCGACCTAGCCGCTGACGACGACGCTGATTCCGGTGACGGACGCCGCGTTGATGGCGGGCGAGAACGTCGCGGCGAAGGTGGTGCCCGACGCCGGCGTCGTGCCCGTTGCCTCACCAAGCGACGTGTTGCCCGAACCGGACAGGGTGACCTTGTAGGCCTTGGAGAAGCACGTGGCGGCCAGGCCTGTCACGGTGACGGTGCCGACCGTGTAGCCGGGCGTGCCCGACGAGTAGCTCGAGCTGTAGGTGGCGGTCAGCTGGCCCGCCTGGCAGGCCGCGACGGTGGTGTTCGCGGCGCCGAGGCTGTCGGTGGCAAGGTTCAGGCTGGCCGCGAGGCCGTAGACGGTGCCAAATGTCAACACCGCTGCGGCCGTCATGATCAGGATTCGCTTCACAGGTACCTCTGCATGTGGGCTTTTGCCCAGTTCCGTCCAGTTCGCTGTGGCACCATCGCAACGTCGAAACGGAAGTGAAATCCCCCGCATGGCGCGGGACGGTCGGCCAAGGGTCCGTGACATACGTCACACCCGCGCGGCGACCCTGGGCAGGGCACTTCGAGGGTCCATGGCCGAGAACACGTCCGACCAGCGCGCCGACGCGCGAATCCTTGCGAACACGGTCTGGGCAGGCCTGCCTGGATCGGTGCTGGAGCGGGCGCTGCATGGCGCTTCGGTCCGAGCCGTTCCGGCGCGCGGCACCATCTTCGGCCTGGCGGACCCGGAGCCGCGAGCCGGCATCCTGCTGTCGGGCACGGCCCGCGCATTCCTCGCGGCGGCGGATGGGCGCCAGCTGACGGTTCGGTACGCGCGTCGCGGCGCGTTCATCGGCCGGCGCTCCGACCTGCTCGGCGGCCACGTCCCGGTCGCGATCCACGCGATCACCGACGTGGAGATCCTCGATCTCGACGCGCCCCGATTCATGCACCTCGCGCAGACGGAGGTCAGCGTCTCGGTCGCGCTGCTCACCGAGCTCGGCCGCAGGTTGGAGGACGTCCATGCCACCGTGGCCGACGGCGCCTTTGGAACGATTCGCGAGCGGGTCGCCCGGCATTTGCTGGCTCTCACCGAGGACCGCGACGCAGAGGGAAGGCGAATCGCCAGCGTCACCCAGCAGGACCTTGCCGACGGCGTCGGCACGATGCGCGAGGTCGCGGCTCGGGCGCTGCGGGAGTTCCGCAGGGAGGGGCTGATCTCGACGTCGGCCGGGCGAATCGAGATTCTGGATGCGGATCGCCTTGCCGCCTCACTCGGGGCGTGGCAGGTCGCAGCTTCGGGACGCGGGCAGAGCCTCCGTCAGGATGTCGAGGCGATCCTCGAGGCCAGTCCGACGGCGGTCGTCGCGGTCAACCCCGGCGGCGCGATCCGGTACGTGAACGGACACGCCGAGGCCATGTTCGGCGCCACGCGGTCCGAGGTCGTCGGCCGGCAAGTGGAGACCCTGCTCCCCGAGGATCTGCGTGATCAGCATGTGGCCCACCGAGGGGCCTTCCTGGCTGATCCCGTGCCGAGGTCGGTCTACCAGCGCGAGGGGCTGTTCGCCAGGCGCGGCGACGGCACGCGCTTCCCGGTCAACGTTGGAATTGCACCGGTCGATACCCGGACGGGCATGTTGATCCTCGCCACGGTCGTCGAGCGGGCTCCGCAGGTCGCGGAGTAGCGCCGCTCCGGCGCCGAGCCGCTATTTGTCGTTCGCGACCAGCGACTGCTGCGACGCGAGCGTCGCCTGGGCGGCGGCGAGCCGGGCCACGGGCACGCGGAACGGCGAGCAGCTGACGTAGTCGAGCCCGATCTTCTCGACCTTGGCGATCGACTCAGGATCCCCGCCGTGCTCGCCACAGATCCCGACCTCGAGGCCGGGGCGCGTGGCGCGGCCCTTCTCGACCGCGATCTGCATCAAGCCCGCCACCGCGTCGTCCAGGGTCTGGAACGGGTTGACCGGCAAGATCTTGTCCTCGACGTACTTCAGGAGGAAGCCACCTTCGGCGTCGTCGCGGGAGAATCCGAACGTCATCTGCGTGAGGTCGTTGGTGCCGAAGCTGAAGAACTCGGCCTCGCGGGCGATCTCGTCGGCGGTGAGGGCGCCGCGGGGCACCTCGATCATCGTGCCGAACTTGTAGTCGACCTTCAGGCCGGCCTTCTCCTCGACCGCCTTCGCCTCGGCCTCCAGGAGGCCCTTGGTCACCGACAGCTCGTTCACGTGCCCGACGAGCGGGATCATGATCTTGGCGATCGGGTTGCCGCCGGCCTGCTGGACCGCGATCTGGGCGTTCAGGATGGCCCGCGTCTGGACCTTCACGAAGTCCGGGATCATGAGCCCGAGCCGGACGCCGCGGAGCCCCAGCATCGGGTTCTGCTCGTGCATCGACTGGATCGTCCGGAGGAGCTCGCGATCCTCCTCGGAGGCGTTGCCGGCCGACTCCGCCCGGGTGACCTTGACGAGCTGCTCCTCGAGGTTCGGCAGGAACTCGTGGAGCGGCGGATCGATCAGGCGGATCACGACGGGCAGGCTGTCCATCGCCTTGAAGATGCCCTCGAAATCCCCCTGCTGGAGGACCTCCAGCTTGGCCATCGCATCGTCGAATGTGGCGATCGCCTCGCGCTCGTCGTCGTTCAGCGCCTCCCCGGCCGCCGACTTGGCCTTCGCCCGGGTGGCGACGTTGGCCACGAGGATCGCGCCACGCACGATCTCCAGCCGGTCGCCCTCGCGGAACATGTGCTCGGTCCGGCAGAGCCCGATGCCCTCGGCGCCGTAGCCGCGGGCCTGGGCGGCCTCCTCGGGCTTGTCGGCGTTGGTCCAGACGCCCATCCGGCGGATCTCGTCGGCCCAGCCGAGGATCCTCTGGAGCTCCGGCTGATCCTCGAAGCGCGCCTGGACGGTCGGGAGCTGGCCGAGGTAGAGGTCGCCCGTGGTGCCGTCGAGGCTCAGCCAGTCACCTTCCGCGAAATCGATGCCGGTGATGGCGCAAGCCGCCGACTTGTCGCCGTAGTCGACGTCGAGCGCGGCGGAGCCGGCCACGCAGGGCTTGCCGATCTGGCGGGCGACGACCGCCGCATGCGAGGTCGCGCCGCCCCGGGCCGTGATGATCCCCTCCGCGACCGCCATCCCGTGGAAGTCGTCCGGGGACGTCTCGATCCGGACGAGGACCACCTTCTCGCCCCGATTGACCCACTCCACCGCCGTGTCGGCGTCGAAGACGGCCTTGCCGACCGCCGCGCCAGGCGACGCGTTGAGGCCCTTCACGATCCGCTTCGCGGTCTTGAGCGCCGCGGGGTCGAACGTCGCGCGGAGGAGCTGGTCGACCTGCGCCGGCTCGATCCGACCGACGGCCTCCGCGGGCGAGATCACGCCCTCGTCGACCATGTCCGTGGCGATCTTCACCGCCGCTGCCGCGGTCCGCTTCGCATCGCGGGTCTGGAGCATGTAGAGCCGCCCGCGCTCGATCGTGAACTCCAGGTCCTGGACGTTCCGGTAGTGCTTCTCGAGGTCCTTGCCGATGCGCAGGAACTCGTCGTAGACCGCGGGCATGTCGCTCTTGAGCTCGCTGATCGGCGCTGGCGTCCGCACCCCTGCGACCACGTCCTCGCCCTGGGCGTTCGTGAGGTACTCGCCGAAGAGCTGGTTGGCGCCGGTATTCGGGTCACGGGTGAAGGCGACGCCCGTGCCGGAATCCTCGCCCATGTTGCCGAAGACCATCGCCACGACGTTCACGGCGGTGCCGAGGTCGTGGGCGATCTTCTGGCTGTTGCGGTAGTCCTGCGCACGCTTCCCGAACCAGCTCGCGAATACCGCCTTGATGGCTAGATCAAGCTGCTCGTAGGGCTCGGTCGGGAAGTCGCGGCCGGTGTCGGCCTTCACGACCGCCTTGAACTCGGCGACGAGGGCCTTGAGGTCGTCGACCGTCAGGTCGGTGTCACGGGCGTCCTTGCCGTGCGCGTGCTTGCGGGCTTCCAGCGGCTCGTCGAACCGCTCTGCCTTCACGTCCATGACGATCCGGCCGAACATCTGGATGAAGCGGCGGTAGGCGTCCCACCCGAAGCGCTCGTTCCCGGTGAGCTCGACGAGGCCGTCGAGGGTCGCCTCGTTCAGGCCGAGGTTCAGGACCGTGTCCATCATCCCGGGCATCGAGAACTTGGCGCCGGAGCGGACGCTCACGAGGAGCGGGTTGGCGGGATCGCCGAAGCCCTTGCCGGTTCGCCGCTCCACCTCCCGCATCGCCTCGAGCACGTCGTCCCAGAGGCCGTCGGGGAGCTGCTCGCCGGCCGCGAAGTAGTCGTTGCAGGCGGCGGTGGTGATCGTGAAGCCGGGTGGCGTGGGGAGGCCGGCCTTGGTCATCTCGGCGAGGCCCGCGCCCTTGCCGCCGAGGAGGTCCTTCATCGTGCCGCTGCCCTCGGCCGTGCCTTCGCCCCAGGCGTAGATGTAGCGCTTCGCGGCCTTGTGGTCGCGCTCCGGGGCTGTCGGGGCTTGCGTGGCCATGCGGGCAGGGCTCCCTTCGGGCGGACGCGGCAGCTCGTGCCGGCGGTCGATGTGGTGCGCACGAATTGTAGCCGTGGCGCCCTGAACGGCCGGCCCCCGCGGATCACCCAGCCACCCCGCGGCTGGTATCGCTCTTTCGGGCCGCGTCCGCGATCACCTAGCCAGCACACGGCTGGTATCGCTGTTTCCGGCCGCGTTCCGCACCTGCCGGGCTTCGCGCCGTGCCACTGGAGTGGATACCAGTCATCTGACGACTACGTGATCGGTCCTCGAACCGCATGGACGTCCATCGGACGGCGGTGATCAAGGATCTGACGGAGTGATCGCCGGACGGAGGCGCCCCGCTACCATCGCGAGCGTGATCGAGACTGACGAGCGGGTGATCGTCCCCGAGGACGAGCGCTACAACGCCTCGCTCGTGCAACGCGAGGACGCGACCGAGTCGCTGTCGACGTTCTGGGTCCGCTTCGACGGCGAGGCGACGCCGTTCGAGTCCGGGCAGTACATGACGATCGGCGTCTTCGTCGAGGATCCCTCGACCCCGACTGGCTCCCGGATCGTCCAGCGGCCGTACTCCGTGGCGTCCGACCCGGGCGTTTCCGGCTCCGAGGGCTACGAGATGTACGTCCGCCTGGTCGAAGGCGGGCTATTCACGCCGCTGCTGTGGCGGCTCCCGCTCGGGCACCGGATGCGGATGATCGGCCCGAAGGGCAAGTTCGTCCTGGAGCCCGACGACGACCGGACCCACCTGTTTATCTCGTCGGGCACGGGCAACGCCCCGTTCGTCTCGATGATGAAGCGCCTGCTCCGCGAGGGCCGGCCGCGGAATGCGGTCTTCCTCAACGGCGTCTCGTACGCCCGGGACCTGGGCTACCGCGAGCTGCTCGAGCGATGGGAGGCGAGCGGCGAGTACCCGGTCACCTTCATTCCGACCGTCTCGCGCCCGGACGCGCCCGAGAACGCGGGCTGGAACGGTCGCTCCGGCCGTGTCGAGTCGATCGTCGGGCCGGTCTGCGACGAGCTCGGCCTGACCCCGGAGACCACCATCGCCTACATCTGCGGCAACCCGGACATGATCCTGTCCGCCGAGGAGACCCTGCTGGCGCGGGGCTTCCCGGAGCCGCAGGTCAAGAAGGAGCTCTACTGGCCGAAGGGCAAGGAGCCCACGGGCGGCGGCACGTCCACCGACGAGTAGCGTTCGCGAGCAGAAGGTCGCGCGGAGCACGTTCCGCGACGAGGAGCCCGCGCCAGGAGGGGCTCTCCGGCCTTACGCGGTGCGGCCGAGGATCTCCAGCATCATCCGGTTGAACTTCGGCTCGTCGGCGTCCATGGCGAAGTGGACGTTGGCGGGCTTGCCGCTGCGGAACCGGAAGTCGCAGACCGTCCGCCCAAGCGACAGCTCCGCATGGATCTCGACGTCGACGGGGATGTGCTCGGTGGTGAGGATCGTCGGATCGATGATCGCGCAGACCGCGAGCGCGTCGTGGACGGGGGCCGCGAGCGCGTCGCCCCGACGCGGCATCGGCTGCGTGGCGTCGTAGCCATCGATCCGCTGCAAGACGAAGCGCGCCGCGGCCTCTCCGGCGGGCGTGCCGAGGGCCCTGAGTCGCGCGGCGTCCTCGGTCGAGACGAGCGCCCGGTGCGTGGCATCAAGCGGGACCATCCGGATCGGCCGGCCGCAGTTCGTGACGATCCTCGCCGCCTCAGGATCCAGCCAGATATTGAACTCCGCGGAGGCCGTGATATTCCCGTGGTCGTGGGCGCCGCCCATGATCACGATCTCGGGGATGGCCTCGAGGATGCGCGGCTCCTTCTGGATCGCCATCGCGATGTTCGTCAGTGGCCCCACCGGGCAGAGCACGATGTCGCCGGCCGAGGCGAGATAGGTGTCGATCAGCCAATCGACGGCGTGGCCCGGCTGGAGCTTCGCGCCGTTCGAAACCTCCGGCAGGTCGAGCATGTCGCCATGGATCCGCCCCGCCATGCCGCGCTTGACGTCCATGCGGACCAAGGGCCGATCCACGCCCCGGTAGACCGGCACCGCAGGCATGCCGATGAAGTCGAGGACGCGGAGGGTGTTCTCCGTCGTGTAGTCGAGGGTCGTGTTGCCGTTGACGCTCGTCGCGCCGATCAGCTCGATGTCCGGGGAGAGCGCGGCGACCATGAGCGCGACGGCGTCGTCCGTGCCGGTATCGACGTCGAGGATCACTTTCGTTGGCATGTTCCCCAGTCTGCCGGATTCGACCGGGGCGGTCAGCCTCCGATCGCCTGGTACAGCCAGATCGCGACGACGACGCCCAGAACGGCGGCGGCGAGGGTTGCCAGCAGCAGCCAGCGCGGCTGGAAGACCATCAGTCGACCCCCTCGTCGAGGGTCGCCCGCTTGGCCGCCTCGAACTCGGCATCGGTCAGGTCACCGGCATCGCGCAGCCGGGTGAGGCGCTCGAGCCGGTCCGCGACGGCGGCCGACGCCTGGAATCCACGCCGCGCGACATGCAGCTCGAAACCGCCCCGCGGGGTCGCGGCCACCCGCTGGGTGCCGTACGTGAAGCGGGCGGCCTCGGATGGGCCGCGCCTGGCCTCCCGAAGGCCCCAGATCGCGAGCACGAGCGGTCCACCGCCCATGATTCCGAAGACGACCGCGCAGATAAGCCAGCCCCACGCCAGCTCACCGGGCTCGGCGCCGGGCGGGTTGAGCCCGAATTCGAGGAAGTTCCAGGCGAGCGACAGGAACAGCGCCGGCCAGGAGAGCGCGATCAGCCCGGCCCAGCCCCCGCCGAGCGACGCGCCGCCCCAGAACGCCAGCCCGCCGAACAGGAAGAGCCCGAAGATGCTGAGCGGCGTGAGGGCGATGACGACGTCCGGGCACACGACCGCCGGCACGTACGGCCCGCCCGATGCGCACGCGCCCCCGATGGCCATCACGGCCCGCATCGACAGGAAGAGCGCCGTCAGGCAGAAGGCCAGGCCGGCGACCCCGACGAGGTAGCGAATCACCGCCCCCGTCGCGCGGGCCGGATGGTCGGTGGCACCGAAGCTCGTCACGCCCTGGATTCTGGCGCCGCGGCGGCCGCCACGATGGCCGCCCGGACACGGTCCGGCGTGGCCGGCAGCTGCGTGAGGCGGACCCCGACGGCATCTCGAATCGCGCCGAGGATCGCGGGCGCCGTGGGGACCAGGGCCGGCTCCCCCACCCCTTTCGCACCGTAGGGCCCGGACGGCTCCGGGTCCTCAATCAGGAGGCATTCGATCTCCGGCATGTCGCCGGCCGTCGGGATCAGGTAGTCGTGGAGGTTGTCCGTGCGGCCCGGCACGTAGGCCTCCATCAGCGCCATGCCGAGGCCCTGCGCGATCCCGCCGTGGATCTGGCCCTCGACCTGGGTCGGGTTGATCGCCCGCCCGACATCGTGGGCCGCGACGATCCGCCGGACCTTCACTGTCCCGAGCGCCGGGTCGACCTCGACGATCGCGATCTGGGCCCCGAAGGCGTAGGTCTGATAGGGCACGCCCTGGCCATCCGCGTCGAGCGGGGTCGTGTCCGGGTTGAACGTGCCGCGGCCGGCAAGGACGCAGGCGGTCTCCGCGTCGCTGACGTCGACCGTCGGCAGCTCCGCCAGCTCGATCGGCGTCGAGCGACCGGCGGGATCCGTGACGACGATGCGGGCGAGACGACCGCCGATCGCGACCGTACCCGCGGTCACGCCTGCGCCCCCACCCGCGTCGGTGACCGCCTCGAACGAGAGCACGCCGTCGTCGACCTCGGCGAGCCGCAGGATCTGGCGACGGAGTTCCTCGCCCGCGAGGCGCGCGGCGTTGCCGGAGACGAATGTCTGCCGCGACGCCGAGGACTTGCCGGCGTCCGCGGTCCGATCGGTGTCGCCGCTCACGAGCTCGACGGCACCGGTGCCGACGCCCAGGGCATCGGCCGCGATCTGGACGAGGATGGTGGAGGCGCCCTGCCCGATGTCGACCGCGCCGCACAGCAGCACGACCCGGCCGTCGCGGGTGACCCCCATCTCGATGGTCGATGGGTTCGCGAGCGCCGTGTTCCCGATGCCGTACCACATGGCCCCGATGCCGATCCCCTGCCGCGTCCGGCCGTTTGCGGTTGCGTTGTGGGCATCCGCGGCGGCGCCAAGCCGCCGCCAGTGCGGCCGGAGCGACTCCAGGCACGCGGCGAGGCCGGCGCTCGCTGCCAGGTGGTGGCCGCTCGGCGTGCGGTCGCCGGCGCGGATCGCGTTGGCCAGTCGCAGCTCCAGCCGGTCGCGGCCCAGCTGCTCCGCGAGATCGTCCAGCAGGGTCTCGTGGGCGATCGCGGCCTGCGGGACGCCGAAGCCGCGGAACGCTCCGGCCGGCGGGTTGTCCGTGTAGACCGCGCGGCTGGTCGCGAGGACGGCGTCCCACCGGTATGGGCCCATCGCGTGGACCGGGACCCGGTTGGCGACGGTGGGCCCCCACGAGGCGTAGGCGCCGGTGTCGAAGTCGCCGTGGAAGCGAATGCCGGTCAGGTTGCCCTCGGAATCCGCACCCGCCGTCGCCCGGATGCGCGCGGGATGGCGCTTCGGGCTGGCGGCCATCGATTCGGGCCGCGTCCAGACGGCCCGGCAGGGTCGGCCGGTCCGCCACGCGGCCAGCGCGATGAGGGGATGCACGCCCAGATCGAGCTTGCCCCCGAATCCGCCGCCGCAGGCGGTCGGGATGATCCGGACGCTCGCAGGCGGGATGCCGATGATCAGCGCGACCTCGTCGCGGTCCATGTATGGGGCCTGGGTGCTGACCGTGAGCTCGACACGGTCGCCGACGCGCCGGGCGAGGCCAGCCTCGGGCTCGATGTAGGCGTGCTCGACGTGGGTCGTCTCGACCTCGACCTCGGCCGTCACGGCCGACCCATCGAGCGCGGCATCGACATCGCCGGTAGCGAGCCGCCCACGGACGAGGACGTTCTGCTCCGCGTGGTCGTGGAGCCGGGGTGCGCCGTCGGCGAGGGCCTGCTCGATCGTGCGCAGCGGCTCCTCGGGCTGCCACGTGATGGGCACGTCCGCGTCGTCGATCGCGGCGATCGTGCGCTCGTCGCCGACCAGCGCCAACACCGCCTCGCCGCGGTGGCGGACGACGCCGTCGGCGAGCGCCGGCTGATCCTTGCCGGTCGGGTAGATCCCGTAGCGGTTCTGGCCGGGGATGTCGGCCGCGGTCAGGATGTCGACGATGCCCGGGTGCCGCGCCCGGAACGCCGCGAGATCGCCGATCTCGAATCTCGCTCGCGCGTGCGGCGATCGGATGGCGCGGACCGCCAGGACGTCCTCCGGTCGATGGTCTGCCCCGTAGCGCGCCGTCCCGAGGACGCGCGGCAGCCCGTCGACCTTGGGCAGTCGCGAACCCACCGCGGACCCGGCGCGCGGGGCATCGGCGACGGCGGCAGCGCTGACAGCGGCCGTGCCCTCTGCCGCCACGCGCGTCCCGAGCGCGGCGAGTCGAGTGTCCCGGGTGGCGGCAATCGCCTCGACGATCTTCACGTAGCCCGTGCAGCGGCACAGGACGCCGCCGATCCCGTCCAGAATCGCCAGGTCGTTTGCCCGCGGATTCGCTCGCAGGAGCGTGTCGGCGGCCACGAGCATCCCGGGCGTGCAGATCCCGCACTGCGCGGCGCCGTGGTCCAGGAAGGCCGCCTGCAGGTCGCTCGGCGCGCCGTCGGGCGCGGCGAGCCCCTCGATCGTCGTGATCTCTGCGCCCTCGACCTGTGCGGCCGGCACGCAGCACGAGACGGCCTGTCGTTCGTCGAGCCGAACCGTGCACGCGCCGCAGTCGCCCGCTTCGCACCCGACCTTCGTGCCGGTCAGGCCGAGATCGTCCCGCAGGACGTCGGAGAGACGGCGCAGGGGCTCCACCTCGACCCGCACGGCTTGGCCGTTGACGCGGAACTCGATCGGACGCGTACCCGCCGGCGCCGTCACGCCAGCACCTTCTCGAGCCCGCGGCGAACGAGCTCCAGCGCCGCCTCGCGCCGGTACGCGGCGGTGCCGCGGACGTCGTCGATCGGCCGGAGGTGGGCGAGGTGCTCCGGGCGGACCACGTCCGCGATCGATGCCGCGACGTTGCCGGCCAGCTGCCCCGCGAGCTCGGCCTCCAGGGCCGGAAGTCGCTGGGCCACCTCGGAGCACGCGCCGACTGCGACCCTGGCACGGGCGATCCGCCCGACCGCATCGATCTCTACGACGAACGCGACCATGGCAATCGAGATCACGAGGTAGGCCCGCGAGCCGAGCTTCTCGAACGACGAGCGAACGTCGGCTCCTCGCAGCCCATCCGGGACGACGAGCCCGGTGACCAGCTCGTCCGGCGCACGTGCGGTCCGGCGATTCCCCGTGATGAACTCGGTGACGGGAACGCCCCCTGGGCCACGAACGGAGACGAGCTCCACCATCGCGTCGAGGGCCATGAGAGTCGGCACGCCATCGGCCGCGGGCGAGGCGTTGCAGACGTTGCCCACGATGGTTGCCCGGGCCTGGATCTGTTGGCCACCGACGGCGACGGCGGCCGCCTTGAGCCCGTCGAACAGTGGAGGCAGCGGCGTCTCGAGCAGGTCGGTCCAGGTCGTGAGGGCGCCGATCCACCAGCCGTTGTCGACCTGCTCGATCCCACGCAGACGCACCACCGCCGTGATGTCGAGCACGTCCTCGACCGGCGCCCGCCCGACGCGCGCCGGGTAGTGGTCGGTCGCGCCGGCCAGGACCACCCACGGCTTGCCCGCGGGACCGCCGGCGGCGAGCGCCCCGAGCGCCTCGTTGACGTCGGTCGGTCGAAAGTAGGCGCCCATGATCGAGCGCCGGCCTAGGGCGCCGAGACGAGCGGCAGGACGCGCTCGGCGAGCACCTCGATCGTGGCTGGATCCCAGTCGAGCGGATTGAGGATCAGGTGGTCGACGCCACCGAGCGCCTCGATCTTGCCGCGGATCCGCTCGGCCACCGCCTCCGCCTCGCCGAGCAGGTAGAACTCCTGCCAGTACGGCAGGTCCATCCCCGAGTAGACGCGGAACTTCGCGGCGGCCATCTCGGGCTTCTCGCCGGGCTGGAGGATGTGGACGAAGTTCGAGTACACCCGCCGCATGCCGTCCGGGTCGCGCCCCTGCTCGACCATGAACTCGCGGATCCGGGCCCAGTCGCCGGCGACCATCTCCGCGGTCGCGGAGCTGTGCGGAACCCAGGTCTCGGCGTACTTCGCGATGCGGCGCAGGACCGGCGTGATCGTGTCGACCCCCTGGCCGTAGATCTTCTCGGAGGGCTGGGTGCCGCCGCCGAACCAGATCGGCGGGCGGGGCTTCTGCGCCGGCTTGGGCTCGATCGTGAGGTGCTCGAAGCGGTAGTACTTGCCCTCGTAGGAGACGTCGTCGCCGGCCCAGAGCGCGGTGATCGACTCCAGCATCTCGTTCATCCGCCGGCCGCGCTCCTCGATCGGGATCCGCAGCGCCGCGAACTCCTCCTTGTTCCACCCGACCCCGACGCCGAGGATCGTCCGCCCGCCGGAGAGCTGGTCGAGCGTCCCCCATTCCTTCGCGAAGGCGACGGGGTCGCGGAACGGCAGGACCAGCACGAGGGTCCCGAGGCGGATCGTGCGGGTGACGCCCGACAGGCCTGCCAGGAGCGTCATCGGCTCCAGCCACGTGGTCGTGTAGGCCGGCGGCGCGATGAGCAGGTGATCGATGAGCATCGCGCTCTCGAACCCGAGGTCCTCGGCGCGACGCAGGTACGTCCCCATCTCCTGGAGCGTCGCCGTCTTCTCGCCGAGGGCGAAGCTCGGAAGCCGGAGCCCGTAGCTGATGCCGCCGCTCGCCATCAGTGGCCTCTAGCCGCGGGTCCGCCGCCGCCCACGACCTCGGCGGCGCGGCCGGCCGGCGGGGTGTTCCGGCTGCGGCCGATCGCGACGGCGCCGTCGATCAGGACCATCGAGACGCCCGGCAGGTCGCCGACCGCGAGCGCCTCCAGCGCCGTGGAGGCGGACGAACCAACCGGCGCGTCGCACAGGACCACGTCCGCGGCTCGGCCCGGCGCGAGCACGCCGACGTCCAGCCCATGGACCCTCGCCGTATTCCCGGTCGCCATCGCGATCGCGAGCTCCGGCGCGACGCCTCCGAGCGACGCGAGGTGGGCGATCACCCGCAGGATCCCGAGCGGCACGACGCCGGTCCCGGACGGCGCGTCGTTGCCGATGATCACTCGCCGTAGGCCGGCAAGCCGGTCCGACCGGCTGCTCGCCCCCGTCGCGGTGCGGATCGCATGGATCGCGGCGCGGCCGTTGCCGCAATGGACGATCTCGATCGCCATGTCCGTCGCGATGACCCGCTCGATGTCCGGATCCGACATCGGCGTTGTGCCGCCGTTGACGTGGCCCACGATATGCGGGCGGGCCTCCAGGACGGCATCGGCGGCGATCGGGTTCGAGCCCGCGATCGATGGCCCGCCGGTGTGGAACGTGACCGTCATCCCGTGCTGCTTCGCCCACTCGACCATCGGTGCGGCCTGCGCGCCGGTCTTGACGCTCCCGAGGCCGATCTCGCCCACCAGCCGCACCCCCGCTTCGGCCATCTCGGCGAAGTCCCGCTCCACCAGCCCCAGCTCGAGGATGGGCGCGCCGCCGTGGACCTTCACGCCGGCGGGCCGGAGCGCGCTCCAGGCCTTCGCGGCGACGATCGCGAGCGCCTTGAGGCCGACGACGTCCTTGGGGCGGCCCGGGAGGTGGACCTCGCCGGCCGAGATGACCGTCGTCACGCCGCCGTGCAACCCCGACTCGATGAAGCTCTGGGTCTGCTGGCGCGGGGTGAAGTCGCCGAAGACGGGGTGGGCGTGCGAGTCGATCAGGCCGGGGATGGCGGTCGAGCGCTTGGCGTCGATCACCTGGTCGATGCCCTCGTCATCGAGGCGGCGACCCAGTGCCTCGATCCGGCCGTCCACGATCAGGATCGAGTCGGCGTCGGCGATGGGCGCGTCGATGTCGCCGGTGGCGATCGCCCCGATGTTGCGAATCAGCGTCCGCATCGCTTCGACCGCATCGTTTCGCGCTCCGTGCCTGCCACTCGCGCCCCGGCCGGCCTAGTGGAGCCCGTCCTCGCCGACCGCGCCCTCGGCCGTGAGCCCGCCCACGCGAGCGTGCGGCCGGCCGCCGTCGGCGACCGCGATCGCGAGCAGCAGCTCGTCGGAGGCCGGGGCGTCGGGGACGCTGATGGTCATCGCGTCGAAGTGCGAGCG
>JBKKDM010000171.1:0-15892 GCA_046707905.1 Candidatus Limnocylindrales bacterium
CCCCGCTCACCCGTGGTGGGTTGGGGGGGCGGGGCCCGCGGCCCCCGCCCCCCAAGCCGCCTCTTCACGTTCATCGCAGGAGTGACGGGATGAGCGACGCGGCAACGACGTCGGAGACGTCAGCTCCGGCGCCTTCGAACGGCTCGGGCATCAGCCGCGGGGGTGGCTGGGTCATGGACCGGATCCGGGAGACGGAGGTCGACCTCCGCCTGTTCGGCATGGTGATCGCGCTGGCGGCGATCCTCATCGGCATCGAGCTCGGTGACAGCAAGAACTTCTTCGCCAATCCGATCAACCTGCTGAACCTTGCGGTGCAGGCCACGCCCGTGGCGATCATCGCGACCGGGATGGTCCTGGTCATCGTCATCCGCCAGATCGACCTGTCCGTGGGGTCGATGGTCGGCGTCGTGTCGATGACGATCGCGATCATGTTCTTCCGGGTCTTCCCGCCGACGATCGGCGTCGACTCCACGTTCGGCTGGCTGATCGCCCTCGCTGTCGGTCTCGGCGTCGGGGCGCTCATCGGGGCCTTCCACGGCTTCCTGATCGCCTACGTCGGCATCCCGTCGTTCATCGTGACGCTCGGCGGCCTGCTGGCCTGGCGAGGCATGGTCTTCATCATCTCGGGCGGCTCGACCATCGCGCCCGACGACAAGTTCTTCGTCCAGCTGTTCGCCGGCACGGCGGTCGGCTCGATCGGCGGAGCGGCCAGCTGGGTCGTCGTCGCGCTCGTCATCGCGGCCACCATCTTCGGGCTGGTCAACAGTCGGCGACAGCGCCAGCGCTTCGGGTTCCCCCTGCGCCCGCGATGGGCCGAGGTCGCCCTGGTCGCCACCGTCGCCGCGGCGGCCATCGGGTTCGTCGGGCTGGTGGCCAACGCCTACAAGTGGCCCCAGGGGTTGGTCGATGCCAAGGTCGCGGCCGATCCCACGTTCGTTGTCCCGCCCGGGGGGATCGAGGCGGGCATCCCGATCCCGATCCTGCTCATGCTCGGCGTGATGATCGTCGTTGCCTTCATTGCCCGCCGCCTGCGTTTCGGCCGCGCGATCTACGCCCTGGGCGGCAATCCCGAAGCGGCTGAGCTCGCGGGAATCAACACCCGATGGACGATCATGAAGACGTTCATCCTGCTCGGCCTCCTGGCCGGGATCGCGGGCGCGATCGCGTCCGCCCGCTTGAACGGCGCCTCGCTGGACATCGGGCAGGGGTACGAGCTGCTGGTCATCGCCGCGGCGGTCATCGGCGGGACCTCGTTCGCGGGTGGTATCGGAACGGTGCCAGGGGCGATCCTGGGGGCGCTGGTGATGCAGTCGCTGGCGTATGGGCTCGCGTATCTCGGCCACTCGACGCCGGTCCAGAACATCGCGTCCGGGATCGTGCTGGTCGCTGCAGTCGGCATCGACTCCTGGAATCGGAGGCGCTCACGATGACCGCCAACGAGATTCCGCCAGGCGCGGGTTCCGGGCCGATGCGGACCAATGCACCCGTCGGTGCCACGCCGGCGGTCGAGATGCACAACATCAATGTTGCGTTCGGTGGCGTTCGAGCCGTGAACGACGTGAGCGTGGACGTGCGCCCGGGCGAGGTCGTCGGCCTCGTCGGCGGCAACGGGGCAGGGAAGTCGACGCTGATGCGGGCGCTGTCCGGCGCGCACCCCGCCGACTCGGGCGAGATCAGGATCGATGGGCGGGTCGTGCGGATCGCCAACCCGCGCGACGCCAAGGACCGCGGGATCGAGACGATCTACCAGACTCTCGCGCTCGCGGACAACATCGCTGCCCCGGGCAACCTGTTCCTCGGTCGGGAGCTGCTCACGCGCCTGCGTACGCTGGACGACTCGGCGATGGAGGACGCCACCCGCAAGGTCATGGGCCGGCTCAACCCGAACTTCAAGCGGTTCGCCATTCCGGTGAAGTACCTGTCCGGCGGGCAGCGCCAGTCGGTGGCGATCGCCCGTGCTGTCCACTTCAACGCCAAGATCCTGATCATGGACGAGCCAACGGCGGCGCTCGGCCCGGCCGAGACAGCCCAGGTCCGAAACCTCATCCGCCAGCTCAAGGGCGAGGGTCTCGCCATCTTCCTCGTGAGCCACGACATCCACGACGTCTTCGACCTCGCCGACCGGATCAGCGTCATGTACCACGGTCGCGTCGTCGGAACCGTCAACAAGAACGATGTGACCACCGACGAGGTGCTCGCGATGATCATCCTCGGCAAGCCGCCGGAGAAGATCAGCCGCGAGGAGGTCGAGGCGCTGCACTAGGGGTGCGGCGGCCGGCCCACCGAGCTCAGGGCCGGCGGAAGAACGGCCGCAGCGCGGGATACAGCTCCCGGTAGGTGGCGTGGCCCTGGCGGTAGGCGGCGACGGCCACACCGGGCGAGGCCACGGGCGTGGTGCGCACGACCGCCGCGACGGCCTCATCGACCGAGGCGAACCAGCCCGCCGCCGGCGTCGCCAGGAGCGCGGCACCGTAGGCGGCGCCCTCCGTCGTGCTGACGGTCGAGACCTCGGCCTCCAGGACGTCCGCGAGGATCTGTCGCCACGTCGCACTCGCCAGGCCCCCTCCTGACGCTCGCACGTGGCTCGGCCGGGTCATCCCGGCGGCGACCATGAGGTCGAGACCGTCCCTGAGCCCGTAGGCGACGCCCTCGAGGACGGATCTGACCAGGTGGCGGCGGTCGTGGGCCAACGTCAGTCCGAGGAAGGCCCCACGGGCGAATGGATCGGGGTACGGGCTGCGTTCACCGCTGAGGTACGGCAGGAACCACAGGCCCTCGCTGCCGGGGGCGACGTTGGCCGCGGGCTCGACCAGCTCCGCGTAAGGGATGCCGGGCGCGACCGTGTCGCGGAGCCAGCGGAGGCTTCCGGCCGCGGACAGCATCACCGACATCAGGTGCCAGCGGCCCGGGATCGCGTGACAGAAGGCGTGGACGCGACCGCCCTCGTCGTACAGCGGCTCGTTCGTCGCCGCAAAGACCACACCGGACGTGCCGAGCGACAGCGCGACCGTGCCAGGTGCGAGGGCGCCGACGCCGACGGCATTCGCGGCCTGATCGCCGCCGCCCGCGACCACGGGCGTCCCGGCCCGGAGTCCCGTGTCGTCGGCGGCGCTCGTCGACACCTCGCCGGTGACCACCGGGCCCTCGAACGTCGGTGGCAGCCACGCCCGCGGGATCCGGAGCGCGTCGAGGATCGGCGGGGACCAGTCCCGGGCCGCCAGGTCGAACAGCAGCGTGCCCGCGCCGTCCGCCTTGTCGAGCGCGTGCTCCCCGGTCAGCGCGAGCCGAACGAAGTCCTTCGGCAGGAGGACGTGGGCCACCTGCGCCCAGACCTCTGGCTCGTGGTCGCGGACCCACACGAGCTTCGGCGCCGTGAGGCCGGTGACCGCGTCGTTGCCGGTGGTCCGGATCAGCTGCTCGGCTCCGACCGCCGCGCGGATCTCGTCGCATGCCGCGGCGGTGCGCTGGTCGTTCCAGAGGATGGCGGGTCGCAGGACCCGGTCGGCAGCGTCCAGCAGGACCAGCCCGTGCATCTGGCCGGTCAGGCCGACCGCGGTCACCTCATCACCGCGGACTCCCGTCGAGGCGAGCACGGCCCGGATGGCCGAGATGGCCCCATCGGACCAGAGGCGCGGGTCCTGCTCGCTCCAGCGTGGCTGCGGGACGTCGAAGCCGTACTCCGCGACCCCGATCCCGCTCACGTCACCGGCCTCGTCGACGAGCACGGCCTTCGTCGCCGTCGTCGAGACGTCGAGCCCGAGGACGTACGTCACACGCCGGGCAGCGAGTGACGCGATCTGGGGGCCGCCAGCCGCCCGCTTCGAGCGACGGTCAGCGGTCCACCCGCCAGATCGCCCGGTTGACCAGCCCCTCGAGCCGCTCCTGGCTGCCGGAGACCGGCGTGGGATCGAGCCCGCCGGCAACGCGCTCCTCGAGCTCCGCGAGGGAGACGGATCCATCCAGGATCTCGCTCCCGAGACCCCGCCCCCAGGCGGCGTAGCGCTCTTCGCGGGGCCCGTCCAGCGTGCCGTTCTCGAGCAGGTCGGCGGCAACGAGCAGGGCCCGCGCCAGGGTGTCGATGCCGCCGATGTGGGCGTGGAACAGGTCCGACCGCGCGATCGACTGTCGGCGCAGCTTGGCATCGAAGTTGAACCCGCCGGTCGTGAACCCGCCGGCGCGCAGGATCTCGTACACCGCGAGGGCCAGCTCGTCGACCGAGTTCGGGAACTGGTCGGTGTCCCAGCCATTCTGGTAGTCGCCACGGTTGGCATCGATCGAGCCGAAGATGCCGAGCGCGACGGCTGTCGCGACCTCGTGCTGGAAGCTGTGGCCGGCGAGCGTGGCGTGGTTGGCCTCGAGGTTCACGAAGTACTGGCCCTCGAGCCCGTTTCGGGCGAGGAAGCCGGTCACGGTCGCCGAGTCGTAGTCGTACTGGTGCTTCGCCGGCTCCTGCGGCTTCGGCTCGAGGAGCAGCGTGCCCTCGAACCCGATGCTCGCCTTGTGCTCGGCGACGAGGTGCAGGAACCGGGCGAACTGGCGCTCCTCGCGAGCGAGGTCCGTGTTGAGGAGGGTGTCGTAGCCCTCGCGACCGCCCCACAGCACGTAGTTGTGGCCGCCGAGGCGCTTCGTGACCTCGAGCATGTGCTTGACCTGGGCTGCCGCGTACGCGAAGACCTCGGGGTCGGGATTCGTCGAGGCGCCGGCGGCGTAGCGCGGGTGGCCGAACAGGTTGGCCGTGCCCCACAGCAGCCGGAGCCCGGTCCGGGCCATGTGGCCCTCGATCAGCTCGACGACCTCGACGAGCAGCGCCCGCGTGTCCTTCCAGGACCCGGCTTCCGGCGCGACGTCGCGATCGTGGAACGTGAAGAACGGCACGCCGAGCTTCTCGAGGAACTCGAACGCCGCGTCGAGCTTGGCGCGAGCCGCTTCACGCGGGTCGAGCCCGGCGGCGAGCCAGGGCCGGTCCATCGTGCCCACGCCGAAGACGTCGGCGCCGGGCCACGCGAACGAATGCCACAGGCAGACGGCGATCCGGAGGTGGTCCTCCATCCGTTTCCCGAGCACGATGCGATCGGGGTCGTAGACCGTGTAGCTGAGGGGATCGGTTGAGTCGGGTCCGGCGAAGCGAATCGGGCCGGGCACCTCGGCAAAGAATCGATCGTCCATGCGGCCGATGGTAGATCGATTTGTGCGACCTGAGAACAAATGTCATCGAGGCGGAGATACTGGATCGGTGAACCACGGGACCGGCGTGCTGGAGCTGCTGGCAGGCGGCGTCAGGGCGCTGATCGATCCGGCACGCGGCGGCCGGCTTGCATCGCTCTCCATCGACGGCCGCGAGCTGCTTCGAAGTGCGCCGTCGCCCGACGACGTCTCGATCCGCTGGGGCTGCTTCCTGATGGCGCCCTGGCCCGGGCGGCTCGCCGATGGGCGGTTCCGCTGGCGCGGGCGTGAGCGGCGGCTCCCCCGGACCCATGGGCGCCACGCCATCCACGGGCTCGGGTGGGCTCGCCCGTGGCGAGTGACCGAACGGGCCGAGACCGAGGCGGCGCTGGAGCTCGACCTTGCCGCCGCCGGCTGGCCGCCTGGCGGCGTGGTGCGGGAGCGATTCGTGCTCGCGCCCGGGTCCCTCCGCCTCGAGGCTGCGGTCCTGACTGAACTGGCTGCCCCGGCGGCGCTCGGCTGGCACCCCTGGTTCCTGCGGCGAGGCGGCGCCCGCCTGCGTCTGGCCGCCGAGTCGGTCCTCGAGGTCGAGGGGATGATCCCGACGGGCCGGGCCCTGCCCATCAGGGGCAGCCTTGATCTCGCCGTGGGGCCGGAGCTTGGGCGGCGCCGGCTCGACACGACCTACGTCGGCGTCCGCTCGCCGATCGACATCGCATGGCCGGACCTGGAGCTGCGGATGTCCTTCGGCGCGGAGATCACCGCCGCGGTCGTGTACACGCCGAGGGAAGTGTTCTGCGTGGAGCCGCAGACGGCCCCTCCCAACGCCCTGGCGAAGGCCGGAGCCACGCTCCTGCAGGCGGGCGACAGCCTCGAGTCCACCGTGACGTTAGAGTGGCGGTGAGGCCGGGCGAAGCGTCCGGCGAACACCGCCGGCGCACCCGCCGCGCGGACCTGGCCGCCACCGCCACCAGGAACCTGATCGTTGCTCTGCGCCTTAGCCAGACGCGTCCTTCTTCTCGGTCTCGGCCAGCTTCTTGCGGTTCTCCTCGCGCTTCCGCTGGGCGTTGCCGGCGGCGCTGCGCGGCACGTCCGGAGCGGGGAAGGGGCTCTTCGGGGTCTTGCCCGCCGCTTTGGCCTGCTCGCGGGCAGCGGCGCGCCGCGCTATCCGCTCGCTGATCGTCGACTCGTAGCCCTGGTCGGTCGGGAGGTAGTAGCGCTTGCCGTCGATGGCGTCGGGCAGGTAGCGCTGGTCGACGTCAGCGCCGTCGAAGTCGTGGGGGTAGCGGTAGCCGACGCCGATCCCGTGGTGCTTCATCCGGGGGTTCGCAGCCGTCCTGAGATGGAGCGGGACGGGCAGGCTGCCGTGTGCGTCCACGTCACCGACGGCCGACCAGTAGGCCAGCCCGGAGCGGTTCGACTTCGGGGCGGTGGCGATGTAGGTCGTCGCCTGGGCGAGCGCGTACTGCGCCTCCGGGAGCCCGACATGGTCCAGCGCCTGCGCGGCGGCGACCGCGACCTGGAGCGCTCGCGGGTCGGCATTCCCGACGTCCTCCGAGGCCGCGATGATCAAGCGGCGGGCGATGAACCGGGGATCCTCCCCGGCCGCGACCATTGCCGCGAGCCAGTACAGGGCGCCGTCGGCGTCGTTGCCGCGCAGGCTCTTGATGAACGCGGAGACGGTGTCGTAATGGCCGTCGCCGGCGCGGTCGTACTGGAGGATCCGCTGCTGCGCGGCGGCCTCGATGTCCGAGAGGCGGGGCGTGACGGCACCCTCCTCGTTCCGCGCCGCCTCTGACTCGGCGAGCGCGACGGCACCCTCCAGGACGTTGAGCGCCACGCGCGCATCGCCGCCGGCGATCGACACGAGATGCTCGAACGCCTCGTCGTCGAGCGCGACGCCGCCCTCCGGCCCGAGCTCACCCGCGAGGCCGCGCTCCTGGTCCTCGATCGCCCGCCGCACGACGACCCCGACGTCATCGTCGGTCAGCGGCTCCAGCCGCCAGACCCGGAGCCGCGACAGGAGCGCGGAGTTGACCTCGAAATAGGGGTTCTCCGTCGTTGCCCCGATGAGTGTGATCGTGCCGTCCTCGACGTGCGGCAGGAGCGCATCCTGCTGGGCCTTGTTGAAGCGGTGGATCTCGTCGATGAAGAGCACGGTCCGCTTCCCGTTGAGCGCGAGCCGATCCTGGGCGGTAGCGATCGCGCTGCGGACCTCGGCGACGCCCGACATGACGGCCGAGAGGGTGATGAACTCCGCGCCGACGGCCTCGGCGAGGATCCGGGCGAGAGTCGTCTTGCCGGTCCCCGGCGGCCCCCACAGGAGCAGCGACGTCAGGTGGCCGCGCGAGACAGACTTCCGGAGCGGCCCCTGCTCGCCGACGAGATGCTCCTGGCCCTCGAACTCCTCGAAGCTCCGCGGCCGCATTCGCGCCGGCAGCGGTTGCCGCTCGGGCGGCGGCTTGAAGAGGGCCTCGGGGCGGGCACCGGAGACACGGCGCGATGGCATCGATGGCAGTCTAGGCAGACATCCCGCCTGACAGGAGCAACGCGAACCTGACGTGCCCGACGCATCCGGCGCCGTTTCCTCGATCTATCGCAGCGGCGAGACCTATGACCTCCTGTACCCGGGAGGCGCCGCGGGGCTGGCCTTCTGGTCGGCGCTCGCCGAAACCGTGGGCGACCCGGTCCTCGAGCTCATGTCCGGCACCGGCACGATCGCAATCCCGCTTGCCCAGGCGGGCTACGACGTCACGGGCCTCGAGCTGGCCGAGCCGATGCTGGCGGAGGCGCAGCGCAAGGCTCGAGCCGCCGGGGTCGACATCACCTGGGTGCATGGCGACGCTCGCGCGTTCGACCTCGGTCGCCGGTTCCGGCTGGTCACGTTGCCGTCCAACTCGATCTGTCATCTGCTCACGCGCCAGGATCTGGAAGCCTGCCTCGCGATGGTCGCCCGGCATCTCGACCCCGACGGTTGCTTCGCACTGAATGTCTTTGTCCCCAGCCTGGAGCTGCTGACCAGACCGCCGGACGAAGAGCAGGCGTTCGGCGGCTACACCGATGCCGCCGGTGAGCAGGTCGTGCTGACCCATCAGTCGAGGTATGCCGCGGACACCCAGCTCAAGCACCACCAGCTCCTGCGGCGGGTGGGCAACGGACCTGCCGAGCCGGATGGGGAGCTGACCATGCGGATCTACTTCCCACAGGAGCTCGACGCGCTGCTCTGGTACAACGGCTTCGAGATCGAGCGCAAGTATGGCGAGGATCTCCAGCCGTTCAACGCGGAATCGGGGATGCAGCGATACGTCCTCAAGCTCCGTCCTGGAGGCAACCGATGAGCGAGCCAACGGCCGTCGCGGAAGCATTTTCGCGACATCGATTCGCCGATGTCGCGACATCCCTGGCCGACGACGTCATCTGGGTGCTGGTTGGCGGCTACGAGGTGCGAGGTCGCGACGCGGTCGTCGACCTCTGCGAGCAGTCGGCGCGTGAGCTGGCGGACGTCACGACGACCTGGGAGTCGTTTCGCGTGATCGATGCTGGCGCCACCGTCGTCGTCGAAAGCTGGGCGACCTACGCCTCGGCGGGCGGCGAGGTCTCGCGGGTCGCGTCATGCGATGTCTACGACTTTGTGAACCGCAGGGTGCAGAGGATCACGTCGTTCACCGTCGAGGTCAGCCCAGGGCCGGAGCTGTCCTCCGATCAGTGACTGGCTGCGGATCTATTTCGAGAGCCAGGGCAGGTAGAGCTTCGGCTGCTCGCCGCTCTCGACATTGGCCTTGATCTCCGGGGTCACGTCGCCGAGCAGCTCGCCCTCGACCGTTCCCGTCTTGAGGACCTGCTCGGAGATGTCGGCCATGTTCCGGCCGTGCCCGAGCAGCGCGTCGGAGTCCCGAAATCGCTCGATGACCACCGCCGCGGTCTCGTCGGCGTTGAAGTAGATCGAGTACTCGAGCGTTCCGGGCTCCCTGGCCCGGACGATCTCCATCGCCTCCGCGGACAGGCGCTTGTACTCCTCGACCTTGCCGTCATGGAACCGGAATCGAGCGACTCCAATGAGCTCACCCATCGATTGCCCTCCTGCTGCACGTTCGAGGGGCCAGTGTCACCCGTCCAGCGATTCGTGGTCGTGGACGGCCTCGCCGTCGATCAGGGTCATCAGAACGCGGGTGTCGCCAAGGCGGTCGTCGGCCTCGCGCGCGACGTCCCGATCGAGCACCACGAGATCGGCCAGCTTGCCGACCTCGATCGAGCCGGTGACGTCGTCGAGGTGGTTGGCCCAGGCCCCGCCCATCGTGTACGCCCGGAGGGCCGTCTCGAGATCGATCCGCTCGTCCGGCAGGAGCGGCCCGCGCTCGCGGTGGTCGGGATCGATCCGCCGAATCGCCGTCTCCACCTGCTGCATGACGTCGGGCGTGCTGACCATCCAGTCGCTGCCGCCGACGAGCCGCGCGCCGGCTCGATGCAGGCTTCGGAACGGGTACTGGAACGCATGGCGCTCCGGCGCGAGGAACGGCAGGGTCAGCTCGGTCATCTGGGCCTCGTTGCGGGCCCACAGGGGCTGGATGTTCGCGCCAGCGCCCAGCGCCGCGAACCGGGGCCAGTCCGCCGGATCCACGAGCTGCAGGTGGGCGAGGTGCGGACGGGTGTCGGTCATGCCGTTGGCCGCGCGGGCGGCCTCCACGGCATCGAGCGCCTGCCGCACGGCGCGGTCGCCGAGGGCGTGGAAATGCGACTGGAAGCCGAGCTCGTCGAGCTTCGTCACCAAGTCCTTGAGCAGCCCGGGATCGAGCATGTCGATGCCCCGGTTGTCCGTCGCCCGGCCGTCGGCGTCGAGGTATGGCTCTATCACCGACGCGGTGAAGTTCTCGACGATCCCGTCGAGCATCAGCTTGACGCTGGTGGCCCGGAGCCGGCCGATCGACGAGCGCGCCCGTTCCTCGACGAAGCCATCGATCTGCGCCGGCCCTGCGTCGCGGTCCCACCACAGCGCGGCAACCACCCGGCCGGTGAGCCGCCCGGACTCCGCGAAGCTCCGGTACCCGGCGAGGTTCGCCGTGTCGACGATTGCGTCCTGCCAGGCGGTGATCCCGAGGCGGTGGAGATAGGCCTGCGCGACCTCGAGGCCGTCAACGATGTCGTCGACGGTCGGCGTCGGGAGGAAGCGGTCGACCAGGTCGATCGCGCCCTCGTGGAGCATGCCCTGAGGCTCACCGTCCGGCGTTCGCTCGATACGCCCGTCCGGTGGGTCGTTCGTCTGGCCCGTGACCCGCGCCCGTTCGAGAGCGAGGCTATTGACCCAGGCGCCGTGACCATCGCGGTTCGCGAAGATCGCCGGGCGATCCGGGACCGCAGCGTCGAGATCTCCACGCGAGGGCGTGCCGCCGGGGAACGCCGCCATGCCCCAGCCAGACCCGACGATCCATTCGAGGTCCGGTCGGGCCGCCGCGTAGCTTCGGATCGCCTCGAGGTAGGCCTCGCGCGACTCCGGGAGGTCATGCAGGGAGCACTGGCGCATCTCGATGCCGGCGAGGACGGGGTGGCAGTGGGCATCGGTGAAACCCGGGAGCAGGGTTCGCCCGTGGAGCTCGATCCGACGAGTGCGGGGTCCCGCGTGATCGAGCACGCCGCGGTCGTCACCGACGGCGAGGATCCGGCCACCGCCAACGGCCACCGCCGACGCCCTGGGGCGCGCAGCGTCCATCGTCATCACGGAACCGCCGAGGAAGACGACGTCGGCCGGCAGCAGGCGGTCGGCCATCCGGCTAGAAGCTGATGACCCCCGTCACGTTCACCAGGACGTGCAGCACGGCGAGGATGCCGAGCATCAGCCCGCCGGTCGCGGCGATCCGCTTGACGTCCCGTGACACGTAGGCGTACTCGTGTGCCGCGCGAACCGAGAGCGGCGCATTGATGTCGCCCGTGAGGGCTGTGTCCTCGTCCGCGGCCGCGCGGTTGCGGCGCCGAAGCGATTCCGCGATCGCCGCCTTTTCCTTCGCTGTCGCCTCCGCCTCCAGCGCGGCCGCCCGCTGGACCTCCGCCTCGGTCAGTCCGGTGCGGACGGCGCGGATCGTGCCGTCCTCGAGGTGCTCATGTGGAACGGCCTCGGGCGCCGCGGGGCGGATCGCGCGATCGATGGCATCGGGGCCCGTTGCGCGCGCGGCACGCCGGGCCGTCGACTTGGCCGTCGTGCGACTGGGATACCGGGTTCGCTTCGCCATGGCGGCGAAGAATAGCACCGGGTGTGCCGCGGCCAATCGGGCGGCGGTAGACTCGACCGACCGCCCAGGAGCCTGCCCTGAACGACCTCAACGCGCTTGTCTCGGCCAATCTCGGCCCGATCGTCGTCGGGCTCGTCATGGTCGTTCTCGCGCTCGTTCTTGCCGTGGTGGGCCTCATCCGACGGGCGCGCAAGCTCGGCCGCCGGCTGGAGAGCCTGACCCAGGGCAGCGACGCGGTCTCGCTCGAGGGGGTGCTCGGCGGGCACATGGAGCGCGTCCGGCAGGTCGTGAACGACGTCAACACGGTATCCGCTCGGACGGCGATGCTGGAGCGCGACCTGCAGGGTGCGTATGGGCGGGTCGGGCTCGTCCGCTTCAACCCCTTCGAGGGCGATACCGGGGGCAACCAGAGCTTCGCGCTGGCCCTGCTCGACGGGCGCGGCGACGGGTTCGTCCTCAGCAGCCTCCACGCTCGCGCGGTCACCCGGATGTACGCGAAGGCCGTCACGAACGGGTCGTCCGAGGCGGCGCTGTCGACCGAGGAGTCGGAGGCGCTCCGACAGGCGCTCGCGAGGCCCGCGCCAGGCGGGCAAGGCGCGACCGGCTGATGTCGCGCCGCGGGGATCCGGGCGTGTCAGCAGAGCTGTCACGACCCTCCGGCACTCTCCTCGCATGCCCCCAGTCCCACCGGCCCCGGACCCGATGATCCGGACGCGGAACCGCCGCCGAATCCGGCCGCTCGAGCAGATCCCCGTCTGGCACGGGTTCGAACCGGCTGCGCCATCCGCGGGCGACGCGGCGACCGTCGGATTCGGGGACATCGCCGGGCTCGGCCAGCTGCTGGACGGGCTGAACGCCGAGCAGCGACGCGCCGTGACGCACGGCGAGGGTCCGCTGCTCGTCGTCGCCGGCGCGGGCACGGGCAAGACGCAGGTGATCACGCGCCGGATCGCCTGGCTGATCGCGACTCGACGGGCGAAGCCGTCGGAGATCCTGGCCCTGACCTTCACGGACAAAGCCGCAGAGGAGATGCAGCTCCGGGTCGACCAGCTCGTCCCGTACGGCTACGCGGACACCGCGGTCTCCACGTTCCACGCGTTCGGCGACCGGGTGATCCGCGAGTTCGCCTTCGAGCTGGGGCTGGCGCCGGACGCCCGGGTCCTCACCCGCGCCGAGGTCATCGTGTTCCTCCGGGAGCGACTGTTCGAGCTGGGGCTGCGCGAGTACCTGCCGCTCGGCGACCCGACGCGATTCCTCGGGGCGCTGACCCAGCTCTTCGCCCGCTGCCGCGACGAGGACGTGTCGCCGGCGGCGTACGTCGCGCACGCGGATCGGCTCACGGCGGAGGCCATCGCGCTGGCCGCGTCCGGGCCGGAGGGCGATCGCGACGCGGCGGACGCCGCGGCTGAGACGGCTCGGCGCCAGACCGAGCTTGCCGGCGCGTTCGCCCGCTACACGACGCTCCTCCGCGAGCACGGCGCGATCGACTTCGGCGACCAGGTCGCGCTGGCGCTCCAGCTGCTGCGCGAATCGGCGGCCGCGCGGGAGTCGCTCCAGAACCGCTTCCGGTACATCCTCGTGGACGAGTTCCAGGACACGAACCGCGCGCAGTCGGAGCTCGTCGCGCTCCTGGCGGAGCGACACCGTAACGTGACGGTCGTCGGTGATGACGACCAGTCGATCTACCGCTTCCGCGGCGCGGCGATCAGCAACATCCTGGAGTTCCGAGATCGCTACCGGGCTGCCCGGACCGTCGTGCTCCGCCGGAACTACCGGTCGCTGGCCCCAATCCTTGACGGTGCCCACCGCCTCGTCCGATTCAACGACCCGGACCGGCTCGAGGTGAAGGTCGGCATCTCCAAGAAGCTGATCGCGGAGCGCTCGGATCGCGCCGCAGCGCCCATTCGGCACCATGCGTTTCCGACCACCGGCGAGGAGGCCGACTGGATCGCCGGCGAGATTCGGCGACGGGCTGAGGACGGCGCCCGACCGCGAGACTTCGCGGTGCTCGTTCGCGCGAACGCGGACGCGGACCCGGTGCTCCGCTCGCTCACTGCCGCGGGCCTCCCGTGGCGGTTCTCGGGCACGTCCGGCCTGTATGCGCGCCCGGAGATCCGGCTCCTGCTGGCGCTGCTCCGAGCCGTCGCGGACCCGGCGTCCAGCGTCGACGTGTATGCGCTCGCGGCGTCGGACCGCTACGCCATCCCGGCAGGCGACCTCGCGGAGGTGGCGGGGTCGGCACGGCGGCGCCACCGCAGCATCTTCGAGATCCTGGAGGAGATCGAGGACGAGCCGGGCCTGCTCCGCCTGAGCCCCAAGGGTCGGGCGAAGCTGGCCGGGCTGACCGACGACCTGCGGCGCTACCGCGAGCTGGCCCAGCGCCGGCCCGCCGGCGAGGTTCTCTACGCGTTTCTCCGCGACACGGGCTGGCTCGGCGAGCTCGCTGGGGCGCAGAGCGTGGCCGCGGAGGAGCAGCTGGCCAACATCGGGCGATTCTTCGACCTGATCCGCAACCAGTCGACGCTGCTGGCGGACGACCGGGCCGTGTTCCTCGCCCGCCACCTCGCGACCCTGATCGAGGCCGGTGACGACCCGGCCACCGCAGACCCGGACCCCGATGTCGACGCGGTCCACGTGATGACGGTCCATAAGGCGAAGGGCCTTGAGTTCCCGGTGGTCTTCCTGCCGGGCCTGGTGGCCGATCGATTTCCGGCTCGGTCGCGTCGCGAACCCCTGGGACTGCCGCTCGAGCTCGTTGACGAGGTCCTGCCGGAGGGGGATGGGCATCTCCAGGAGGAGCGCCGGCTCTTCTACGTCGCGATGACCCGGGCGCGCGACGAGCTGATCCTGAGCCATGCCTCGGAGTCCTCTGGCGGGCGCGCGCGGCGCCTCTCGCGGTTCGTCATCGAGGCGCTGGACCTGCCGACGGCCGGATTCGCCGGCAAGCTGCCGACCGCCGTCCACGCGGCCGGGCCACTCGAGCGCATCGCGGCGGCCGAGGGGCCCGTGGAGGCGCCGGAGGCGGAGCGGAACCCGATCGGCGGGCCGCTGTCGCTGAGCCATTCGGCGATCGACGACTACCTGACCTGCCCGCTCCGGTACAAGTACGCCCAGGTCGTGCGCGTTCCCACGACGCCGCACCACTCGATGATCTACGGCTCGGCGCTCCACAAGGCTGTGCAGGAGTTTCACCGCTCGCAGGCGCGCGGTGCGCCGCTCGGCGAGCCGGAGCTGCTCGGTGTGTTCGAGGCGGCCTGGTCCAACGAGGGCTTCGTGTCGCGCGAGCACGAGGCGGCGCGCCTGGAGGCAGGGAAGACGGCGCTGCGCCAGTTCCGCGACGCCCAGCTCCAGCCCGGCATGGTCGTGCCCGCCTGGGTCGAGCGCGAGTTCGCCTTCGCGCTCGGCGGTGATCGCGTCCGCGGCCGGTTCGATCGCGTGGACATCGTGCCGGTCGCCGCGCCGTCGACCGCCGTGACCGGCGAGCTGCGCGGCACGGAGAACGCGCCGGCGGTCCTTCGCGCCGACGTCGTCGAGCCGATGCTCGAGCTGCTGGGGCCCGAAGAGGTGACGATCACCGACTACAAGAGCAGCGACGTCCGCGACCCGGCCGTCGCGCGGCAACGCGCGCGGGACTCGCTCCAGCTCCAGATCTATGCGATGGCCTACGAGGCCATGACCGGCCGGCTGCCGGACGCCGTGCAGCTGCACTTCCTCGACTCGGGGCTCGTTGGCCGGGCCGAGGTCGAGCCGGCGCGGCTGGAGAAGGCGAGAGCCAAGATCGCGACAGCGGCAGCGGGCATCCGGGCCAGGGACTACACGCCGAAGCCGGGCACGCTGGCCTGCACGTACTGCCCGTTCCGGGACATCTGTCCGTCGAGCGTCGCGCGCTGAGCGTGAGCGCGCACTTTGCGGTCGCCGCCATCACCATCGACTTCGGCAACACCCTGGTCCGCACGGACCGGGCGTCCTTCGCGGCCGTGGTCGACGAGACCGCCGATGCGCTCTCCCTGCGCGGGATCGTGACGAATCGTGCGGCGTTCCTCACCGCCTGGGCGGAGGAGCGGGAGCGGCAGTTTCGGGAGGAGGTGCCGCTGTTCCGCGAGGTCGACGTGAAGCAGCGCGCGGTCCGAGTGCTGGCCCGTCTCCGTGGCCTGGACGTGCCACCCGAGCACGAGCGCTGGGACGACCTCGCGGCCGCCGCGCGCGTCGATCCGGAGGAGGTCGACACGGTCGTCGATGCCTACAGCGCGGCCTTCATCGATCGGATGCAGCCGGTCGACGATGCCGCCGCGATGCTGGCGAGACTCGCTTCGGACGGCTTCGCCCTCGCGATCCTGTCGAACTGGCCGCTGGCGGCGACCATCGACAGATACGCCGAGGCGCAGGGCTGGCTGCCGTTCCTCCGGGCGATCGTGGTGTCGCAGCGCGTCGGGACCATCAAGCCGCATCCCTCGATCTTCCGGGCAGCGGAGGAGGAGCTTGGGTTCGGGCCGGGCGGGCCGGGCGGG
>JBKKDM010000172.1:0-2614 GCA_046707905.1 Candidatus Limnocylindrales bacterium
TGCCGGCTCCAGCCCCTCGCCCATACCGGCGACGCCGCCCCCGGCGACCACCGGCCCCACGTCCGCCGCGAGCGCCGCGCCCACCGCCGCGCCGACCCCGGTTCCGCCGCCCGCGGCCGAGCTGAACGTCTACAACTGGCTCGACTACATCGGCGAGGGCGTCATCGAGGGCTTCGAGGAGAAGTACCCGGTCAAGGTCAACTACGAGCTCTTCGACGACATCTACGCCGCCTACGAGAAGCTCGGCGACGACGGCAACGGCTACGACGTGTCGTTCCCGATCGGGGTCGACGTGCCGGCCTTCCGCGAGGCCGGGAAGCTGATGAAGCTCGACCTCTCGCTGATCCCGAACCTCGTCAACCTCGGCCCGGAATGGGCCGACCCCGCCTATGACCCGGGCAACCAGTACTCCATGCCGTACGTGTGGTGGACGACCGGCGTCGGCTACGACACCCGGCGCATGGAAGAGGTTCCCACCAGCTCCAACGTGCTCTGGGATCCGCGCTACGAGAACCATATCTCGCTCATGGACGACTACGCCGAGACGATGGGCCTGACGCTCATCCAGAAGGGCTTCTCGGCGAACACCGAGAATCCCGCGGAGCTCGACCAGGCCATCGCCCGGCTCGTGGAGGGCAAGCCCCTCGTCCGGACCTGGACCAATGACACGATCGCCGCGATGACCGGTGGCGACATCTGGGTCGGGATGATCTGGGGCTCTGACCTCTACCAGATCTCGCTCGAGAACGAGAACATCGCCTACTTCATCCCCGAAGAGGGCGGCGTCCGGGGCTCGGACACGATGGCCATCTACTCGGGCGCGGAGCACCCGATCGCGGCCCACCTGTTCATCAACCACATGCTCGACGCGCAGGTCAGCGCGGCTAACACCAACTACATCGGCTACATGGGCCCGAACCTCGCGGCCCAGGAGTTCATCGAGGACTACATCCTCGAGGATCCCGCCGTGAACCCGGACAAGGCCGTGCTCGAGAAGCTCGAGGAGCTCCTCGACCTGCCCAACGCGGTCGATGAGCTGTACCTCGACCGCTGGCAGGCATACCGAGCGGGTTGACGCTCGAGCGTCGTCCACCGTTCGCAGCGCGGAATCTCGTCGGCCGGTGACGGAAGGTTCGCGCAGCCAAGCGAGCCGCGCGGAGGCGCCCGGCCGGCCCGGCGACCGGCTGCGCAACGCGCTCCTGATCATCCCCGGAATCGGGTGGCTCGTCCTATTCTTCATCGTCCCGCTGGCCTTCATCGTGGTCGTCAGCCTCGGCCGCCGGGATGAGCTCCACCGGATCATCCTCGACCCGCTGACCCTCGAGAACTACCAGCAGGTCTTCAACCCGGTCTTCCTGCCGACCATCGTCCAGTCGCTCTACCTGGCGTCCGCGACGACGATCCTGTCGCTCCTCATCGGCTTCCCGATCGCGTACTGGATCTCGCGCTACGGCGGGCGCCGCAAGACGCTCCTGCTCGTGCTCGTGATGCTCCCCTTCTGGACGAGCTACCTCATCCGGACCTACGCCTGGATGATCGTGCTGCGGGACCAGGGCGTCGTGAACCACCTGCTCGAGGCCGTAGGGCTCATCGACGAGCCGATGATCCTCCTGTACACGGACTTCTCCGTGATCCTCGGCATGGTCTACGGCTTCCTGCCGTTCACGATCCTGCCGCTGTTCGTCTCGATCGATCGGCTGGACCCGAATCTCATCGCGGCCGGCCGGGACCTCTACGCCAGCGGCCGGCAGGCCTTCCTGCACGCGACGCTGCCGCTCGTCCGACCGGGCCTGGGCGCGGCCGGCCTGCTGACGTTCATCCCCGCGATGGGCGACTTCGTCACGCCGGACATCCTTGGCGGCGGCCAGGTCACCACGATCGCCAAGATCATCCAGGAGCGGTTCCTCGAGGGGCGGGACTGGCCCTACGGCGCGGCCCTCGGATTCGTCCTGACCATCCTGACGCTGCTCGGCACGTTCGCCGCGCTGCGGACGCTCCGGCGCGAGGTGGTGGGCGAATGACCGGCGAGCGGAACCGCTGGCTGACCGCCTTCGCCGTCGCGGTCTACGGTTTCCTCTTTGCCCCGATCGTCATCCTGATCATCTTCAGCTTCAACGACGCCCGCCGCGTCTTGATCTGGCGCGGCTTCACGACCAAGTGGTACGGCGAGCTCTTCTCGAACGGGGATCTCCTCGACGCCGTCTTCGTCACCTTCCAGGTCGCGGCGGTGGCGGTTGTCGTCTCCACGGTCCTGGGCGCGGCCCTGGGGCTGGGACTGGCGCGCCTTCGCGGCCGCGGGCGCGCGCCCGCGGAGCTGCTCCTCCTGCTCCCGATGGTAACTCCCGAGATCGACAAGGGCCTGTCGCTGCTGCTGTTCTTCCTCCAGCTGTTCGACAGCACCGGGTCCTTCGGCCAGCTCTCGATCGCCCACATCACGTTCTGCATCTCGTACGTCGCGATCACGGTCCGCGCCCGCGCGGCGGGGATGATCCGGCAACTGGAGGAGGCGGCCCGCGAGCTGGGGGACAGCGCCCTCGGCGGGCTCTGGCACGTGACGGTGCCGCTGATCACGCGGGCGGTCATCGCCGTAGCCCTTCTCTCGTTCGCCCTGAGG
>JBKKDM010000173.1:0-2819 GCA_046707905.1 Candidatus Limnocylindrales bacterium
ACCACAAAGGCCGGCGCCATCCGTGCCTCTCGAGGCCGCGAGCACGTCACCCACCAGGTCACGATCCGCATTCCGGCCGACAAGATCCACCTCGTCGAGGCAGGCATGTCGATCGCCATCCGTGCCGCGGCGTCGATGGGCGGGCAGTACCTCGGCACCACCCAGACGCGGCGCATCGGGCAGTGCAAGAAGGAGAAGGTCGCCCCGGAGGTCGGCGCCGACAAGGGCCTGTACGACTGCCACCTGATGCTCGACCGCCCGCTGAAGCTCATCCCCGAGAGGGTCGGGCTGCCGGTGGGACCGCAGCCGGCGTCGGCCGGTGTACCCACTCTGATCGAATGCGGCCGCGGTGCGGGAGGACATGGGGATCACAGCATCATCGTGCCCTCGGGCCTGACGAACTCGATGCTGGTCGTGATGCTGAACAAGTCCAACTTGGACACGCCGTTCTCGGCGAACTGGATCGTCAGCGGTGTGCCACAGGCGATGACGAGCGTCCCCGGCACCGGGATCATTCACTCGATTGCCAATCCGCTGGGCTGGCGGTCCGCCATGCAGGCGTTCTACCTGCTCAATCCCACGGCCTCGCCGACGTTGGGACCTGGAGTTATCAACAGCAACACCGGCTGGAAGGGCTTCTGGCTCTTCAAGGACGTTGACCCCGCCAACCCGTTCGCCTCGATCGTCACTGCGGAGGGCATCGACGCCAGTGGCGAGCTGACCATCGCGGAGGCGGCCGGGCGGTTCTATATCGCCGGTTTCGGTGTCAACGAGCCAGACGTCAACGCCCTGCCTAGCGTGGTCGGTGGTCTGACGCAGTGCTACGCGGCCAACGACTCCTCGATCGAGCACGTCGGCGGTCACAGTGACCCAACGCCGGGCGTCACGTGGGGCGGTGCCCGCCTGTGGCTGGGCATTGGGCTGGCCGTGAAGGGTTCGGTGTTGATCGGCTCGGTCGGTGGCACCGGCTCCGCCACGCCTGGTTCGTCGGATACCTACATCCCCGGCGGCTCGGTGCTCGAGCATCAGAACATCACAACGGGCGGGCCGTATCACGAAGCGGCCGACATCACCATCGCCGATGTGGGTGGCGACTTCACGGCTACCACCGTCGAGGGAGCGCTCGACGAGCTCCAGGCCGATGCCGAGGCGCACTTGGCCGACACGACCGATGCGCACGATGCGTCTGCCATTAGCTTCGTGCCCACCGGGTCCATCGCCGCCACCGACGTGCAGGCCGCCATCGCCGAGGTGGCCACTGAGGCGAGTACCACGAGCACGCACGCTCATGTGGTCGGAGAAGCAGGTGCCGATGCGGACGGCACGGCGACGGTCTGGACCCTCGTCAACTACGCCGACGATGACTCGGTGGCGGTCCACGAGAACGGCACCCGCGTGTATGGCTGGACCCATGCCGGAGACCAGGTGACGTTCACGGTGGCCCCGACCGCGGGTCGCACCATTCGCTTCGATTACATCGCCGAGGAGGCATAGCGTGGCCAACCTGGACATCATCCGCGGGCGGCAGCTCGTCGCGACTCTGACCAACAAGAGCGGCGGATCGGTCGCTGCCGGCGACGTGGTGGTGGTGGATACCACGACCGACGAGTCGTTCACGACGACCACGACCGCGCTGCTCGAGCGCTCCATCGGCATCGCGCAGGAGACGATCGCTAACAACGCCTCGGGCCGAGTCCTGCTCAGCGGCTACGCGCCGCTGGTCAACGTCGCCGCCTCCGTCACGCGCGGCCATTACCTGTCCACGTCGGCCGTGGCCAAGCAGGCAACAGGGGCGGCCACCCGAGCCGCTGGGGCCTTCGGGCAGTTCCTCAAGACGAGCGCCACTCCATCCGCGTGGATCTGGGGCGCGGCCGATCAGACGGGCGGCGCCGGCGGTGGCCGCGGTGAGTACGCCAGCAAATACAACCCGGACCACGAGACGCCGGCCACGGCGGTCGCGGACCAGGAGGAGTTCAACACCACGACCGGCATGGCGTGGACGGCAGCTCCTGCGACCGCTGACCTCGCAACGTATCCGGGCCTCTACCGGCTTGCGGGCGACACGACCGAGCGGCACCTGTCGAAGGCATGGACGCCCGGCGCGGTGGACGTGACCATCGCGGCCAAGTTCTCGCTGGCGGCGGGCACCACCCTGACCGGCGGGCTCGGCATCTATCTCGGCAACGCAACCGGCAACCCCGCCGACATGGTGCTCGCCTGGTTCGAGATGCAGAACGCCACGACCAAGATGTCGCTGGCCCTCTACAACGAGAACACCTCGGTTCTGTCTCAGGTCGGAACCGATCTCGCGCTCGGCAGCGCCGCGACCGCGCTGGTCCAGCAGGTCTATCTGCGTCTGACCCGTGCCGTTGCGGGGCCCACGTGGACGGCCTACGTCAGCTTCGATGGCATCACGTGGTACCCGGTCGCGACGACGGGCTCAAAGGCCTTGACCATCGGTGCCTTCGGGGTGCGGTTCGCGACCAATCAAGACATCGCTCTTGATTGGGTGCGCGTCTGGAGTTCCGTCGTGTCGAAGGTCGGAGCCTAGCGTCGGAGGTATAAGTCGCTGGTGGATCAGGTGGGCAGCTAGCGGCGGGGAGCTGTGACCTCGAGAGCGACCCCTACCACCGGCACAAGGGCGATCCAGTAGCCGCCGCTGGTCCACGGCGCGAAGAAGAGGAACACGAAGAATGTCGCGGAGCCGATCAGAACCATCGCGCGCCAGCTGCGCAGCCACAGCCCGAGTGCGGTCACCGGGAGTGCGGCCGCGCGCAGCAGCGGCGCGTTGATCGAGCCGCCGTCGGGGTGGCCACTGG
>JBKKDM010000174.1:0-3326 GCA_046707905.1 Candidatus Limnocylindrales bacterium
CCAGCGGGTGGTAGGCGTGGCCCGGGCGCTCCGCGACCGCCAGCGAGGCGGCATGGGCGAGCCGGGTGGCGGACCCGACGATGAAGTGGGCGAACGTGTAGCGGGTGTTGATGTAGGACGCCCCGCCCTCGCCGCCGACGCGTCCCGGCTCCACCCGGACCTGCGACGGTCCGTCGCGTCGAGGCGGCGGGCCGTCGCTCGACCGCGGCAGCAAACCGGGTCCGACGGCGACGGGCGCCACCTGGGGCGCCCCGGGCTCGCCATCGGTCGGCTCGGGCGCCGGCGTCGGGCCGCCCTCGCCGTCCCCGGCGGGCTCGGATTCGACCGCGCCGACCACGAAGTCGACCTGGACGCCGTAGCCGACGATCCGGCCGAGCGTCTGGGAGATCAGGGAGCGGTAGCGACTCTCCAGCCAGTCCTTGGCGAAGCCGTTCGGGACGGCGATGCGGAAGCGCGTGTCGTCGACGTCGACGAGCGCGGTGTCACGCAGCCAGGTCTCGAAGTTCGCTGGCGAGAGGGTCACCTGGAGCTCGCCGAGAGCGGCGCGCCAGACCTGCTTCGCGTCCATAAATCGATAGGACTCTCGTGTGTTCCGGGGCGACCGACACTGTTGCCGCGAGGGCGGAGATTGGCCTGCGACCGAGTGCTCGGGATGGCGGGTGAGCCGCTCGCCGGGTCTTCGGGGGGCGAACGGTAGCACCGCCGCCAAGGCCTCGCAAGGCAAATTCGCGATACTCCCGGGGAGTATCCGGCGCTGCCCCGCTGGCGGCGCGCGAGCATACCGAAGACCTCGTCGCGGCGTCGGTTGCCGGCCGGTGGCGGACGCCAATCGTTTGACGGTGCGGAGGGGCTCCACCTATGATCCGCCGGACGGAGAACGCGCCCGCCCGTGTCTCGGGCGATCGGCGCGTTTACGTGCCTTCTGAGGGTCGACGACGGACGGGACCCCGGGGCCGGATGGAGAGGATCCCAGGCAGGCTCGATGACGAAGCAGACGTACCAGCCCAAGAAGCGTCACCGCGCCAGGGAGCACGGCTTTCGCGCCCGCATGAAGACGACGGGCGGTCGCCGCGTCCTGGCCGCGCGCCGGGCTCGCGGTCGCAAGCGCCTGTCGGCCTGACGGCCGGGCGCGGCCCTCGGCCGCGGCTCGAGATGCTCACTCGCCCGCAGGACTTCGCCGCGCTCCAGGAGCGTGGGTCGATCCGTTCGCACCCGCTCCTCTCCGCGAGGGTCCTTCGGACCGACCTCGGATCCACTCGATTCGGCCTGGCGACCAGCCGAGCCCTTGGCTCGGCGGTGGTCAGGAACCGCGTCCGCCGGCGCCTCCGGGAGGCGATCCGGTCGCTGCTCCCGTCGGTGCGGCCGGGCTGGGACGTGCTGGTGATCGCCCGGCCGGCGATCGTCGGCGCGGAACACCTCGCGATCGGCCAGGCGCTCGCCCGGCTGCTCGGGAGGTCAGGCGTGCTGGCCGAGGGAGGCGAATGACCGACGTCGGGATCCTGTCGCGGGTCGGGATCGCGATGATCCACGCCTACCGGTTCCTGTTCGCCTGGGTGCCCCAGAGCTGCCGCTACGAGCCGACCTGCTCGCGCTACAGCGAGCAGGCCATCGAGAAGTACGGCCTGTTCCGCGGCTCCTGGATGGGAGCGCGGCGCATCGCCCGCTGTCATCCCGGCCATCCCGGCGGCTACGACCCGGTGCGATGACCACCACCCGATCGTCGACCGACCGCCTGGCCGTGGTGCGCCGCATCCTCGTCGTCCTCGGCATCGTCTTCGTGCTGGCCCTCGTGGCCGCGGCCTGCGATCCGATCCAGCCGTCCCTCGCGCCGGGGGCCTCACCCGTCCCGGGCGTGACGCTTGCCCCAGGGGCCTCGGCGCCGCCGACGGCCGCCCCCTCCTCGACGCCCGCGCCAACACCGCTGATCGTCAGGCCCGCTGAGATCAAGGCCGACCCGATCAGCCTCCTCGCCGCACTGTTCAACCCGGTCTTCCAGGCCTTCCTGGTCCTGATGGTCGGGATCCACGTGTTCAGCGGCTTCGACATGGGCATCTCGATCATCCTGACGACCCTGGTCGTGCGGACCGCCATGGTCCCGCTGATGCGTCGCCAGATGGTCTCGATGCGCCGGATGCAGTCCGTCGCGCCCGAGATCAAGGAGATCCAGCGGCGCATCAAGGCGGATCGCGTCAAACAGCAGCAGGCCACGATGGCGCTCTACAAGGAGCGCGGAATCAGCCAGGCCGGCTGTCTCGTCGCCCTCCTTCCACTCCTGCTGATCCTGCCGATGTACCAGGTGGTGAGCGAGGGCCTCCGAGCCGCCGACCTCACCGAGTCCCTCAAGGTCTTCGGGACGCAGCTGGTGCCCCTGACGTGTCCGCCGCCGGTCCTCACGACACTGGCGGATGGGACGATGGGCTTCAAGGCCTGCATCGACTCGGCCATCCCGTGGCTCGGCGGGATCCCCGCTGCGAGCTTCCAGGGCCTGATCCCGTTCCCGTTCACGATCCCGATCATCAACATGACCGGGCTCTCGATCTTCGCCCTGTTCTACACCGGCCTCCAGCTGATCGCGTCGCGGATGGCCCTCCCGCCCCACGACCCGAACAACCCGCCAGACCAGAACGCCCGGACCCAGCGGGCCCTCGCGATCTGGATGCCCCTGATCACGATCCTCTACGGCAACATCATCCCGGTCGGGGTGTTCCTCTACCTGATCGTCTCGACCATCTACCAGATCGCCCAACAGTTCTTCACGACCGGCTGGGGCGGGATGTTCCCGCTCTTCGGTCGAACCCCGGCATTCGCCGTGGATCACAAACCGCGCTTCCCGGTCGCCGTGCCCACGGCGCCGACATCCACAAAGGGCTCGGCGGGAGCGCCGACGCCCAAACCTGAAAAGTCGACCCTGGACCGCGCGGCGTCGGCGGACGCAACGATCCGCCACCGCGGGCGCCAGGGACGGCGAGGGAGACGTCGATGAGCACCAGCGCCTACAAGGAGTTCACCGGCAAGTCCGTCGAGGAGGCCCTGCGCACCGCGCGCGAGGACTTCGGCGTCGGGCTCGATGACCTCGACTTCGAGATCCTGACCCCCGGCAGCCGAGGCGTCCTCGGTATGGGCGCGGAGCCGGCCCGCATCCTTGCGGCGCCACGCTCCGAGCTCGGCGGTGCCGCCCCAAAGCGAGAGGCCGCCGCCCAGCGGCCCCTGCCGCCGCCGCCGCCGCGTGATCCCGACGAGGAACGACCCAGCCGCGGCTTCGACCGCGGCGATCGGGGTGGTGACCGCGGCGGCTTCGGCGACCGCGGCCCGCGCCGCGAAGGTGG
>JBKKDM010000175.1:0-3386 GCA_046707905.1 Candidatus Limnocylindrales bacterium
GCGCTACGCTTTGGGGTGGAATCCCGAGCCCGAGCACCGGAGGTGCCGACGTGACCACGACCACCGATCCCCCCGCCGCCACCGATCCCCCCGCCGCCACCGATCCCCCCGCCGATCCCCCCGCCGATCCGCCCGCCGGCGACGAGGCGCCGGCCGACGATTGGGACCGGCTCCGCCAGGTGGTCCGCGACGAGGTGGCAGGCGTGCTCGGTGGCCACGTCGGCGAGCATCATAAGCCCCCCGAGGGTGACGGTGAGGCCGATCCCGGGCCCGGCGAGCGAGCGCCGCGGTCCCAAGGTCCCGGGTTCCTGGCCAAGACGTTTTTCGGAGGAGGTGCGGCCTAGGTGGTCGCACCCAAGGGGACCCGCGTCATTGACCCCACCCTGCCGTGTAAGAAGTGCGCCGGCGACCCCGAGGCCAAGGGGCACCGGTTGGAGTGCCCCCAATGGGTACCCTTCGGAGGAAAAGCCGGACGTCCGAAAGGGGATAAGAAGCCGAAATCCGCCAAGGGTTCCGGTGTCTATGTCGCACCTCTGACTCAGTATATGGGGATGCTGGGGACGATGGCCTACGGGGCCGGCATCGCCCGCCAGTCGCCACAGTTGGCCTACGACGGCCAGGTGATCCTGGCCGGCGCCGCCGGATGGGCGGAGGCCATGCAACACCTGGCGGACGAGAACCCCAACGTTGCCAAGGTGCTCGACCTGCTGGTCACCACGTCGGCGTGGGCAGAGGTGACTACCGCGACCCTGGCTATAGCTGTTCCCATCCTAGCCAGCCATGGCGTCCTGCCCGCCGGCGCCGTCGACATGTTCGGGATCGGTCGACCGCCTGAGGTGATCGCCGAGCCCGACCCCGCGGCCAACGGTCACGGTCCGATGTTCGATCCGGGGGAGGTGAACCTTGGCGACATTCGAGATGCCGAAGGTCAAATGGCCGGCGGGGGAGAGCCTTCCGGCCCGGGGCCCGGAGGCGGCGCCGTTCCTCCCATGGGGTGAGTTCCTGGCCGCCTGGCGGTGGAAGCAAGGTGAGCACGTATCGCTGATCGGCCCCACCGGCCAGGGAAAGACAACGCTCGCACTGGCCATCTTGGAGCTACGTACCTACGTCGTTCTCGTTGCCACCAAGCCGAAGGACTCCGGCCTGGCCGCCCTCACCAAGCGGGGATGGAAGCGGACCCCATCCTGGCCAGTGCGAAAGGGGACCAAGAAAGTTCTCCTGTGGCCGCCCTACAAGAAACCGGAATATGAGCGTAAACAAATAGAGGTGTTCGTCCCCGCTTTCGATGATATCTTCGAAGATGGCGGATGGTGTATCTACTTCGATGAGGTGGCCTACATGGTAGACGACCTCAAATTAGGCCAATGGGTACGCCGATTTTGGCGCCAAGGGCGCTCCAACGACATTACGGTATTGGCCGCCACACAAAGGCCGGTAGACGTTCCGCTCGATATGTACTCGGCGGCGTCGTGGCTGTTCCTCTGGCGCACCAATGACCGCCGCGACCTCGATCGGCTGGCGGGGCTGGGGGCGGCCAACGCCGAGCAGGTGCGCCACTACGTGCAACGCCTGGCCGCTCATGAGGTACTTGTGGTCGGAACCCGCGACGGGACTATGCTCAGGACTAAGGTCGAACTCGCGACCGGGAGGTGAGTCATGCACCTGCACGTTTCGGCGATGTCGTTTCTGGTCACCGCCGCCTACGTCGTCATCCTTCAATTCTTCTGGCGGCTGGCCGCGGTCCGTTGGGCCGATCGGCCGATGGGTAAGGCGCTGGCTTTCCTCAACTAAGCCCCTCAGGAGGGTTTGAGTGTCCCCTGCCACGATGGCACAGCCCGTAGGGGCGGCCACCCGTTCGCCCGTCCGCGGCCGCGACCAAGAGACGTTGGTCCGGCCCAACCCGTTCGCCCGAGCGTCGGAGGAACAGTTCTTCCCCTTCGATGATCGCTCGGTGTTGATGATCGCCGGCGGTCCCACCCAGCAAGGTCCGATCGACGTTCCCGCCACCGGCTACATGCGCCACATCGTGCTCCTGGTCGAAGCGACGGGAGGCGTTGGCGGAGCGGCCACGGTGACCAAACACGAAGACTCCCCGTGGCGGGCGCTACAGGACATCTCCCTCACCGACACCAACGGGACGCAGATCGTCGGACCGCTCGACGGCTACGAACTCTTCCTGGCCAACCGCTGGGGGGTCTACGCCTTCGAGGCCGACCCCGAGCAGGGTCCCGAGTTCTCCGACGTGGCGGTCGGCGCCGGCGCTACCGGCAACTTCACCTTCCTGCTCCGCGTCCCCGTCGAGATCGCCGGCCGCGACGGGCTGGGGGCGCTTCCCAACATGAACGCCTCCAACACCTACAAGCTGACGTACTCGGTGGCGCCGAGCACGCGGGTATACGGGGTGGCGCCGGCCACCACCCTCCCCACGCTGAGGGTCCGCGCCGGGCTCGAAGCGTGGGCCCCGCCGCCGCCCACCGACCAGCGCGGCGTGCCCAACATCACCGTCCCCCCGGCCATGGGCACTACGCAGAACTGGACGCGCACGCAGTTCAACCTCAACGCCGGAGAGCAGCGGACCAAGCTGAGCCGGGTGGGGCAGTTGCTCCGGACGCTCGTCCTCGTCTACAGGACCACCGCCGGCGGAACGCCGCGCTCCACCACCGACATCCCCGATCCGTTCCGCGTCGAACTCGATCGCAACGTCCTGACGAACGAGTGGCGGTCCTACCGCCGACGGCTCATGCGCGAGCGCCACACACAGGCGTTCGACGCCTACGACACCGGCGTGCTGGTGATCGACTTCACCCACGATCTCGACTACAAGCCGGGGAACGAGATGCGCGACCAGTACCTCCCCACCACCCAAGCCACCGCCCTCGAAGTGCTGGGATCGTGGGGAGTGGCGGGGACGCTCACTGTCCTCACCAACGACGTCGGTCCGCAGGGTGACATCTTCTCCGAGGCCCGGTAGCGGTGGCACTTCCCGCCCTGCGTTGGGACACTGACACCGCCACGGTGGCCATCGTCCTGGCCGCCCTGGCGTTCCTGGTCGCCGCCCGCCGCGGGTTCCGCGGCGCCCTCGGGTAGAAGGGAGGAACCGTGCCTCGGAACCCTTGGCTACTGCTGCTCATCGGGATCGCGCTCGGGCTCTACGTCGTGCCCCGCGTCCGCTCCACCATCGGCGTCTAGAGCGCCCCCGCCCCGTGGGCATAGCCGTCGCCGGGATGGCCGGCGCGGTCGTAACCGCCGTGGTCACCCTGCTCATCGAACGGCGCCGGCATAGCGGCCGCGTCGACCAGACGCCGGCGACCGAGCTATGGGCGGCGCTGCGCGAGCGCCTTATCAACGTAGAAGATCGGCTGGCCACCGCCGAAGGGGACCTGAAC
>JBKKDM010000176.1:0-3006 GCA_046707905.1 Candidatus Limnocylindrales bacterium
GGTCCGCGGGGACCATTCGGTCTCGCCTCCTTGGTGGCCTGGGGACCGCGTGGCGGCCCGGGGGTTCAGGATTGGCGCTTGTAGAAGGGCAACGGCACGATCTCCGCGGAGACCGGCTGCTCGCGGACCTCGACGTTCAGTATCGTACCCGGCTCGCCATCGGCGGGCGCAACGTAGGCCATCGCGATGGGCAGGCCAAGGGTCGGCGAGTGGGTGCCGCTCGTGACGACGCCCGTGGGCCGGTCGCCGGCCAGCACCCGGTAGCCGTGGCGGGCGATTCCGCGGCCCGTGATCTTCAGGCCCACCAGCCGCTTCTCGGGACCGTCCTTCGCGACGCGGGCGAGCGCCTCCCGGCCCACGAAGTCGTCCGGCTTCTCGAGCTTCACGACCCGCCCGAGGCCGGCCTCGAACGGGTTGGTCTCCCGATCAAGCTCGTTCCCGTAGAGGGGCATGCCTGCCTCGAGGCGCAGGGTGTCGCGGGCGCCCAGGCCGGCGGGCACGACGCTGACGTCCTTCCCGGCGGTCGCCAGGGATGTCCAGACCTCCGGGCCACGGGCCCAGTCGACGAACACCTCGAAACCGTCCTCGCCGGTGTAGCCGGTTCGGGCGACCAGGGCTGGAGCACTGGCGACCTTGCCCTCGGCAATCGCGTAGTAGCGCAGGGCGTCCAGGTCGACGTCGGTCACCTTCGCGAGGACGTCAGCGGCCCGCGGCCCCTGGATCGCGACGAGCGATGTCGCGAGCGACCGATCGTCGAGGACGGCCTTCCAGCCGTCGAGGCGATGGGCCAGCTCGTCCGAGACCACGGCCGCGTTGCCGGCATTCGCGACGACGAGGAACCGCTCCGGGCCGAGCCGGTAGACGATGAGGTCGTCGATGACGCCGCCGTCCGGCGCGACGATCATCGAGTATTGCGCGCGTCCGACCGCGAGCCGACGCGGGTCCGTGATGAGCGCCGCCGCCAGCGCATCACCGGCGTCGTCGCCCTCGACGAAGAGCTCGCCCATGTGCGACAGGTCGAAGAGCGCGGCGCGCTCGCGGACCGCCCTGTGCTCCTCAAGGATCCCGGCGTACTGGACCGGCATCATCCAGCCGCCGAACTCGATGAGTCGGGCGCCGAGCGCGCGATGGATGTCGACGAGCGCGGTCTCGTGGAGCTGGTCGCTCTCCTCCGCCGTCGCCGGCGGCGCGGCTGCCTCGGTGGCAGCGATGGCCTCGGTCATCGCCTTGCCCTTGGTCAACCGGCGGCCCCGGCACCGCCCAGGACGGCGCTTTCCGAGAAGCGGCCCTCGCCCGCAAGCTCCCGGACGCGGTCGCCCGTGGACGCCACGAGCTCGCGCTCGGTGGCGAAGCTGAGCAGACCAGGGGCCTCGTCGAACGGCACCCAGCGGACCCGCTCGAACTCGATGTCGTGGCGCGACAGGTCGCCGCCGACAGGGGCCATCAGGAAGTAGTGCACGGTCTTGTGGATCCGCGTCCCGTCCTGGACGAAGTCGTACTCGATGCTCGGGAGGCGCTCCAGGATCCGGACCTCAAGACCGGTCTCTTCACCGACCTCGCGGATGGCCGTCTCCTCGACACTCTCGCCCGGGTCCGGGGTGCCCTTGGGCAGGGTCCACGTCACGGCATCCCGGCTGCGCCGGCGCATGCCGACGACGAGGGCAGGTCGCTCGCGATTGGCGCTGACGACGATCCCGCCGGCCGAGGTGGCGAGGGCGGACCTCAGGCGCGCCACGGCGCCGCGGGGGCGCTCGAGTGACGCTGGGCCGGCGACCGCTGCCAGGTGAGCGAGAAGGCCGGTCGTGGGCGTCCGGTCGAGGGACGGACGGGTCGGGTCGCCGTGATGGACCGGGGGTCGCGGCGGAGGTGGGCGACCGGCGAAGGCTGGTCGCGAAGCAGCACCGTCAGGCGCGTCGGGGCCGGGCTGAAGACGCGGGCCGGCGAAAGGCCGAGATATCGGCGTCGGCTCTGGCTCGAGGCCCGGGGGAAGCGGGCCGCCGATCGTGTCGCGTAGCGGGCCGCGATGCTGTGCTCCATCGCCGGTCATGGTATCGCGTCAATGCGGCATCGCAAGCAATCGGCGCATCGATTCCGCGGCATGTGGCGCGAGCGAGCCACGGCCCACGGCGAGCGCGATCTCCCGCTCGGCGGCGGCGCGGTACAGCGGCAGCGTGTCGGGCGCGAGGCGGGCCAGCGCATCGAGGTGCCGGGCCAGCGTCCCGACGTCGCCGCGGGTCATTGGACCGGTGAGCGAGGCACGGATCCCGAGGGCCCGCGCGTTCCCCAGTGTCTGCTCGATAAGCCCGCCATAGACCGCCAGGGCGCCGGCCTCGTCGTGGCCGGCAGCGGCGCCTAGCTCCGCGATCGCGTCGAGCAGGGCCACGAACCCGCCGGCCGAAAGGACCGCCGCGGCGTGGTAGGCGGCCTTGCTCCCGGGCGCGAGCCGGACGGCGGTCGCGCCGAGCGCCTCGGCCATGGTCGCGAGGAGCGAGGCCAGCTCGTCGTCGCCCTCGACCGCGATCGTCGCGCCGTTCAGGGCCGCGATCGCCCGTTCGGTATCGGCGAAGGCCACCAGCGGGTGGAAGGCGCCGACTTGCGTGCCGGCGGCCCGCGCCGGCTCCAGCGCCTCGGCACCCAGGACGCCGGAGGTGTGGACCAACGCCTGGCCGCCGTACAGGCGCAGCTCGGTGGCGAGCTCCGGGATGACGTCGTCCGGGACCGCGAGCAGGATCAGCTCTGCCTCGTCGAGGACCGGCGTGGCCTCGGCGAACGCGCGGACGCCGGGAACCAGCGAGCGGAACCGGTTGCGCCGGCCCTCGTCGCGCGACCCCACCGCCACCACCGGCCAGCCGGCCCGGTGGAGCGCCGCGCCGAGCGCCGTCCCGACCGCTCCGGCGCCGATGATCCCGACCGGCGGCGGCTCGCCCGGGGCGGCATGCTGGGGGGGGTGGGCGTGCCGGTGCTGGGCGTCGGGGGGCGGGCCGTGCGCGTGGTCGCCGTGCTCGT
>JBKKDM010000177.1:0-163437 GCA_046707905.1 Candidatus Limnocylindrales bacterium
GCTATGCCTTCGGCGAGTCGGCCGAGATGCTCGACGGCGACGGGCTGAACATGGTCGACCTGCCGATGACGGCAGCGGTGATGGGCCCGCCCTCGACCCAGACCTATGAACTGATCACGACCGGGCGCCTCGTCCACGACGGCGACCCGATCCTCGCCGAGCACGTCGCCAACACGACCGCGGTCCTGACGGACCGGGGCATGAAAGTCACCCGCTCAAAGCACGGCTCGACCCGTCCCAACGTCGCTGCCGTGGCGATGGTCCGGGCGGTCGCGATGGCGATGCTCGAGGTTCCCACGCCCTTCGTCCGCAAGCCACGCCGGGCCGTGGGGTTCTGAGAGGTGCTCCTCGACCCGACCCGAACGCTGGTGCCCCACAGCCTCGAGTGGTGGCTCGCCCGTCTGGGCAGGCGCCTCGACGATCGGCGCGTCCCGATGACCCGCTGCGAGGACTACTACGCGGGCATCCAGCCCCTCGCCTTTGCCTCGGCCAAGTTCCGCCAGGCGTTCGGCGATCGCTTCCCGGCGTTCAGTTCGAACTTCATGGCCCTCGTCGTCGACGCCCACCGCGAGCGGCTCCACGTCCAGGGCATCCGGATCGGCGACTCACCCGAGGGCGACGCGGACGCCTGGCGCTGGTGGCAGGACAACCGACTCGATGCCGAGTCGCAGAAGGCGCACACCGAAGCGCTGGTCAAGGGCGTCGCCTACGCCCTCGTCTGGCCCGACCCGGCGAACGGCGCGCCCGAGGTCACAATCGAGTCTCCGCTCCAAGTCGTGGTCGAGACCGAGCCCGGCAAGAGCTGGAAGCGGCGGGCCGGCCTGAAGCGCTGGCTCGATGACGAAGGCCACTACCGCGCCGAGCTGTACCTGCCCGAGGGGATCTACAAGTTCCGATCGACCCAGCAGTCGGGCTGGTTCAGCTCGCCGGCGTGGGCATCGGTGGCGCTCTGGAAGCGGGATGAGATCGGCGGGGAAACATGGCCGGTCCGCAATCCGCTGAACGTGGTGCCGATCGTGCCGATCGTCAACCGGCCGCGCCTCGCCGGCGACGGGCAATCCGAGATCGCGATGGTCATGAGCAACCAGGACGCGATCAACAAGCTCCGCGCCGATGCCCTCATCAGCTCCGAGTTCGCGTCGTTCCGCCAGCGCTGGATCATCGGCATGGACATTCCCATCGACCCAGACACGGGACAGCCCGTCGAGCCGTTCCGCTCCGCCGTCGACCGCCTGTGGATGGTCCCGCCGCCCGACGCCGATGATCCGAACCCGCCCAAGGTCGAGTTCGGCGAGTTCGAGCAGACCGACCTCGCGCCGATCTATGCCGGCATCGACACCGAGGTCCAGCACCTCGGCGCCATCAGTCGGACGCCCTACCACTACCTCCTCCCCCAGTCCGGCCAACCGCCCTCGGGCGAATCGCTCAAATCGTCGGAGACCGGGCTCATGGCCAAGGTCGCCGACTCGATGCTCAACAAGGGCGAGTCCTGGGAGGAGATCTTCCGGCTGAACTTCCGCTTCCGGGGCGATCCTCGGGCGAACGACAACGCCGCGGAGATCATCTGGAAGGACCCCGAGAGCCGGACCGAGGCCGTCCACACCGACGCGCTCGTGAAGCAGCAGAGCCTCGGGATTCCCGACGAGATCCTGTGGGAGGGCCTCGGCTACTCCCCGCAGCAGATCGCCCGCATCAAACGGCTGATCGCCGAGGCGCCGCTGGCCGCTACCGACCCCGGCGCAACGACGCCCGCGGACGTGCCGATGGTGGTGACCGGTGCGTAGGCCAGATCACGAAACCGAACGCCCGTCCCATCGGGCTCCGCAGGCCCCGTTGACACGGGGAGGAAGGCAGCTACGCTAGATGACAGAAGACACGACCACGGGCGCGACGCCCGGCACAGGTGCGACGCCTGTGCAGGCCGGTCCGGCAACCACGGCACCAGCCGAGCCCACGCCCGCGACGGGCGAGGATGTTCTCGGTGAGGCCGGCAAGAAGGTCCTCCGCGAGCTTCGATCCGCTGAGCGCGATGCGCAGCGTCGAGCCGAGGCCGCCGAGAAGGAACTTGCCGATCTCCGGTCCGCAACCCAGACCGACCAGGAGAAGGCGCTTGCCCAGGCAAAGCGCGAGGCGGCCGCCGAAGAGCGCGCCAAGTTCGAGACGAAGCTCCGCCGTTCAGAGGTCCGCTCGGCCCTCCGATCCGCAGGCCTCGCCAACGACGCCCTCGTGGAGCTCGCGATGAAGTCCGATCTCTTCGCCGCGCTGGCGGTCGACGACGAGGGCCGGGTGACCGACCTCGACAAGGCCATCGCGCAGCTCAAGAAGGACGCTCCGGAGCTGTTCGCCACGGCGATCCCCGGAACCGTCACTCGTGGCGTCCAGGAGCCTAGGCCGGAGGTCGCGCCGGGATACGACCGGCTCAGCCAGGCCTACGCCGAGATCGCCGCCAGCCCACGCAAGTAGGTCGGCCCGCCTGATGCGGCGGGGCCCACTCGAAAGGAACCGCCAGCCATGGCCTTCACGCTCGCCGAGTCGGCAAAGTACTCGCAGAACGACCTCCAGCGGGGCGTCATCGAGACGTTCGTCATCGAGGCGAACGTCCTCGACCGCCTCCCGCTCCTCCCGATCCAGGGCAACGCCTACGCCTACAACGAGGAGCTGACCCTGCCCGGCATCGAGTTCCGGGCGGTCAACTCGGCCTACGCCGAGAGCACCGGGACGATCAACCAGAAGACTGAGAGCCTGGTGATCCTCGGCGGCGACGCCGACGTTGACACGTTCCTGGTCAAGACCCGGGGCAATCTCAACGACCTCCGGGCGGCTGCCACCCGGGGCAAGGTCAAGGCGGCCAACTTCAAGTTCCAGGACGGCTTCATCAACGGCGACGTGGCCGTCGACGCCAACTCGTTCGATGGCCTCAAGAAGCGCCTGACCGGCGCCCAGGTCATCGCCGCCGGAGCCAACGGCCTGGCGGTCCTTGGTGCCGACGACGTCGCCCGCCACGCCTTCCTGGACCAGCTGGACGCACTCCTGGCCCTTGTCCCGAACGCCGATGCGCTGTACATGAACGCGTCGATCCTGGCCAAGGTCAAAGGCTCCGCCCGACGGCTGACGATCTTCGACCAGACGGTCGACGACTTCGGGCGAAAGATCGGCACGTACCAGGGCGTCGCCCTGATCGACATCGGGAACAAGGCCGACGGCACCGCGATCATCCCCCAGACCGAGACCCAGGGGACGGCGGTCGGGACGACGAGCTCGATCTACGCGGTCCGCTTCGGGCGGGACGAGAGCGATCGTGGCGTGACCGGCCTGACCAACGGCGGGATCGATGTCCGCGACCTCGGCGAGCAGGACGCGAAGCCCGTCTTTCGGACTCGCATCGAGTTCTTCTGTGGCCTCGGTGTCTTCGGCGGGAAGGCGGCCGCCCGTCTGACCGGCGTCCTGAACAGCTAACCCATGACGACAGCGACGATCCAGGAAGCGGCCCTCGCGGGAGCCTCCGCTCGCCCGGCCAAGGACATCGATCACCTCGATGGGTGCCCGGCCGATCGGGTCGAGCGGTACGAGCAGAGGCGGCCGTCAGATGGACAGGCCGTGACCACGACCCGATGCATTGACTGTGGATCGCAACGGGTCGATCTCGCCGGCCGCGTCACGCGGCAGAAGGAGCGCACTGATGCCTGAAACCAGGAAGACCGACCCCAAGAGGGAGGCGGACGCGTCGATCGCGAGCGACGCCGACAACGCAAAGCTCGAGCACACCGAGGGCGGTGTGACGACTCGCGACGACGCTCTCGATGCGGGCGTGCCCATGCTCCCTGGCAGCCCTGACGAGCCGCAAGGCCCTGAGGATGCCCTGGGCGAGGGACCCAAGCGCGGCGACTACACGGCTCGCGTCGGGCCGGAGGGCTACCAGCCCCATCGATCCGTCCCGATCCCGCCCGACGAGCGGGTCGCGGGTGGTCCCAACGCCAGGCTTGTTGCCCAGCGGCCCTTGACCGAGGACATCGGCGATGCCGAGGGCCGCAAGGGCGGCGTGGACACCCAGAGGTAGACCGTGTCCGTCGTGGCCTTGGCCGAGGTCCGTGCGCTCGTCGAGACCGCCCTCACCGACGGCGACCTCCAGGCCGTCCTCGACCGCGAGGAAGACTGGCTCGCGGCTCGGATCGGTGTGCTCACGGGCGCGCGCACCGAGACCTTCTCACCGGGGCTCACGGACGCCCCGATCTACCTCTCGCGCCGCGCCGCATCGGTCGCTGTGACCGACAACGCGCTCGCGGTCGCCGCGGCCGACCTCCGCTTCGTCCCGGGCTCGGGGATGATCCGGCGGATCCGGGGCTACTGGTCCGGCCCCGTCGCCGTCACCTACGCGCCGACCGATGCCGACGCCGTCAAACAGGCAGTCATCGAGCTCGTCCGAAGCACGCTGTCCGAGACGGGCTACGACGGCGAGAGCATCGGCGACTACAGCTACACCCGCGGTGACTCGGCCGTCCGCCTCGGTCGGTCCGCCCTCGTCCGAAGCGTGCTCCTGCGCCGGGCGGCCTATTCGGTCCGGGTGCGCTCGTCCCTGGAGCCGGCATGAGCTTCGAGGGACTCCTGATCCACACCCTCGCCGTCGAGCGCGCGACGTCCGGCCCCGTAGCCGAGTACGGCCAGCCGACCCGGACCTACGCCACCCTTGGCACGTTCCGGGGCCGGATCGAGCCCAAGTCCGCCCGGGAGGTCGCGCAACTCCACGGGGCCGGGGCCGTCATCGCCGACCATACCCTGCGGACGCGGCCGCGTGATCTCCGCGAGAGCGACCGGATCCGGTTCGACCCGGCCGATGGGCGGCTGTTCGAGATCACGGGCATCCGGGACATGGCGGGCGCCGGCCACCACCTCACGGTCGACCTCAGGCTCATCAAGGCGGGCGTCTGATGGCCGCCACGAACAGCCGCGTGGTCCTGAACCGGGCTGCGCTGGGCGCGATCACGCTTGGCATGGCCGATGGCTTGCTCGCCCTGGCCGAGGCGGTCATCGACCGGACGAAGGCGCCCGACGCGCCGGTCCTCGGCGCGGGTCTCGTCGACACCGGCGGGACCGTCGCCTACGCCGCGGGCAAGAAGGTTGGCGGCGCCGCGGCGAAGCCGAACGCGATGAAGGTCCAGAAGATGGGCGTCGCTGTCGCAGGCGGCTTCGGCCTCCCCGCTCATTTCGTCGAGTTCGGAACGATCCACCAACCGGCCCGGCCGTTCCTGACACCGGTCCTCATGGCGACCGTCCCCGGTGCCGGGCCGTTCGTGGCGAGGGCCGTGGCCAGGCGGCTGGCAACGGTGGGCAAGGCGAGGGTCGGGAAGTGACCGACCCGCTGGACAAGCTGCTCACCGAGATCCGGACCTACCCCGCCGTGGCGGCGCTCACGAGCCGTGTCCGCGGCGGCGAGCCCGCCCCCGGCGACGCTGCCGTGCCGTTCGAGCGGTTCGTCGTCCTCGTGCGGCTCGGGACGCAACGTGACAAGCGGGCGCCGGTGCAGACGGTCCGGATCGGGTTCCGCTGCTACGGCTCCACCTTCGTGGACGCGGCGGCGCTCTACGGAACGGTGTCCGACGCCATCCACAACGTCGGGCCCCGGATCGGAGCGACCGGCGTGCTGATCTATCGGAGCTTCGACGACATCGGCACCGGGGCCACCAAGGACCCCGATACCGGCCAGCCGGTGGAGTCCGGCGTCATCGAACTCTTCGCGGCGACCCAAAGCGTCGCGGCATGAGCACTGCGGTCGCCACGGCGGGCGAGAAGCGAAAGGAGCACCGGCATGGGCCTCGTCATTGACCCCAAGCAGTACGTCATCGGCGCGGCCGAGGTTTATTACCGCGCCATCGCCAGCGTCGGCGCGTGGTCCAGCATCGGCGCCACCGTCGATGACATCGTCTTCAAGGTCAACCAGTCGACGTTCAACCCGTCCGAGACATTCAACGGCGTCCTTGAGCCGATCCGCGAGATGGACTACATCAGCAAGGCCGGCGCCGAGGCCGAGTTCACAATGCCCGAGTTCGCCGGCTCCAAGCTGGCACTCGCCGTCCTCGGCGCGCAGTCCACGACCCTCGCCACGACCGACGCCGGCGGCACCCCCCTCGCGACGACGCTGGCCGCCGCCGCGGCGATCGGCGACACGTCGGTCAAGGTGGTCTCGACCACGAATGCGGCGGCCGGCGACTACATCCGGGTCAACGTCGCCGGCGCCCTCGCGGAGTACCGCCGGATCGACGTCGTCGGGACGGTCGGGGCGGGTGGCTCCGGACTCCAGTTCCGCGACCCGCTTCTCAAAGCCCACGCGAACGGCGTCGCGGTCGTCGAGACGATCGGCGATGGCAAGACCGAGATCACCCCCGGCACCGTCCGCCGCCAGCCGCTCAGCGCCTACAACGACTTCGCGCTCGTCGCCCAGTCGCCGTCCGACTACTACGAGCTGTACCTGTACAACGCGATCAGCAAGACGGACTCGGCCGAGATCAGCTTCGGCGACGAGAGCATGGCCGCGATCAAAGTCTCGCTCGGCACCCGGCGCGACGGAGCGAACCTCGCCCTGCCGTCCTGGCGCATGCGGATCCCGGGCTGATCCGATGACGCAGCGCACACCTGAGGACATCGCAGCCGGGGTTCTCCGGATCAGCGTCGGCGGCGTCGAGAAGCGCGTGCCGACGCTGCCCATGAAGGCCTGTGAGGGCTGGCAGGAGACGCTCGGCGTCCAGCTCGGCGGGTTCGCCCGCAATCTATCCGGCGACCAGTCGGCCGACAGCCTCATGGGCTTCGCGCGGTTCACCCAAGAAGCGATCCTCGACGCGGTCGTCGGCTACGACCGGACGAGCGCGCTCGGGGGCCGCGAATGGCTCGAGGAGAACGCCGACCCGGCCCAGCTCTACATCGCGTTCCGCCAGATGGCGGAGGTGGCCCTCCCTTTCGTGACCGACGTCCGGAGTCTCCTGGCGATGCTTCCGGGTCTCCTCGCCGCCTCGGACGTCGGATCGGCATCGGCGAGCTCTACGAATGGGCTCTCGGCCACTGGGGCCTCGACCCGCGCTCGATCCACGAGCGCCTCGACGCGGCGCAGCTAGAGATGCTCTGGAACGCCGGGCAACAGCGCATGGTTCGCGAGGAGCGGCGGCGGATGGCCGAGGTGCACGGCGCGGTCGCTGACGCCCTCCGTCGCATCGTCGTGCCGCTGTGGGCCAGCAAGGCCCCGCGCTTCCAGACCCCCTGGTACCTCGCTCCAGAGGACGAGCAGCGCGCGGCGACGGCCAAGCGCGGTCTCAGCCAGCTCCTGCGCGACTTCCCGGGCAACGTCGCACAGGGCACGGAGTTCCCGAACTAGATGGCCAGCATCGCCGACCTATTCTTCACGTTCCGTGGTGACGACAGGCAGCTTCGCCTCGACGCCAGCAAGGCCGGCGAGGGGGCCGGACAGACGCTCGGTCAGCGGATGTCGAGCGGGATGAAGACCACCTTCAAGGCCGGGCTCGTCGGGGTTGGTGCGGCCGGCGGCGCCCTGTTCGGGGTGGCAGCCAAGGGCGGCGCCGAGCTGACCGAGACGATCGCGAAGTACCGGGCCGAGACCGGCGCGACGGCAGCCGAGGCGGAAGCGGCCCAGGCGTCGATCGGGAAGCTGTATCGCAACAACACCGCGGGCTTCGCGACGCTCGGCGACGTTCTCACCCGCGTTCACAACGACCTGGGGCTCACCGGTGAGGCAGCGGAAACGGCCGCCCAGAAGGTCCTCGACTACGCGAAGGTCACGGGGCAGGATGCGGTCGCCGCGGTAGGCACCCTCGATGACCTGACCGACACCTTCAACCTCACCAGCGCGGAGCAGGCGGACGTTCTCGACAAGCTCGTCGTGAGCCACCAGCGCTACGGCGGCTCGGTCGAGTCGAATCAGCAGGCGCTCATCGACTTGGCGCCAGCCTTGCGCGCCGCCAACCTCAGCTATGACGATGGGATCGGGCTGCTCAATCTCTTTGAGAAGAGCGGCATCGACGCGGCAGCGGCCCCAGCGGCGCTGACGAAGGCGCTTCAGAAGGTCAAGAGTCCGGCCGAGCTGCAGCGGCTGATCGCCGATATCCAGGCGACTCAGGACCCCTTCGAGCGTGCCACGAAGGCGTCTGACCTGTTTGGTGCCAAGGCCGGCGTGAAGCTCGCTGCGGCGCTGGCCGCCGGAACGGGCGGGCTCGGCGAGTTCGCGATTTCGGCCGACGAGGCCGGCGGCGCGGTTGAGAAGGCGTCCGACGTCATCGACGCCAGCCCCTATAACCAGCTCCAGCTCGCGCTTAGGAAGGTGACGGGTGGCCTCGCCGAGCTCGGCACGAAGTTCGGACCCGTGGTGCTCGGCTTTTCGCAGCTCGGTGGCCCGAAGCTCATCGGTGGCCTGACAGCGGGCCTCGGCGCCATCGTCGGCAAGGTTCTGCCCGGCATCGCCCCCGCGCTGGCGGGGATCATCCCCGCCGTCACTGGCGTCCTCGCGACGATCGGCTCGGCGATGGGCGGAATCATCGCCGCCGCGATCCCCATCGGCATGGCCCTACTGCCGGTCATCCTCGTCGCTGCGCTCGTGGCCGCGATCGTGTTCCTGGTCAATAACCCCGAAATCGTCGGCCAGATCCTGGAATTCGTGGGCGGCATCCTGTCCACGATTGCCGGTGCGCTCGCGGCGCTGCCCCGCATCTTTGCGGATGTCGCCGGCAAGGCCGTGGGTGCGATCGCGCAAGCTGCGGGCCGGATTGTGGGCTTCATCACCGCGATCCCCGGCAAGGTTGCCTCTTGGGTTGGCCAGATCGCGGGCCAGGCAGCAAAGCTCGCCTCGAGCGTGGGCGCCGGGATCCGCAAGCTCGTCGGCGACGTCATCAGCTTCTTCCTGGGCATTCCGGGCCGCCTGGTGGACGTCGGCGCCTCGATCGTGAGGACGATCGTCGAGGGGCTGGTGTCCCTGCCCGGCAAGCTATGGGACGCGGTCGTCGGCGCCTTCCGCTCGATCCTGCCGATCACGCTCGGGCCGATCACCATTGGCCTCCACTCGATCAATTTCGATCTGGGGCCGATCAGCGAGACGCTGGCCACGTTCGCGAAAGGCACCCCGTTCGTGCCCCACGACATGCTCGCGATGGTTCACGCCGGCGAGATGATCATCCCGGCAGCCGAGTCTGACGCGATCCGGGCCGGCCGAGCCGCGCTCGCGACCACGTCCGCGCAGGGCACGGCGCCGACCGCTCGCACCCTCACCGTCAATGTCTACAACCCCACCCCTGAGCCAGCCTCGACGTCGACGAAGCGGGAACTGCAAAAGGTGATGGTGTTCGGGGGTTCGGCGTGACGACGATCCTGACCACGGAACGGTGGACGTTCGCCGGTTTCGACCTGAACAGTTACGCGACCCTGGTTCAGCGCATGGAGGCCGGCGACACACTGCCAGGACTCCGGGGCGACGACGTCGTGATCCCGGCCCGCAGCGGCCGGTTCCAGGCCGGCAAGCGGTTTGACCACCGGCGGGTCGCCCTGGCGATGTGGGTTTCCCACCTGACGGCGGCAGGAGCTGACGGGGTGACGGCTCCCCGTCAGTCTCGAGCGAACCTAGACGCCCTGCTGACCGTCCTGGCCCGCCGGACGACGGGCGCCCTGGTGCGGACCATGCCGGACGGGACCACCAGGACAGCGACCGCCGAATGCGTGGCGGTGGACGTGCCGGACTACCCGGTCCACCGCGACGGATTCCCCGTCGTGGCCGACTTCCAGTTGGCCGACCCCTGGTTTTACGGGGCCGACCTGCTGGTGGGCCCGACGACGATCAGCGCGAGCCCCACGGACCTGGTGGCCAACAACCCCGGGTCCATCGCGTCGGAGCGGATCGTGTTCAGCCTGGTGGGCCCCCTGTCCAACCCTAGGATCACCAACCAAACGACCGGCTGGTACCTGGAATGCCTCGTGACCGTTGCGGCCGGCCAGATCCTGGTCCTGGACACCTGGGCGGCCACGGCCCTGAACAACGGGGTGAACGCCATCGGGTCCGTCCGGCATTCCGGGGGCGCGGGCCTGTTCCAGGTGGAGCCCGGGACCCAAACCCTGCGCGTCACGTCCGGCAGCACCGGCGGGACGGCCCAGGCAACCGTCAGAACCCCGCACGCTTGAGGACCTGACCGATGGCATACAGCGCCGTCCCCGACCACCGGATGGGATACGACAACGACGGGACCGTGGTGTACGCCAGCGCGTTCGTGACGGGCAACAACTTCCTGGCCGGCCCCAGCGCCGTCCAGTCCCAGGCCACCCTGCAGTCCTGGCAGGCCCTGACGGCCAGCGTTTTCTACAGCAGCGACCAGTACAAGAAGGTGTACTGGTTTTTCCCCGAGCAACGGGAAGTCACGGCCATGTACAACGGCTGGGCCCCCAACGTGGCCACGCAGCAATACCAGTTGCAAGGATCGTCCGACACCACCAACGGGTCGGACGGCACCTGGGAAACCGCGAGTTGGCCGGGCGGCGCGCCCACGTCGGACCTGGGGTTCGACGCCTGGCGCCGGACGATCAGGGCGGTTTCGTTCACGGGCGGCAAGCGGACCCTGCGGATGTACTTCGGCCACAACAACCCAGGCGGCAACCCAGGCGGCAACTGGAACGGGGTCCACGTGTACGGGGAAAAGGTCGCCGGCCAAACGCCCAACGACATCATCTACATCAACCACGACGACACGCCTGGCACTGAATACACGTCGGTGGAGGACTTCGGGGATCGGCCCCTGGGGACCAGCGTCGTGCGCCAGTTCAGGGTCAAAAACACCAGCGCGACCCTGACGGCCAACGGCATCAACATCCAACTGAACGACCCCAACAACGTGATGAGTACGGACAACACCAACTGGGTGGTGACCATCAACATCACGTCCCTGGCGCCTGGCGCCGAGTCGTCAACCATGTACATCCGAAACACCACGCCCGGGGCCGGCAATGCCCTGGGTCCGCGCGCCGCGCGGATCGTGACCATCGTCACAAGTTGGACATAAAGAGGCCCTGATGGCACTTGCAAACGCGGCCGCCGTGGCAGTGGCGGACAGCACCTGGACGACGGTCGCGAGCGTCACGGGCGACGGCACCAAACAGGTGATCGGCGCGACCGTGAAATGCGACGACGCCACGGTGGCGTTCGAAATCCGCATCCAAATCAACGCGGTGACGATTATCCAGGGGGTGAGCGCGCCGGCCGGCCAGCCGGCCCAGGTCTTCGACGCGCCGACGACGATCACCAACGCCCAGCCTTGCATCGTCCAGGTGTTCCACGCGGCCGGCTCCAGCAAGAACTTTACGGGCACCCTGCTGGGTTCTTGATGCCGGCGTCCCTGTCGGCCAGGTTCGTCCTGGCATACGTTCGGCGGCCCCTGTCCGTGCGCCTGTATATGCCCACGAGCGGGGTCACGGACGGGACGATGCCGCCGACTTTGCGCGCCATCGCTCTGGACCTGCTGGGCAGGTCCACCCTGGTCACGTTCACGATTGACCGGAACACCCTGTACAACACGGCGGCCCTCCAGGTGTCGCCGGCGGTCCTGGGGCGCGGCTACCGGATCACGTCCTGGAGCCCCACGACCCTGGCCACCGGGGTGTGGTGGTGGTTCGCGAGCGCCACCAGGCGGATCGGCGCCGGCCCCCTGACCAGCAGCGGCAACACGGCCAGCACGTCGTTCGTGGCCGAGTCTGGCATCCCGGTCCCCAGGTACCTGTACGTGTACGAAAACGACGGCATCCAGGCCCTGACCGTCCTGGCGCGCGACGTGTACGTGTACGAAAACGACGGCATCCAGGCCCTGACCGTCCTGGCGCGGGCCCTGTACATCTACGAACAGTCGCGGGACGGGGAAGTGTTCCCCTGGTTGGAGCGCCTGGTCCCGACCGAACAGGTGGTGGGCGGCCAGGTCGCAATCCACGGCGACGGCCTGGGCAGCGTCGTGGACATCGCGGCCGAAGTCGGGAACGTAATCACGGCCGACAGCACCAGCGGCGGCAACATCCCGGCCAACGCCGTGGAGCGGAACACCGGCGAATGGTTGTCCACCGGCTCCACTGGCGCCTGGATCAGGTTCACGTTCCCAACCGCCCAGGTCCTGACGGCCGTGTCCCTGGAGGACGCGGCGACGGGCGACTGGGGGGCGCCCCAGTTCCGGTTCAGCGACGGCGGGGCGAACGTGGCCGGCGGCAGCGCGGCGCCCAACCCGGTGTCCGCGTCGGAGTACCCGGTCGGGGCGGCCAGGACCCTGTACACGCTGCCGGCGCCCAGGACCACCACGTACCTGGAAATCCGCGTCAACAGCGGGGGATCGGGCACGACCCGGGGCCTGCGCGAAGTGTGGATTTACGCCGACCGGGACACGGCGGCAGAGGACTCCCAAACGCTCCTGCGCACGGACCTTATGGGGATCGTGACTTGGACCCACCGGAGCGCCAACCTGTTCCCGGCGAACAGCGGCCAGGCGTCGGTGGCGGCGGCCGTGGTGACCGTCCCGCCGACCGGCGATAGCGGCCTGGTCAAGGTCGTGGAAAACACCTGATGGCGGTCCGCGAGTCCAACGCCCTGTTCCTGGAAATCCTGACGGCGAGCCCGTCGTCCGGGGTCCCCATCGAGTTCGACGTGTACGACGGGACCAATGTGGCCACGATGCTGGCCACCTTGGAAAATGCCTACGAACGGTCGTTCACCACCGCCCTGGCGGACCTGGGCGCCGGCGGGTTCCGGCTGAACCGCCACGATCCCAAGGCCACGGCCGCGATCCTCCACCAGGGGAACCTGGTCAAGTGCAAGGTCGGCGGGGTCTATCGGTTCGCCTGGTGGATCGACGACTTGGTGGACATCCCCCTGGCGCCTGGCGAGGGCGCGGCCGAGTCCATCAACGTCACGGGCCGGGGCGCCCTGGCGTACCTGGAGCGGGCCATCGTTTACCCGCCGGTGTACCCGCCGGCGACGGTGGGCTACATCGGGTCCACGGAAGTCAACAACGGCGGCGCGTCCAGCATCGCCATGGCCAAGCCCACCGGGGCCAAGGTCGGGGACACGCTCCTGTACGGGATCGCGGTCCAGGGCGGCTCCAGCGTCAACGTCACCCCGCCGGCCGGCCGGGGGTGGGTGGCCCTGCCCAAAACGGACGCCGGGACCGCCCTGGCCTTGGCCCTGTTCCGCCGGAAAATCACCAGCAGCACCATCTTTGCCACCGACACGTTCACGTTCGGCGGGGCCAACGACGCCAACGGGATCGCCCTGGCGTTCCGGGGGGTGAACGCCGACCTGGCCAGCGGCTCCGAGGCGGCGCAGAACAACGGGTCCACCGTCAACATCACGGCCCCCACCCTGACGCCCAGCCTGGTCAACAGCGTGTCGGTCGGGTTTTTCGCGACCAACGCCGGGACCAGCGTCACGGCCCCCGCCGGCTACTTCGAACGCCGGGACATCAGCGGCGGCGGTTGCACCATCCAGGCGTCCACCAAGGCCCTGGCCGGCCTGGACCCCACGGGCCCGATCATCGGTGTGGCCGGCGCGGCGGACGTAAACGTCGGCGCCCACGTGCTCCTTGCGCCGTCGTCCGCGAGCGCGGCCGAGTACAGCGGCCAAACCTGGGGCGCGATCCTGGTGGACCAAATCACGGAAGCCCAGGCTAGGGGCGCGCTGCCGGACCTGACCTACGATTTCACGGCCGACCTGGACAGCCACGGGGCGGCCTGGGCGGACACCCCGGTGATCGCCTTCCCCGCCGGCACGACGCTGCTGGACGTGGTGCGCCAGGCCATCGCCATGGGCCTGGACGTGCAAATGACCCCGGAACTGCGGCTCCAGATGTTCGGGGAATACGCGCGCCACAAGGAAACGACCGTGGTCCTGCGCGCCGGCTACCACCTGACCGACACGGTGGAAAAGCGGATCGCAGAACATGGCCTGAAATCCAGGCTCCTGGTGGAGGGCGCCGGCGGCCTGTACTTCGAAATCGCGGACCCGGCCATCGAGGCGGACCCCCACGTCGGCCGGCGCGAGGGGTTCCTGTCGTTCCCTGGCAGCGCCGACCCGACCACGATGCAACGCGCCGGTGAGGCCACCCTGGCGTCCCTGGCGGCGGAAGCGGAAGCCCTGTCGATCCCGGTCACCCACGGCCTGACGGGCGGCCACTTCGAACCGTACGCCGACTATCGCCTGGGCGACTGGATCACCCTGGACGTGCCTGGCACGTACGACCTGGAGGCGTTCCGAGTCGCCGGCCTGACCCTCCAGGACGGGGCCGGCACCGATTTCCTGGTGAGCATCGACCTGAACAGCGTCTCCCTGGAGTACCTAGCCCGGCTAAAGCGGATGCTGGACAACCTGGGCGGCTCGGCCAGCGCCGGCGCCGGCAGCGCGGCGGGCGCCCTGTCGGGGACGGTGGGGGGCGGCGGGAGCGGCGGGGCTAGCGGTAAGGTCGCGGTGAACATCGGGGACACCCCCGGGTACCTGTACGACAAAATCGGGGTGGCCGGCCTGACCAAGGCCATCGTCGGCACCCAGGTGGTTCTGACGGCCGCCGGCACCCTGGACGGCCTGACCGACGTGGACACGACCACGGTCCCGCCGACCGCCGGCCAGGGCCTGGTGTGGGACGCGGTGGCCGGCATTTGGGAGCCCGGCACGGTGGCCACCCAGGGCGCCACGGCGGCCTTCGTCGGGGCCCGCGCCTACCGGGGGGTGGACCAAACGGGCGTCGTGACGGCCACCGACACCAGGGTCCTGTACACCGGGGCGGACTGGTTCGACACGGACGGGTTCCACGACCCGGCGGTGAACCCGTCCCGCATGACGATCCCCGCCGGCCAGGGCGGCAAGTACCTGGCCATCGCCACCGTCCCCTGGGACACCAACACGACGGGGAACCGCCACGCCGGGTTCTATGTGAACGGGGTGGGTTACCACTCTTTCGACCGGCGGGCCGCGTCCAACATCGGGGTCCAAACCATTTCCGGTGTCCTGAACCTGAACCCCGGCGACTACGTGGAAGTCAACTGCTACCAGGACAGCGGCGCCAACCGGACCCTGAACTTTGGCCTGGCGGGCGGCTGGTTCGACCTGGTGAAACTGGACGGCGGCCGCCTGGGCAACGGGATCGGCGCCAAGGCGTACGCGAGCGCGGCCACGAACGTGACCAACGTCACATTCACCCCGGTGGCCTTGGCGGCGGAAGCGTTCGACACGGACGGGTTCCATTCCAACGTCACGAACAACAGCCGAATGACCATCCCCACCGGGCTGGGCGGCAAGTATTTAGTGATCGCCCAGGCGGACTGGGACAGCAACACCAGCGGCGAGCGCATCATCGAAATCGCCCTGGGCGGGGCCTACGGGTCGGGCTTCTACGGCTGGAGCCGGGACAACATCCCGAACGGCAACGGCATCACCCGATCCGTGGCCCACATCCTGGACCTGGTGCCCGGCAACTACGTCGAAATGGCGGTGTACCAAAACAGCGGCAGCACCAGGACGGTCGCGCCGGCGGGCTCCAACCGCAGCAGCTTGGAACTCATCCGCATTGACAGCACGGCCACCGACCCCATGGCGGTCTCCGCGTTCGCGGTGAATAACACAGCGGCCGCCCTGGCAGCGTCCGCGGCGGTGATCACTACAACGGTGACCCTGGCGCGCGGCCGCTACCGAGTCACGGCCAGCCTGCGAACTTCGGCCATGACCACGGCGGGCAGCCCTGGGTCCGTGTATCTGCGCGTCGGCGGGGTTCAACTGCCCAACGGCACGCAGATCGACCTGCGGCCCAGCCCGTCGATCCAGTGGACTTTGTTCGGGTGGTTCGACCACACCGGCGGGAGCGTGACCGTGGATGCGTATTTCAGCCGTGAAACGGGAACCACGACATTTGGGCTCGTCGGGACCGCCGAGGAGCGGTTCGGGCAAAAAATGATGATCGAACGGATCGGCAACGTATGACGGCGACCCGGCGGTCCAGCGAAGGGTCAGGTCGGCTGGCTGCCCGCGCCGTGACGGACGACATCCGCCTGGCGGACCTGGACGTGGTCGATCCCGATGGGGACGCTTGGCACCGGGACGCCCTGGAGCGGTTCCTGGACCCCGAGCCCCTGGCCCCCCCCCCCCTGCCCGAGTGGACCGCCCCGGATCACGTGACCCGCGGCGTGTACGGGCGGTTCCTCCAGGATCGGGACACCCGTGTCGTCCACGACATCCACCAAGCGACGCCGGAGTGCGCGGTCGACGAGATCCGCCACGGGACGTTCTTCCACTTCTGGTCCGAGGTCCTGGCCGATCCCAGCGTGGCGGCGGACCACCCGTGCCCGCGCTGCATGTCCTCCATCTGATCTCAGCGCGGACGCTCGACCCCGAGCTTGGCAGCCTCGGCAATGATCAGCTCGGCGTATCGCCTCGCCGGCCAGCCGCGTCGCTGCGCGCCGCCCGGGTGCATTCCACAGATCCACGGGACACTCGCTCGCCGCCTCCCAACAACTGTGAACGGCGGGTCGGCGCGAACGAGGTTACCAAGTGCGAGCGGCTCCACGAATGGCCAGATGAAGGGGCCGGCGAGTACGAGTACCAAACGAGGGGCCAGTGCCTCCACGACCGCGCTGAGGAATTCGGCAGCCGGCGCGGTCTGAGCCTGCCGCAGCGCCCCCTCCGGATTGCCCTTGTAGTCGCCCGGCGCGATCGGGTAGAGGTTGGCCCACGCGACGCGGCTGAACCAGGGACTCGCGGTGTTGGGCGCCAGCGCGTCCGTAACCTCATGGGCCGTGCGCCAGAACGGCGAGTTTTCGACGCGATGGCCCGCGATCCAGCTCATGGGATCATCGAGCTCGGAGAATGTGGCTCTCGTATCGTCGAGGATCGTCGACCGACCCGCAGGACTGGTCGCGTCGGCCGCCGTCCAATCCGGGATCCAGCCATAGACGGCTTGGCCGACGACGAGAATGCCGTGGTCGAAATCGCGACCGACCAGTGGCCAGTGGGAGGTGAGACGCCCGTCTCCCACCTCGGAGGCCGAACGGCCGACGCTCCCCAAAAGTCGATCGTATGCGTCTGTCATCTGCGGGTTGTCGAGCGGGCTCATTGCCACGGGTGGTTCCTCTCTGGCGGCTCGCGCTGGCGTTTCTCGTCCAGATAATCCGCAGCTAATCGGCCGTCGTTACCGTTGCATCGGCCCCCGCTCCGCGCGTTCGCTGCGTCGTGACAGCCTGATGGACGGCGTCGGGGGTCCCACTCGGGCGGCCGGTACCGCTAGGCGGTGCGCTTGCTCTGGCGCTCCAGTTCGCGCCAGTTCGGCACGAGAGCGGACAACATCGCGCGAAAACGCCTGTCGTGCCCGTGGTACCGCAGGTGCAGCAGCTCATGCACGATCACGTAGTCCTGAAAGGACTCATCAGCCTCGGCTAAGTCCTGGGCCAAAGTCACAACGCCGTCCCTGGTGCAGGAGCCCCACCCGCTGGTCATTTCGGCGACGTCCACCCGCCCCGGATTGACCCTCAACCGCAGCGACCATGTCATTGCGCGCCGCTTGAGCTGTTGATCGGGGTAGAGCGAGGACATCAGCCTCCTGCCGCCTCCTCGAGCACCTGCATGATCTGCTCCACGGCCGCCTTACGCTGGTCGTCCGGGAGGTTGAGGACGGGCTTGTAGAGGTTGAGACGGAGCCGGCGCCGCTCGTCCGGATTCTCGACCCAGTTCGGGAAATTGGTGAGCAGCGCCTCCACCTCCTTGGCGACCGCGACCGAGTCCAGCCCGGCGCCAGCGAGCGTCCCGTCCTGCTTGAGCTGCCAATCGACTGCGAAGCCGACTTCGGTCAGGCCGCTATTCTCCGCGGCCTTCCGGGCCTCGTCCTTCTCGACGACAAGGGCCGCGATTTCGTCCATGGCGGCCATGCCGGTGATCTTCCGCTCCTCGAGGTTCCTGATGACCTGGTCCGCACGTTCCTTGAGGGCACGCAGCACCACCGCTTTCGCGGGATCCCCGTCCATCTCGCTCCGGAGACCGCGGACCAGGTTGTAGACCTTCCCTTCGTCCGGGCCCTGGTCCCCCTTGAGCTGCTCCAGCGTCGCGACGTCGAACGTCACGACCTTCGCGATCCGACCGAGCTCCTCCTGCTCGGCGGTGCCCTGGATGAGCTTGCGGGTCTTGTACTCGAGATCGCCGAGGAAGCCGCCCGTCTCGGAATAGGCATTCCGCACGGCTGCGTAGAGCTGGCTGAGGCGCTTGTACGTCTTGATGTGGTCGCGCAGCTCCGCGGACGGAGCCAGAATCTCCCAGAGCGCCTCGATGTCCTTGTAGTCCTCGAAGAACGCCTTGCGGGCGTCCGGGTCGATGAAGCGGCCGTAGACGACCTTCTCCAGCTGCTGGTCCGGGCTGTCCGCAGGGTCGACCTGAATGTAGTGCTCCTCGGCCGCTGCGATCCGGCCGAGGAGGTCCGCCATCATCGTGCCCAGGTCCTCGATGGCCCCGCCGATCTCGGCCGAGTCGAACCGCAGCGCCTTCTGCAGCTCGCGCAGGACGCCGACGAAATCGACGATCAACCCGACGCGCTTCTGGACGCCCTCGGCGTCGACGTAGGGCCGGTTCACCCGCGCGATGGCCTGCAGGAGCACGTGGTCGCGCATGGGCTTGTCGAGGTACATGGCGTAGAGGACGGGAGCGTCGTAGCCGGTGAGCAGCTTGTCGGTGACGATGAGGATCTTGGGCAGCTCCGCGGGCTTCTTGAACGACTTGCGAACGTCCTGCTCGCGAGACTCCGAGAGCTGCAGCTCGGCGACCCTGGGCCGGTCCACAGGGTCAGACGCATTGCTGGTGTAGACGACCTCCGACCAACCGGCCGGCAGATGCCGATCGAGAGCCACCTTGTACTTGGCGCACGTCTCCCGGTCCACCGCGACCAGGAATGCCTTGTAGTGGAGCGGGTCGACATTCTCCCGGAAGTGGTTCGCCACGAACTCGGCGACCTGCTCGACGCGCGCATCGGCGCCGAGGAAGGTCCGGATACCGACGGCTCGGTCGAGAACCCGGTTGAGCTCCTCCACGTCCGTGACGTCCTCGCCGCCGGCCAGCGCGAAGAACTCCTCGTCGAGCCGCTCGGTGGGAATGGTCAGGTTCGACGGGGCCAGCATGTAGCGGATCGGGAGCGTCGTCCCGTCCTCGATGGACTCCAGGATGGAGTACTGGTCGAGATAGCCGCCCTCGTCCTGGCTCCCGAAGATCTGGAACGTGCCGGAGCCGCCCCCGACCGTCCCGACAGGCGTGCCCGTGAACCCGATGATCGTGGCGTTCGGCAGGGCGGCCATCAGGTAGGAGCCGAGGTCCTTAGCGACGGACCGGTGCGCCTCGTCGATGAACACGTAGATGTTGTCCCTCGGCGAGCTGTCCCGCCTGATCTCCTCGAACTTGTGGATCATCGAGACGATCAGGCCGCGGAAGTCGGCGTCGAGCAAGTCCTGAAGTTCCTCGCGGGTGTTTGCTCGGCGAACCGCGATGTCGTTCGCCTGCATCTCGCCGAGCAGCCGGTCGACCCACTCGCGCAGCTGACCCTCCAGCTCGATCCGATCTACGACCAGCAGGACGGTCGCGTTCTTGAACCGGCTCTTGTCCTGGAGGATCAGGCGGGCGGCGGTGAGGAGGGTGAAGGTCTTGCCGGACCCTTGCGTGTGCCAGATGAGGCCGCGGTTCTTGGAGGCGTCGGCGCAGCGCGCGACGATCTTGTCGATCGCGCGGCGCTGGTGCTCGCGCAGCACCGACTTCCTGGTCTCCCCGTCCTCGACGTAGAAGAGGATCCACTGCTCCAGCGTGCGCAGGAAGTCAGTCGGCTCGAAGAATGACTGGACTGCGAAGCGGTACTCCTCGTCCGGCATCTGCTTCCACTTCGAGATATACCGGCGGTTCGCGTTCCAGGTGACGCCGTACCAGTAGTCCAGCAGGTGCGTGACGTTGAAGAGCTGTGGCGCCGCGAGCAGCTCCGGCGTCTCCAGCTCGTAACGACGCAGCTGCTTGACCGCCCGGTCGAGAGCGCCACCGTCCTTGGGATTCTTGTGCTCCGCGATCGCCACCGGTAGCCCGTTGATGATGAAAACGACGTCGGCACGATTGCCCTTGCGGGCGAGCGGCTCGATCTTCCATTCCCAGGTGACCACGAAGTCGTTGTTGGTGGGCGTGTCGAAGTCAACGACCCGGATCGGGCGATTCCGCTTCTCCTCCTCGTCATACCAGTGGCGCTCGCCGCGGATCCAAGACAGCACAGCGCGGTTGCCCTCGATGGTGGCGGGCAGGGCATCGATGGTGTCGACGATGGCTCGCGCCTGGCCCTCGCTGAGCCAGGCGTTGAACTCGAGCAGCTTCGATTCAAGGTCGTCGCGGAACAACATGTTGGCCCGCCCGTGACGCTTGGCCTCTGCCTCGGCCGGCGACAGCGGCGTCCAGCCGATCTCGGCGGCGTGCTTCACCATCGGGAATTGCACGGTTGAGGCCTCGTTGATCTTGAGCGTGGTCATGCTCCGCGCCCGAGGGACCCGATCCGCTCGATGACGTTCAGGTCGAGCTCCTCAGTCCGGAGTCGACCGGACATGAGTTCGCTCATCGCGCTCTTCCTCAGCGAGTCCGTCAGCGACACAAGCCTCATGCCGAGCTCGTTGGCCCGAACGATGAGGTCCAGGGCGTTGGCGATCGCCTCCTGCTCAGGCTCTGGCGGTAGCACGATCGGCAGCCGATCGATCTTGGCCTTGTTGAGGGTGTTGCCCTTGATCTGGCGATCGTGGTAATCGGCGTAGTTGAGGCCCGACAGGTAGTAGCCGAGGTACCGCTGGTTCATACCCGCCTTCGGGTAGATCGACATGATCGCCTCGTTGTGGCAGGCAGGAATGCCTAGCACGGCCACGCGCCCGATAGTCAGCTTGAAACTCATCAGCAGCGTCCCTGCGGGCACGATCCGGCCTCCGAAGACCTGTCGAAACGCGCGGCCGCTGATCGTCTCCTTCGTATGGCGGATTACCCCGTGCGGCCTCATGTCGGAGATCGCGACCCACGCGACGTTCTCCCCATCGTCGTGCCAGTACGTGCTGTTGGCCCGGGCTGGTGTACGACCGATCGCATAGCTCGCGACGTCGGCGAACGCCTCAGTGGTCCAGTCGACGGGCAAATCCGTCATTCGCTCGTTCTTCCAAACAGCGCGGTCAGGGCGCCGGTGATCTCGTGATAGTCGGCATCGAGCTCCCGGAGCTCGAGGAGGTGGTCAGCGATGGACTTCTGTCTCGCGGCATCAGGGCGACCCACCCAGCGACTGGGACTGAGGTTGTAATCCGTCCCCCGCGCGTCCTCGAGCGTGATGAGGGCAACTTCGCCGGGCTTTGCTTCGCCGGCGTTGTACTGCGCAGCGACCTCCTTGACGGCGTCCTGGGAGAGGTAGTTCTTCGGACGCCCCTTCGTGAATCGCTGGCTGGCATCGACGAGAACAATCTTGCCCTTGCGGCTGGCGGCCTTGCGCTTGGCGAGGACCACGATGATGCCTGCCGCCTGCGTGTTGTAGAAGACGTTCTCTGGCAGCAGCACCACCCCGTCAATGAGGTCGTGGTCGACGAACCACTTCCGGATGTTGCGCTCCTTATCGTCGTTCGCCGACCCCGACCCACGTGTCACAGCCGCCGCATCGAGAACCACAGCGGCACGTCCACCGTCGTTGAGGCAGTAGAGCGTGTGCTGGAGCCAGGCCCAGTCGCCCTTGCCGGACGTGATGCCGCCTGACTTGGCGAAGCGGTCGAACGGGTCGTCGGCATAGAGGTCGGGGTCAAACGGCTGATTCCACATCGGATTTGCCACGATGATGTCGAAGCGCATCAGCGAGCCGGCGGCATCGCGGAACTTGGGATTGATGATGGTGTCGCCACGCCGCAGGTCGACGTCCATGTCATGGATGATGGTGTTCATCCGCGCCACGGCGTAGCTTTCGGCTTGGAGCTCCTGCCCATGCATCCGGAGGGGCACCTTGCTCGTGGGGTCGAGTTCACGGGCGACGAGCTGTAGCTTGATCAGGAGACCGCCAGAGCCGCAGGCGTAGTCGTGACAGGTCTCCCCCGGCTTCGGCCGGAGGATGTTGGCCATCAGAAAGCCGACCTCGGTCGGCGTGAAGAACTCGCCCGCACTCTGGCCCGAGCCCTCAGCGAACTTCCTGAGGAGATACTCGTACGCCCGGCCAAGGAAGTCGGGCTGAACGTCGGCCAGCCCGAGCCGATAGCGCGGGTCGGAGAATGTCTCGACGACGCCGCGCAGCTTGGCCGGGTTGATGTCGCGCTCGCCGTTTCGCTCAGCGGCAAAGTCGACGACATCGATAACGCCTGACAGGTCGGGGTTGTGCCGGACGATGGCACGCACCGCCTTGGTGAGGTGCTCCCCGATGTCTCGAGGCTGCGTCGAGCGCCCTCGCTCATCGACCGGCCAGTCGTAGGCCGTGCGACCGGAAATCGCGCTCCAGCGGGCCTCGGGGGGAAGATAGAAGCGGAGCAGGCTATGGTCCGACTCCGCGATCTCCAGAGCGACGTCCTGGTCGCCGAACTCCTCGGCGAGCCGCGCGACCTCATCGTCGAAGACGTCCGAAAGCCGTTTCAGGAAGAGCAACGGCAGTAGGTAGTCCTTGAACTTGGGGGCGTCCTTCTCACCGCGGATCGACGAGGCCGCGTCCCACAGCATCCGCTCCATGGGCTTGGTGCTCGGCGCTTCAGCGCGCAGTCCGCGTCCCAGGCCTGTCGTCGACGCTGGCACCGTGGCCGCGTTGATGCCCTCAACGGCGACCCCAGCTTCCCCGGCGACCTCCAAAATCTGCGCCATCTGCGCCTTCTGTGGCCAGTTGCCGCCGCCTTCCCAGCGGTTGACGGTTGCGAACGAGACCCCGAGCTTCGTCGCCAGGTCGGCCTGGGTGAGCTCGAGGTTGGCCCGGATGGTGCGCAGCGTCGCCGGCAGGTCCATTGTCATGTTTGCTATGTTTGCACTTTGCCTATCTGGTGTCAAACCTCTATCTCGGGAGATCTCGGGGAGCATGTGGAGCGTCGGCCCGATTGCTAGACCGAGTCGTCGATTACCGACTCCGCGGGGGCGCGGCCGCCCGCCGACGAAGGAAGCTGAAGTTAGGGGATTGACGGCCTTACCGATTCACTCTACCGTTCCGGAGTAACAAGGGCGACTCCGAAACAGTAGAGGTCCGAGTCATGACAGAAGCAACTGCCCCGCAAGCGCTGCTCCCGGAGAAGAAGAGGACGCGCGTCGTCTCCGAGGTTCGGTTCCCCGTGTACTCCCTTCTCGACTCGCTGGAGGTGGCCAGGGCGATTCATGAGAAGGGGGGCGGCCTCGCGAGCAACGAGCAGCTGGCCGCGTTCCTGCGCTACCGCGGCTCCAACAACGGGTCATACCTCGCCCGCGTGGCGGCGGCCCGCATGTTCGACTTCGTGGCCGGCGAGGGCAGCCGGCTCACGATCACGGCGCGCGCGCAGACCATCCTGATGCCCGTCTACAAGGAGCAGGCCGAGCAGGCGCTGATCGACGCCTTTATGGGGGTGCCCCTCTACAGGGCGGTCTACGAGGAGTACCTCGGCAAGGACCTGCCCGGTGAGTTCGGCATGTCGAACGCGCTCCGGACCCGGTTCGGCGTCGCGCCGAGTCGCGTCGACCCGGCTCTGCGCGCGCTCATGGAGTCCGCCGATCAGGCCGGGCTCTTCAGGACCAAGGGCAGCCGGACACAGCTCATCATCCCGACGGTCGGACGTCAGCCCGCCCCCCGGGTTGGCCAGCGGGATGACGCCGTCGGGGAGTACAACCACACCGATCAGGAGGCCGGCGGAGGCGGAGGCGGTGGGGGCTACCTGCCGCCTGCGACGCCGAAGACGCACGAGGAGCTGCGCAACGAGTACGTCAGCACGCTGATTGCGGTGCTGCGCGATAAGGGAGCTAAGGGCGAGGCCGACGAGGCCCTGATGGCGCGGATCGAGAAGCTGCTCGGGCTCGTCGAGCCCGAGCCCAACGGCTAGATAGCCGAGGCCCGTGAGCCACCTCAACTGCCGCGATCACGGGCTTCGGCTCCAGCGATGTCGCAGTCGATGCGTATCCCAGCTGTGGTTGTCCGACCATGAGCCATCCCGACCCCCTGATCATGTCGGCGGACATCGCGCGCATGGCCTTTGAGCGCCCGGAGCTCGAGGAGGAACTCGTCCAGGCTATCTACCAACACCTCGTCCTGATCGAGGGCCGGCAGCCGACGATCGACGAGCTCCGGGAGTACGTGGACCGCGTGTCCAGTCTCGACCAGGACAAGCTGCGGCAGCGCCTTGGGCTCGGGGCGCGCCGCAGGCGCGCGCCGCGAGGGCCGGCCAAGCCCGGCCGCGGTCGCCCGAAAGGCACGGGCCTGCTGACGATGACGATCGTCCGGGACGGCAACAGGGCCCTCCGGGCCGAACGCAAGGGCCGCGCGGTGACCCAGGACGCCTTGGCCGAGCGGCTCGAGGTCTCCGCACGCACGCTGCAGGATTTCCTGAAGGCGAACAACCTGGCCTGGCCCCTCGAGGACTAGTTCGCGCCAAACCCGCGCCTTTCTCGTGGGTTTCGCTCGTTTATCCCGCGCCCCCGGCGGCCGTTCAATCCGGCCATGCCCTCCCTCACCGTCCGGCTCCCGGACCACGCCGCGGCCGCACTCCATGACCTCGCACAGGTCGAGTGCCGCAGTCCGCGCGATCAGGCCGCGTTCCTGATCCTCGAGGGCCTCCGGGCGGCCAGGCCGACGTCGGCGCCGGCGTCCGGGTATCAGCCTCTGCATCGCCGATCGGCGACCCGCAAGAAGGCCGTCGTCGCACGGTCGACCGGGGCATGAGCGTCATCCTCGACACCGCCCTGGCAATGGCCGCTGCGGGCTGGAATGTGATCCCACTGCACACCCCGATCGACGGCGCGTGCGACTGTCATCGGCCCCGTTGCCCCTCCCCCGGCAAGCATCCCCGGACGAAGAACGGCCTCAGCGACGCGACCGCGGATGGCGATCAGATCCGCAGGTGGTGGGGGATGTGGCCCACCGCGAACATCGGCGCCGTGGTTCCGGACGGCTTCATCGTGGTCGACGTGGACTTGGCCGACCTCGCCACAGTCTTCCGGAGCGACGAGCTGCCAAGCACGGCGACATCGAGGACGGGTCGCGGCAGGCACCTGATCTACCGAACCAGCACGCCGATCCGGCCGAAGGTCGGCGTCCGCGAGCACGTCGATCTCCGCGGCCCGGGCTCGTACATCGTGGTCCCGCCCTCGCTCCACATCAGCGGCGCGCGCTACATGTGGGTCGTGCCGATCGAGGACGGGATCGCGGAGGCGCCGTCCTGGATCGCCGACGCGGCCGGACCACCTCGGACGGCAGGCGATCGTCCCGAGGACTCGGACGCCATTCCCGACGGCCAGCGGAACGCCACGCTCGCCTCCCTGGCGGGCACGATGCGTCGACGGGGCATGACCGCCGCCGAGATCGAGGCCGCGTTGGTGGCGGTGAATGCTCACCGCTGCCAACCGCCGCTGCCCGATGACGAGGTCCGCGCGATCGCGGCCAGTGTCGGGCGCTATCGGCCGGGCGAAGGGCGTGCGACCCGACCGACGCCCGTCCACGACGATGTCGGCGATCCTCCCTCTTACGCCGAGGGCAGCGCGCTGGAGTCGGAACCCGGTGATTCGGTACCCGCCGAGCCCGCGGCAGGCGTGAAGCGATCCCAGGCCACCATGATCCTGGACCTCGCGGCGGACGTCGAGTTCTTCCACACCTCGGATGACGTCGCCTACGCCCGCATCGAGCGCGACGGTCATCACGAGGTCTGGCCGCTGGCCTCGAAGGCCCTTCGATTCTGGCTCGCACGCCGCTTCCACCAGGCATACGGTCGAGCCGCTGGCGGACAGGGACTTCGAGATGCGCTCGATGTCCTGGGGGCTCGAGCGCTCTTCGAGGGGCCCGAGTGCCCGGTGCACGTCCGGGTCGCTGGTGATGGCACCGACATCTACCTCGACCTGGGCGACCCGCTCTGGCAGGCGGTCAGGATCACGGCTACGAGCTGGCAGCTCGCCCCCGACCCGCCCGTGCGATTTCGCCGCCCTAAGGGCCTGCTCCGCCTGCCGATACCCGTCCGGGGCGGAACCGTGGATCAGCTCCGTAGGTTCGTGAACGTCCGAGAGGACGACCAGGACAACCAGTGGCGCCTGTTCATCGGATGCCTGGTCGCTGCGTTCCGGCCGAACGGTCCGTATCCGATTCTCGCCCTCAACGGCGAGCACGGCTCGGCCAAGTCCACCACGGCCAAGATCCACCGCCGGCTAATCGACCCCAACAAGAGCGTCACTCGCGCCGCGCCGCGTGATGAGCGCGACTTGGCGATCGCGGCGACCAACGGGGCCGTCATCTCCCTCGACAATCTCTCGACCGTCCCGGACTGGCTCAGCGACACGCTCTGCCGGGTCTCGACTGGCCTCGGCTTCAGCACCCGAACCCTCTACGAGAACGATGAGGAGACGTTGTTCGATGCCTGCCGCCCGATCGTCATCAACGGGATCGGCGTTCTCGGCACGCGCAGCGACCTGCTAGACCGCACGATCGACCTCGAACTGCCCCGGATCCCGGACGACCACCGCCAGGACGAAGCTCAGTTCTGGGCGGCGTTCGATCGCGAACAGCCGGCGATCCTCGGCGCCCTCCTGGACGCGGTCTCGGGTGCCATCGGTCGGCTCGACGCGGTCCAGCTCGAGCGGGCGCCCAGGATGGCCGACTTCGCCCGCTGGGTCGTTGCCGCCGAACCAGCGCTCGGCTGGCCCGCCGGCTCGTTCCTGAAGGCGTACACGGGCAACCGTGACGCGATCCACGAACTGGCCCTCGACGCGGCGGTGATCGTCCCGCCGATGCGCACGATGCTCGAGGCGGGCGAATTCGTCGGGACCGCCACGGAGCTCCTCGATCGGCTCGCCGGCATCGTGGGGGAGGCGGCCACCCGGCGCAAGGGCTGGCCAGGCAACGCCACATCCCTCTCGCGGGAGCTCGCCCGGATCGCGCCGAACCTCCGCTCAGTCGGCATCGAGGTCGAGAAGCGCCGCGAGTCTCACGGCCGCCGCCTGATCGCCATCCGTATCGCCGCCGAAACGCCGTCACTCGCGTCACCGCCGTCACCGGCCATGAGCCCTGGTGACGCGGCGTCATCCGACGGCGACGGGACGGGTCTGTGGGATGGGCCGAGCGTCACCGAGGATCGCACTCGTGGTGACGAGAGTGACGGTGGTGACGGTCTTCTGCACGTTGCGCCGGACGACGGGCTCGAGGTCGCCCGGGAAGCGCTGCGGATCCTCGCCGACGACCTCACCGACGAGTCGGCTGCACGCCTCAAGGCCGTGGTCGCTCGAGCCGACGACATCGGTTGGGGTGGTCTCGCGTGACCAGCCAGCCTCAATTAGGTGTGGAGCGCGATCCGCTCGTCGCCGCCCTCGCCCGCTACGTCGAGGCCCTCCATCGGCGCTATCCGGATGGCCCGGACCAGCTCCGCCGCGAGGGACTTGACGCCAGAGCAAAGGTGTCTCGGATGGTCAGGATTCAGAGGGACCCCGCCACGTGAAGCGCCTGCCACGCTCGCTCGACGAGATCGGCGGCCTCCGGGCGGCCCGCTGGATCCGGGAGTCGACGGCCGGCCAATACGACCGCTACGGGCCGGCGAGCCAGCGCGAGCAGCAGGACCGGTTCATCGAGCGGCACGGCCTCGTCGACTCCGGGCTCGTGTACCAGGTCGCGCACAGCGGTCGGACCGTCTGGCGCTCGGCGACGATGGCCACGATGGTCGAGGACCTCCGATTGGGCCGCTTCGACCTCCTCCTCACCGGCTACTCGGACCGCTGGCAGCGCAACCTGCGCCGGACGCTCGAGCTCCTTGAGGACGAGTTGCACCCGAACGGTGTCGCTCTGGTCATGTGCGACCGGAAGATCCTGAGCACCGATCCCTCGGACTGGGACGAGCTGATCTCCGAGGCGGCGGGAGCGGAGAAGTACAGCCGTCGCTTGTCCGAGCGGATCACGGAGGGCTACGCCGCCAAGTTCGACCAGGAGCGAGATCCGGGCGGGCACGCCGGTCTGGGCTTCCGACGGCTGCCGCGGCCGCCGCACACTCTGGAGATCGACCCAGACCGGATGCACATCGCCGTCGGCCTGTTCGAGCGGTACGCCCTCGGCAACGTGAGCGCGACGGGGCTCGAGGCAGAAACCGGCCTCGCCGCGACGCGAATCCGGATGATCTTGATGAACCCGCTCTACAACGGCTGGATCCGCCGACACCGTGGTCCGAGCGAGGCTCGCCGGCCGGCCCCCTGGCGCTTCGACCCACCTGTCTCGGACGATCTGTGGGCTCGGGTCGAGGACGTGCGACGGGCAAGAACACAGGGTGGGGACCCCGCCACCGCGGTCGCATGGACCTGCTCGCCGGGCTGCTGGAGTGCACCTGCGGGAGGCGGATTCGGTCAGACGGACGGATGGGAAACTCGGAGCGGGTGGCCAAACTACACACCGCGCCGTGTGCGGCCTGGGGTTCGAAAGCACGCATTCCCGCATCCACGTGGGAGATCCCCGTCATCGCCCAGCTCGGGTCGATCCGTGTCGACACCGCCATGCGCGCCCAGATCACGGGGGTGCTGTCCGCGAGTGAACGTCCCGTGACGATGGATCGTGCCAGGCTCGCACGCCAGATGCGTGAGCTCGCGCTGGAGCATGCCGCGGCTCGCCTCGACGACGCGGAATACCTCGTGCGGATGGCACGCCTCCGCGAAGATCTGGAAATCGTGGGGGCGCAGCCGGCCCGGGACTTGCCAGCGCGTCGCGCGACCGAGTGGCTCGACGCCCTGGCCGAAACGTGGCAGAAGGCCGATCTAGTAGAGGAGAAATCCGACGTGATCCACGCGATATATGAACGGATCGTCATCGAAGGGCCGCGCTTCGTCGGCCTTCGCCTCACACCGGCCGCGTACCGGCACGGATTGGCGCTCGCGCTGCCAGAGGCTGTTATGGCGCGCCCGACAGGAGTTGAGCGCGCGGATGCCATAAATACTCGCATCCCGATCGAGGAAAGCCGAGACAGGCTGATCGCGGGCGAGATCGCCTGATCCAGAGTCATAAGGTCGCATGCGCGGGGCTCCCATGAGTAGGCTACCGAGCGAAAGCCCAGCAGTTGGGGGATTTAGAGACGGATCCCGACGCGCAAGCCCGCGAGCTGGTCGTGAAGGAGTTGCGGCGGATCCCGCAACTCCTCGATCGTGCAGCCGTGATTCGCACGGGAAGGCTTCGCAGGGGATCTCGCGAAGCGGCCGACCGAGCTTTGAAAGTCCCGTTCCAGTGCCCGCACGTCGGCCAGCGTGGCGCTCTTGGTCGGCGTATCCTCCGATGGCAGCAGCGGGTTCCGGCTCGAGAAGCGGCGCGCTCGCCGGAAAGGGTCGACCGTGAGGACACCCTCGTCGGTCAGCCAACCGGCGAGGGCCCGAAGCGGGCGGACATCGGCCACGAGGATGTGAACCCCGCCCTGCTGATGTCGAGCTGACCAAACTTGCGAGGACGACCTGTTACACTACGTCTGGGACTTGACCTCAGCAGGTTGCGGTTGCGACGCTGGTCCAACTCCGCCACGCCGGGAATTGTCCATCGCCGATTTCCCGCGCGGTCTCTCCAACCTGGTCGAGAATCATCAGCGTGCCCGACGCTGACCACGCCAGTCGGCCCTGTGAACTCCACGCCGGAAACTGGTTGGTGATCGCTTGCGCGTCGGTGATGGCGTGCTCACCGCTGCCATCGGGATGAATCAGGTGGATCTGCTGACCATCAATCGTATCCGGGCCAGATTGGTACGCAAGCCACTCCCCATCCGGAGACCACGCCGGGTACATCTGATACCCAGCCAAGTTGGCGACCTTGCGCTCATTCTTGCCGTCGATATCGATGATGTAGATGTCGTAGTCGCCGTCGCGAGCGGAGGCGAAGGCGATCCGCTGCCCGTCCGGGGACCACGCCGGGTACTCGCCCGAATGGCTCGAGACGCGCCGCAACGGACCGCCTCTCGGGTCGATCACGGCAACGTCCTGAAACTCCGGATTGAAAAAGTGGTCGAACGCGATCTGGCAGCCATCGGGGGACCATGCGGGAGATCGGTCATCTGAGGGGCTCACGGTCAGATTGCGTTCGCACGTGCCATCGGCGTTCATAACGTAGATCTCGTCCTGGCCCTCGCGGCCCGTGCGGAATGCGATCCTCGAGCCATCCGGTGACCAAGTGGGTTTGGTATCCGGACCGAGCGCAGTCGTGAGTCTCAGCTCGTCCTGACCGGTGGCGCTCGCTCGGTAGATGTCGGCGTTGCCGAGGAGTTCCTTGGAGAACGCCAGCTCGTCCTGTTCACTGCCGTTTGGCAACTGGCTAGCGGGGGCCGCCGGCGCAGCGCACCGCTCGCTGGGCCCGGGTGTCGCCAGCTCGAGAGGGCCACCGAGATTGAGGCAGCCGTAGACTTCGCCGCCGTCGAGTGTGAAGACGAGCACGACGAGGTTGGACGGGTACGTCAAGTATGGTTGGGTCTCGAGCTCCTCGACGCGTGACCCACCCTCGATGTCCGCGAACTGGAACGGCGCGTCGTGATCTGGCTGAGGGCGATCACACGTGCTCTGGTCGTAGATGCCCCACGCGTGAGGCTGGGTCTCTCCGACCAACGTGATCTCCAGAGTCGTTTGCTCCGCTGATATCTGGGTAGCCGTGACGGTACCCACGTCTCCGCTTGCCGAGCTCAGCACGGACTGCCCTAGCCGCCCACCAACAGGGGGCGGTGGGGCGGCGGCGGTCGCGGTTGCCGGCGCAGCGGGGGAAGGCCCAGGGGAGCTAGGCGCAGGGCTCGCGCTTGCCTGGCAAGCCGACAGGAGCAGCGCGCCCCCTATCGCCGCCCAGCAATGGTTTCCGGGAATCACGGTGGCAAATCCTCTAAAGCTGGCAACTTACGCGAACCGATTGGGTATACGTCCGCTTTCACGGCGTTCTTCCCGCAGCTGTCACGGGACGCGTCCATCGCTGTCGGGAGTTGCGCATCTCTTCGAGGAGGGATTCGGATAACCGGCGATCGATCCGATCTGGTGAGAGATTGGACATCCAACACTCCGTGGAGCGATCGGAACCACAGCAAGTCTTGTCTTGAGGCCGGGAAGGGCGCCCCCACGGCAGTCGACTAACACGAAGCGCCCAGTAGGGCTGCGATCCAGGCGGCGCCGCCATACAAAAGCAACGCAAGGCTGGCGCCGACGAGGAGGTTCGTACGGAGGAGGGTCCAGCGGTATCGCCATCGTAGGTCCGCTGGCTTGTCGCCGAGCCGCTGGCGGAAGTCGGTCAAGAGGGCCACCCAGTCATCCCCCGCGGCGAGGGCCCGCCGAGCGCGGTGGAACACAACTCCGGCATCCGCTTCGAGTCTTTCGTCGGTACCGGCCGGGATGGCGGAAGCAAGTTGTGCGAGGTATTCGAGATCACCTTCGCGCCTGTCGCACCAGTCCATTAGATCGAGGACTGAATACCTTTGGAAGCGGGCAGAAGCAGATCCCTCGGGCAGGGCTTCAGCGGCCGCTCGCGCTTCAGCATCCCAGGGGGGCGGCCGGCGGCCAACAGGTCATTGGCGGCCACCAAGAGCGCGACGAAGACGTCGGCTGGAGTCTCTGCGACGCTCCATCGGCCCGACACCGGACGCTCTGCCGACAAGCGGTTTCGCCTCCGGATGATCATGACGGCGCCTTAGGGCGCCCAAGGAGACGGCCAGGCTAATCCAGAGCTCGCCTTGAGCACGATCGGCTGGGCAAGCGAACGTGGCGGATAGTCGCGTGGCTGGCCCCGGCCCTTCAAGGCTCAGACGTGCTGCTCTATCCAGTCCAGAACCTGGGAACGCATCGCCTCCGAATCGGATGAGTCCACGAAGCCATACCCGTGGGCATCGCCATCCAGGATGAGGAGCGTCTTCTCAGGGGAGCCGACAGCGGCAAATACCTCCTTCGCCTCCGCGAGCGGAACAACCGGGTCGCGCTTCGACACAATCATCAGCAAGGGAACGGTAAGCCGAGGTAGCGACGCCGGGTTGTTCACGCCAAGTGCTCCCGAAAACTTGGCCCCGGAGAGGCTGATGATCGCGTCGACGTTGAGATCTGCTCCGTGTTGCACCACGGCGGCACCACCGTTCGAGCCGCCGATGAGGACGACCTTGTCCGCCCCGTCACCGCGGACCTTCGAGACCACCGCCGCGAGGTCGCGCTCCAGAGCAAGTCTTGCAGCCGGATCCTCCGGGCCGTCCGAACGGCCCCGGGTGCGAAAGTCGAACGCCACTACCCGCATCCCAGCTTCGACCAGCGTGTTGAAGTACGGCAGGACGCCGCAAAGGGTGTCACGAGCCTGGTGGGCCAGAATGATTACGGTGGTGCCTGTACCGGCCTCGACGCCGTAGATTCTGACGCCGTCATCAGTCTCCACCCAGAACGAGTTCGCGCCGGGCACCGACCTGGACGGGCATGCTTCCGCCAGGCTCGGCGGCGGTTCCACCGTGGGCTCGACCGATACCTGAGGAGCCATCGTTGGCACGGGCGTCGCGGCCATGGTGCTCGCGGTGGGCGGCGCCACGCTCGGCCCACTGCATGCTGCGAAGACGGTCACGGCAGCAGCGACCAAAAAGCGACCGAGGCGCATATAGTCTCCTGGGGACACTGGTACGACCGAGATTAGTCTTACAAAGACTATCCTACCAGTGGCTTACCGCGTTCTCGCGTAGCCCGATTGCTGCGATCTCGAGCGAACGAAGCGAGCTTGGAGAGCGGGTAATCTGTGAGCGATGCCTGAGCCCGTTCAGACCTTTACGACCCGGACGGCCCTTGGATTGGTTGCGTTTGGGCCCCGGTCCGGATACGACCTGGCACAGCTAGCGGGACGGAGTGTGGGGCTGATCTGGGCGCCGTCCCGAAGTCAGTTGTACAAGGCGCTCGGACGGCTGCGCGATGACGGCTTGATCGAGGGGACCCGCATCGCCCAGGAATCGCGCCCAAGTAAGACGGTCTATCGGATGACTGAGCGGGGGCGCAGCGAACTCGTGGCGTGGCTTCACGAGATCGACGATGACCCTGACGAAGGACAGGCTGCATTTCCGGTCAAGCTTTTCTTCTGCGGCTCGGTTGACGCGAGCGTCACCCGAGCACATCTCGATGCCTACGCGCGATATCTGACTCGGCGCGCCAAGGAGCTGGACCTGGCAGGGCAGCTCCCGATCGACTCGCCGCACGCCCGTGCGATCCTCGAGCACGGGCGGCGTCGGCTTGAGGCAACACGCGCCTGGATCGAATGGGCGAGGCGCGAGGTCGACATGGGTCGGCTCCATGGCTCCGATCTGGCATTCGTGGAGCCGGGTGGCAAATAGAGCTGGGAGTTGCGGGTCAGATGTTCGCCTGCAGCCCTTGCGCGGGCAAGCCCGTTCCGGGCGGGTGGCACGCCTGGGTGCGAGCGCGGCCAACGTCTCCTAGATCCGGTAGGCCCTAAGGTGTCGGCTTGGGCTGGGTCGCTCTTCGGGGACGCACTGGGGGGACCCACGTCGGCGACCGCCGGAGACGATCCGGCCAGCCAGGGCCTGACCAAGATCGGTGCGCGGCCCGAGGGTACCAATGCGATCTCCTTGGTGGGCCTAGCGTCCAGCAGCACATGGAGCGATGCTGCGTCGACGCCCAAGCAGAGTCTTGGGTCATTCGCAGGGGAACAATCAATGAACAAGCTCGTGGCGCTCGCCGCCGCCGTGGTCGTAGCAGGCTGCGGATCGACAGCAGTTTCGCCGGTGACGACCGGTCCGGCCACCGCGACGCCCACGCTGGCAGGACCGTCGGCGGCCGTGACAGCCGGTCCCGTTCCGAGCGAGGCGCCTCTCGCGATGTCGACACCCGCGCCGGGTCGGCCAATTCTCGGGCACACCATCGCATTTACCTTCGAGGGAGCGCTGTACACGGCGAAAGGAGATGGCGCGGAGCGAACCCTGGTGACGGACTTTCCAGGAACAGCAGAGCCTTACGCAAGCGCCTTCTGGTCGCCGGCTGGCGACCGCTTGATCATTCGGATGGAGGAGCCGGCCGGGGTCGACAACGGGGGCGGCTACGTCTTCGCGGTCGATCCCGACGGCTCAAACCTAACCAACCTGAGTGACGTATCCGGCTCGCACTACGACGCGATGCCTGGTTGGAGCCCGGATGGGACGGAGATCGTCTATGCCGCCCGGAAGCCTGGTGACTCGGTATCACAGCTGTACATCATGAGCGCAGACGGGTCAGCTCCGCGGAAGGTCCTCGAGACTGACTATGAGGTGCAGTACCCAGCTTGGTCGAGCACTGGAACGATTGCCTTTACCGGAGTCATCGACGGTGGTTTCGAATTATTCTCGGTCCGTCCGGATGGTTCCTCCCTCACCCAACTGACGACCGATCCGTCTCCCGACAATTGGCCGACATGGAGCCCGGATGGCAGCAGGATCGCCTTCTTCACGGCTCGGGACGGCCAAGAGGGCGTCTGGGTTATGAATGCCGATGGCTCAGACTCGCATTTTCTGGTGCTCGGAGGCGAGCCGAACTGGTCGCCTCACGGTGACGAGATCACCTTTGACTGCGGCGACGCCGAGACCGCGATCATCTGTGCAATCCACCCAGACGGAACTGATCCGGTGCACTTGTTCGACGACGCAGGATTCCCCGTAATACGGCCGTGACGCGCATTGGCGTGATCGCGACCCCGTCGGTCACCAGAACATCGGCGACGTGCTCCACGAGAGCATCTCAGTCACGATCACTTGCCAAGCCAAGCGTCTCGCAATCGGGGCTGGCGGAAGCTCTCCGTCGACCCCACCTTCGGGTCGCGAGATTCCCGCGTGGGGCACGCTTGTCTACCGTCTCGCTGAGTGATCCCGAATGTGATCCCGGAGGGGTCGTCGGAGCCATTGAGTTTCCTTGTTCCAGAGCGAAAAGGGTCCGGAACCGAAGAGAACTATCCCGAGACATCCAGCTAGGACCATGGCATTCCCGCTCTCCAACCCGGCAGTTCCGATTGCCACGATCATGATCGGGATCATCGGCAGCATCGCAATCCTAGGGGCCGCTCCGGTGACAGCCGAGATCAGCGCAACAACCTCGAAGCTACCGACGATGAGGACCCAGGCCTCCGGATTGGGTATTCCGTGGTCCTCGAAATCGCGAACCCTTGAGCTGTAGTCGACGAACTTGGAGCTTGCCGGCCACGCTAGCTGCCAAACCACCAGCGCGCGGAGCGCGAGCGGGAAAGCCCAGCGAATCGCGGACAGTGCACGGAGGCCCACTAGCATGGACGGTCGCAAGGACAACCACGGGCACTTGGCGGCGACCAACGGATGAATGGCGTTGGAGCGCCAGGGTCGGAGGCGAGGCCTCGTAGGGACACCGCCACCTGGGGCGCATTGGCTAACGAACGCTTCTCCATCTAGGCCGCAGTCCGACCTGGCGCGCTCCGCGCGTCGGCCCTTGCGCGAGCCGTCGCGGGAAGGCGCCCGGGGGCCGGTGCGAGTTGGCGCTGGGATGACTCGATACTTTTCATTGCGAGAGCCAGCCGCACAACCCCCGCCTCGATCTCGCTCGGCGCTAAATGAGCGTAGGACAGGAGCACATCCCGGTCGCCGGCTGGGAGCAGGCGAAACGAACTGATTGGATCCACTTCGACGCTAAGGGCCCGCGCGGCCATTGCCAATTTGGTACCCGAGACGCGATCGTCGACGATACGACCGACAAGCGATACCCCGGCCGGGCTGGGGGATGCCTCCAGCAAGCCCGACAGGTGCGTTCGAAGCGCACATAGCAACGCGGCCTGACGATCCGCATACGTTTGACGGAGCCGAACCACGTGGCGGCCAAGATGGCCCCCATCGATGAAGCGTGCGAGAGCAGCCTGTTCGACCGCGGCGGGCGCTTGGCCCGCAGCGTCCAGAACCTTTCGAAACGCCCCGAGGAATGGGTAAGGCACAACGGCGAAGGCGGTTCGAACGCCCGGGTAGACCATTGTCGTGAAGGTCGACACGTACATGACGTGACCAGCCGCGTCGTCCGCCTGTAACGCTGCCTCGTCGTCGAGGTCATAGCGCAGATGACCGTACAGGTCGGCCTCAACAATCAAGGCGCTATTCGCCGCCGCCCAAGCTAGGAGGCCGCCACGGCGCGCCTCGGAGAGACGACCGCCCAACAGCAACTGCCAGGCGGGCGTCACCAGTGCCAGCTTCCCCCCAGCCGGAAGATTGCCGATGACCATCCCGTCCTCGTCGACGGTCCCAGGCACGAACGTCGGACCGGCGAGTGCTAGCGCGCGGCGTAGCTGAGGAGCCGGTGGATCCTCGAGGGCACAGAGGTCGCCCTGACGTAAAGCCGCTCGACCTGCTATTGCGCATGCAGCCTGTGCGCTGCTCAAGATGACGACCTGCTCAGGGCTGCAACGAATGCCCCGCGTCGCCGAGAAGTACGTCGTGACGGCCTCGCGTAGGCCCGGATCTCCGAGCCCATCGTGGATGTCCGATGTCAGTGGCGTGGGGTTCTTGGCGAGATCACGCCAGGCGTCCCGAAGGAGTCGCTCCCAAAGTCGGGCGGGCAGCAATCCCACATCGACATGGCCCGCCCGGAAATCGATCGTGCGTGCGGCTGCCGGACTGGCGGACTGCGAATTGTGGCTGCCGCGGCCGGGCATTCCCGGCGGTGCTGACGAACGAAGGAACGGCGCGGGCGGGGCGGCCGCAACGCGTGTTCCGACTCCGATCCTTCGGTCGAGATAGCCGTCTGCGGCAAGCTCTTCGTAGGCTGCCAGAACGGTGATCTTCCCGACCCCGAGTTCGCGTGCGAGCGAACGGACGCCTGGAAGGAGCAAGCCTGGACGGAATCGTCCGCCTAGGATTCCCTCTCGTAACTGGCGCTCGATCTGGCGATAGAGCGGAACGCGTGCGCTCCGGTCCAGCGCCAAGAGGGGCCTCAGCATGACCGCTCAGCTGGACGACTAACGCGCAAGAGCAGACGGCAAATCCACCTTCTCAACGTGAACCCCTATCGACCGACGATTGAAGTCGTGCCACTTTCCGGCGGCGCGACCCAGATCCACCGAAGGCCGTCGCGACGGACCATGCCGGCAGGTCATATACGCCCGCCCTGCCCCAAGCGTTGCTACGTCGCGCTTCGCGTGCTTGACGCCAACGGCACGGGGCGGGCGGGCGCAATGACCGCCCCAAAATGCCGGCCATCAGGCCGTCGGAGCCCAAAGTGACTTCGTCCCCCAAGCGACGCACGGTGCAGGCGGCGGAACTGCACCTAGGTGACGACGGATCCGACTACAGCCGCGGCCGCGGCGACTCCATCGTCGTTTGCCGAGACGATGGACAGGTACCGCGCCAGGACCGTCAGCAAAGCAACCTGCGCGCGGTCGGCGTCGTCGCCTTCGTGATTGCCCGGGATTGGGTCTCCGCGACGAGCGAAGACGAGCTGGGTCTTCCTGTTCGAAGTTCGAAAGCACCACTGCGTCCGCCAAATGTTGGCCGGCTCCCACGTAACGGATCGGCCGTCAGCAAACTCCACGTTCCGGCGACCGGCCCAGGTGCTCTTGCTGACCTCGGCCACCAGTTCGGTGGTGGTCGTATCCCACACTCGAATCGTGCGGGTCATGTCCCGCTCAATTCGCCATGTCCCTACGGGAGTCGCTGCCTTGGCTCTCACGCCTGTCAGGTCGAGTGTGGCTAGGATGTCGCCCCCTGCTCGCAATTCGTGGCGGCCGTGGCCCTGCGACCAGTGGGCATCTCGCGGGAGGCTGGAAACTGCATTCACGGGTGTCTCCTCGGGTGGTGGCTAGTCAGTCGAGGATGGGGGGCGATCGTCAGGTTCGCATCCCGCCAAGGAGCGAAACCTGCAACCCCTCGAGAGCGAATTTCTCGCCGGAATTGGCTCGTCATCGGCCGCCAGGTCCCGCGCCATCGCTGTCGGGCTAGCGCTTGGTCGGCGGCTCCCGGCGCGGGCTCACGGCTCCGGCCTCGTAGGCGAATACCGCAGCTTGGACCCGGTCGCGGACCGCAAGCTTCCGCAGGACGGTGGAGACATGGCTCTTGACGGTCTCCTCGCTCAGGAAACACTCACTGGCGATTTCGGCGTTGCTCATGCCGCGGGCGATCAGCAGAAGGATCTCGAGCTCTCTCTCAGACAAGGTTCGCAACTTGGTCGTCGCGTCAGCGTTTCCTCGGTGGCCTGCGAATTGTTCGATGAGCCGACTTGTGATCGAGGGGGCGAGCAATGCCCCCCCCTGGGCCACAGCCCGTACCCCCTGCACCAGTTCTTCGGGTGGCGCGTTCTTGAGCAAGAAGCCCCGCGCACCGACTCGGAGTGCCTCGTAGACATACTCGTCAAGTTCGAACGTTGTCAGGACGACGACCCTGGCCGGGAGGAGGCTGGGGAGTGCCTGCAGCCCCGACATCCCAGGCATCTGGATGTCCAAGAGGACAACATCGGGTCGGAGCCGATGAGTTAGCTCGAGGGCTTCGGCACCGCTAGCCGCCTCGCCAACTACCTCCAGGTCGTCGTGGGCTTGGAGGATGAGCCTGAACCCGGCCCGGACCAGGGCCTGGTCGTCAACGAGGAGGACACGAATTCTCGGCACATCAGCCGTGCCGTTCACGTCGACAGGGGGAAGATGGCCCGAACCAAGAAGCCTCCCTCTTGCCGTGGGCCGGCAACGAGATGCCCACCAAAGAGCCCCACGCGCTCCCGCATGCCGACAATACCGCGGCCTCCAGTAGCAATCGACGACGAGTCGCCCGTGCCGTCGTCTTCGATCGCCACTTCAAGCCTTCCCTCGCGGTAGCTAATGGTGACCGTCACCGCCTTCGCGTGAGCATGCTTGATTACATTCGTCAGGCTCTCCTGGACGATCCGATACGCCGATAGCCCGAGGGTCTCGGGCAGAGTGACGGGGATCCCGACGATGGCCAGTCTTGCCTGCAAGCCGGCATCGCGAACATTTTCGATCAGGCTTTGGACCTGGTCGAGGCTGTCACCCTTCGGCGGGCCGTCGAGGTCGTTTTCTCGCCGCAGTGCCGATAGAAGGCGACGCATCTCCTGGACCGCATTTCGGCTCGAGGATTCGATCTGAAGCAGGATCTCGTGCGCCCTCGTAGGCTCGGCTGGAAGAACGGACCGCGCCGCGCCCGCTTGGATTCCCATGACGCTGACGTGGTGAGCCACCACATCGTGGAGTTCCCGAGCGATCCGAACGCGTTCATCCTGCACAACGCGCTGCTCGCGTCCGAGCCGATCGCGCTCAAGTGCACGCGCCCGCCGATCCAGCTCGCGCTCGTACATCTCGCGGTCGCGGAACCAGTCGCCCATCAACCACGCTCCAAGGTAAAGAAATGCGTTGAGGGGTACCGCGGCGAGCAAATAGAGCGGTAGCAGATCACCAAGTTCATCTCTGGCGGCGATCAGGTGGAGAATCACGTATCCGAGCAGTGCCACCACGGCGCCGCCGCGCACGACCCGTCGATAGGCCGATGCGTACGCGCCCGCGGAGAACAGAGCGACTAGGAGGGCGATCGATGGCCCGCTGGTCTGTGGCACATCGAGCTCGACCAAGGTGATGTACGTCACAGATACCACGACCAGGATGATGTTGGGATGGGCTCGCCGCAAGGCCAATGGAAGGGTCGTTGCCAACACAATGACGCCAGCCAGCTCGACGGGTGGCAGGCCTGCGAGTCCTCCTCGGTAAGGGAGGAGGAGTAAGGCTAGGGAGAGGAGAGCGAGTATTCCAGCAAGCGCACTGTCAACGAGGAGCACGCCCCTTCTCGAGTGTCGGCCGCTGGCCACGCGGACCCCTCCCAGCGCACCTGGGTCAGACGTGGTGCCCGGAGCTTCTTCTGCGTGACTACTCCACCTCGTCATGGCTCCACTCTGCACCTCGCGGGGATGGGATTGGGTGACCACGCCCGGCGCGACTGGTTCCTCGCCCGAGCCTAGTATCGTCCACTGGGCGACGGAAACCGAGCGCAACTCATGACCCCGAGGCTCACGGGTTAACGCTCTTCGAACGACCGCACGGGGCTCAATCGATACGCTTCCGATAACGGCACGGCCACTGCGATCGCCGTCCCGGCCAACCCGGCGAGAGCGGCCAGCCCGATTCCGAGGCCGATTGTCGGCCAGCTGGCGCCCACCATGGACCCGATCGTGGCGACCATCGACGAAGCCAGGCTGACAGCGATTAACCACAGCGTCAGGCCCTGCCAGATGAGCACCTCGAGGACGGTCTGCCTGGGCCAGCCGATGGCGCGGAAGGTCGCGAACTCCGGCAGCCGTTCTAGGAATCCGACGGTGACGACCTGACCCGCCGTGCTGGCTCCCATGAGCAGCGCGACGGTTCCCAGCACGAGGTGATAAGGCTCGGCTTGGATGGCGAGATGTGCGCCCAGGAAGGTCGTATCCAGCCGCCCCCGGAACTCGTCGGCCAGGATCACGAGCGTTCCTAGGAGCGCGGCACTAGTGGCGAGCGCCATGATCCCGATGGCTGCGGCCCCCCGCCGGTCGGATAGATCGCGCAGTGCAAAGGCCCCAAGAGACCTGGGTGAGCTCGATGGGCGAATTCGGTTCGAAGCCGGGTGGACTGTCGCGAGAGTGGTGCGCATTGCCGCCCTCGCCGGCGCCAGCCCGGCAAGTCCCGCCACGACCGGCGTAACGAGCAGTGCAACCAGAACGACGCGCGGGTCAAGAGCAAGCCCGAGCAGTCCACCTATGAGAAGTGCTATCGCCGCGGCCACCACCGCTGAAAGGACGCTCAGCAGGACGATTTCCTGTTCCACCAGCCAGGCGACGCGCCTGCCGGACCAGCCAAGGGCTCTGAGGATGCCGAACTCGCGACGGCGTCGCCGCACGGAGACCAGGGCCGCTTGAGCGACGAGCGCAAATGAGGTAAAGCCAATCGCCAACGAAAGCGCGAAGTCCTGACTCCGCGCCGCCTCGAGAAAGACGATGGCAACCCCTTTCCGGGACCAGCCTTCCTCGACGGTCATTGCAGGACGGCCGAACTCGCCGGCGGGAAGATCGACGAGGACTGAAGCTGGCGATGCGCCCTTCACGACGTCCACGACTAGACCAGTCGCCTGGCCTATCTCGGCGGCGACCCCGGCCAATCTGCTGATGGCGTCTCGACTCGGCAGCGCCCCGAGGCCCGCTACGCGAACACGTATGACGCTGATGAACCTTGTTCCCGGCTGCCCTGCGTAGCGCATTGGGTCGGCCAGCCACTTCGACACGCCGAGGTTCGTGAGGAGCAACGGCGGCGAATTGACATACCCGGCCATGGATCTGGTCGGGCCAAGCTCTCTGCCATCACTCGTCGCTCGGACAGAAGGGTATGCGTAGGTCTCGAGTCGTCCACCCGCGAGCGGGTCGAAGCCGGTCAGGCACGCTGGGTCATATTGGCCGACCTGTTGCCAGATTTTCGGCCGGTACGAGGTGCCGGGGACGGGCTCAGCCACATCGGAATGCTCGATGACGTCCCGGAACCAGCTGTCGCGTGCCTCCGGAGGTACGAGCAAGGAGTCCGCGACTTCGAATTCCACGTAGTTGTTCGCCTTGGCGTAGACACCTAGATCGGGCGTGTGGGTAATGGCACGCAGATGTGGCTCACGCACATCCCCGATGTCGTCGTATGTGACTTCCCCAGCTGACCAAAGGGGCCAGTAATCGACGTAGTCATGAATTGACGGCAGGTAGCGCGAGTACAGCTCTGCCAAGGAAACGTCAATCCGGGTGCCGCTGCTCCAGTCAGTCAGATCCCTAGGCTGAACGCCACGCTCGAGCATGGCGGCGTCGCCGGCTTCGGAGATGGTGACCGTCACGTGCTGGTCCATGAATGATCGGGTGCTGACGAGGACGGGAAGTTTGGTTAGTTGCTCTTCGTCCGGGGCACCTACATCCTCGGGCTGATCATCCGCCCGTAGGTACCGGCCGCTCGCAACACAACCGTCGAGCCCGGCGAGCGCCGCTTCTGCCTCCGGGTCGATTCCAGCAACCATGATCGGCTGCATCAGCGGCAAGTAGTACCGCGCGTCGTCGACTGACGGATAGCCGCCTGCCTCGCACCCTTCCTCGCTGCAGACCTCACCCGCGAAGCAGTTGGTGGGATACCGACATCCAATCGAACCCTTCCCAATCGACATCTGCCGATCTCCGCCGGCGAAGCTAAACGAACCGTCCGGGGCGACGACGATGAAGCGCTCGTCGGCCGGGAAGGCTGACAGGCCGGCGTCACCTGTTGTCGTCGCGGTGACTCGGAAAGCGCGGATGGCGTTTGCGCTCCCCCCCTGGGGCAGCGGCAACTCGAGCGCCGATGGCCAGTTGACGAAGCCCAGCACGCTGATGGGCGCGGCGACCTCGACTCCCGCGATCCCGCGAACCTTTTCGAGGTCCGCGAGGCTCACCCCGCCGTTGATCCCCGTGATGAAATTCGGCCGCACTAGTCCTTGGGCTGCTTCCAAGCCGGTTTGCCTACCTGGCGGCCGAATTAGTAGGTCATACGGCGTGTCCCAAGCGCGCCCGATGTCGCCCTCCAGCGCGGCTTGGGCCGATCGCGTTGAACCCAATAGGAGGATCAGCATCGCGGCGGTCAGCGCGACAACGCCGAAGGCAAAGGCCGACCCCACCGGCCGAGCGGCCAAGCGACGAAGCGTCGTCGAGATCATGGCATCAGCCGCGTGCCTTCAGGACGGAAGCGTTTTCGCGAGCATCCTTCGTGGCGAGATCCACGACGCGGTCCGCAATAGCGGTGACTAGTGGATCGTGGGTCGCGATGAGTAGCGTCAGCCCCATCTCGCGACGGATCGTGTCCAGGAGTCTGAGTAATTCGGCAGTGGTCGCCCGATCGAGGTTGCCCGTGGGCTCATCAGCCAGCAGCACACGCGGCTCTCCCACAAGAGCACGGGCGATCCCAACCCGCTGCCGTTCGCCACCGGAAAGCCGGCCAGGCGGATGATCCAAGCGATCGCCCAGGCCGACGGCCGCGAGAAGATCGCGCGCGCGAGCCTCAACTTCGCGCGAACGTCCCCATGGTAGTCGAGCAATCGCCACGTTCTCGAGCGCCGTCAGGCCAGGCAGCAGGTTGGGGTCCTGAAACACGAGCCCGACGGACTGGGCACGGAACCGTGTTAGTTGAGCATCCGACATCCACGCCAGTACTTGGCCCAGCACCCGAACGTCTCCCTCAGAAGGTCTGTCCAAGCCAGCGATCAGGTTCATGAGCGTCGTCTTGCCCGAACCCGACGGTCCAGTGATGGCGACCGCCTCGGCTAGTTCGACCGCGAACGACACGTCCCCAAGCGCCACGACGAGGTCATCGCCTGATCCGTAGCGTCGAGACACATGGTCTATCTGGACGGCGAAGTCCCCCATGTGCACTTACCTCCTCGGGGGCTGGCCTCTAGGTGAACGCGGCAGTGCCTGCACGTGGGCAGGTTCGGCCTTGGCGGACCCTTCTTCTGGTCAACCGCGACCGCTCAGATCCGAGCGTAGGACCCGCAGTCGGCCGACGACAGGGCCGCCAAGGTCACCGCCATAGGCTCACCCTACCCGGACTCCAATCCAGAAGGCTGATGCCGCTCTTGCTGTGACCCAAGGCGCGCTGCGTGGTGACCCTAGACGTGGTTTGCAGACTTTGATCAGTGTCACAGTCGAAGAGCGCCCTGAGCCGACGGCGTGACTCGAGAAACATGCGTGCCGACGCCCGCTGGCGTTGGCCTCCTGTTCTTGGCCTGATCGTGGCGGGCACCCTCCATGTGCTACGAGATGCGACCTCCCACCTCCCCTCCGCCGTGGACATCTCGGAAAGGGATGCGGGTTGCCTGTCTTCCTGGTGGCGCTGGAGTTTCGCTCCCGGGAGGGATCACGGTTCGCTCTTGGGACGGATGCGGATCATGACCCGGGTCCCTAGCGTCAACCGAGGACTAGCTTCTTCAGCAACCTAGGAGATCCGATGAAAGCCTTGGTCAATCGCGTGCAGCCGCGGGGCTTGCTCGCCCTCTTCGCTATTCAGTTCGTGGTGTCGGTCGCCATCGTCCTGCTTGCCAGTCTTGGCTTGATGGGCGATCCGCCTCCAGTCTGGACCGGTCTGATCGATGTGGCGCTGGTGTTTACGCTCCTTACGACCATTCGTGTGCTCGACCGGGTGACGCCGGGGGAGTCCAAGGTCGCGGCGCTCCGATACGGGTACCCCGCGGCTATGGTGCTCACGTCTGGACTTATTGCTGCCTGTTGGTTTGGCCTGACGATGATTGATATGAACGTGCTCCTGCCTGGACTGGCTTGGCGGGTCGGAGTGCTGCTCTGGGCCCTGCCGGCGCTTATCGCGACCGTCATCCGATCGGCCGTTCAAGAGCGCGCGATCACCGGGTCGGGGGCCTAGCCACCTTCGGGGCGCACACGAGGCGCTGAGTTTCCGGACGCAGCCCTCGCCTCAGAGTCGCCTGCGGTCGGCCCATTGCTTCGTCGGAACTCCGTACCTGTACTCGCGTCTGTCGCTGAACAGAAACAGGAGGCATCCCAACATGCGGTTCAGTCTGACGGCTGCCCTCCTTGCGGGCGCCTGCTTGATCGGGCTAATCGTGGGAGGTTGCTCCGCGGGCAGCCCGTCCCAGAGCCCGGCGCCACCAACCTCCGTGGCGCCTGCCAGCGCTGCCGCCAGGACTGTGGTGGTGACTTTCGAATCTGGCGGAGAGCACTACCGCGTTGAGCTCGTTGAATCAGATGACATCGCGCGAGCCCGGACTTTGCTTGAGAATGGCTCGGGACCCGCGATTCCGAACGGGCGCATCAAGCGAGGGGAGACAGGCGTCAACGCCGGCTACTCGTGGTCAATCGACCCTCTCGACATTGAGTTTGCGGACATCACAACCGAGGTGTGCGACGGCGTCCCCAAGGATGTCGGGCTTGCGAGTTGGTCCTCTGACCGGTTCTGCCCTTGGACTGCTAGGGTGGTCGCCGTTGACCCATGAGCCTTGTGGCTGGGTAAGTACCAAGCGCGAAGGCGCCCGCTCGGAACGCCGGACCCAGAAAGTCTCCGTTTCCGATCGTACATGGGCCTTGAGGTGAGACTCGAGTTGGTGACTGCCGTCGAACGAAGTCGAGACGCGTCGTGGAGGTATGGAGTCGCGCTAACAGAGGATGAAGCCGCTGAAGTGGATCGAAGGATAAAGGTACAGAACGAGGTTGGGCCGATAGCGGCCTTTCTCGCTGCTAACGCCGACCGTTCTGGTGGATGTACTCCCAATAACCGTGCAACCAAGCCCGTAACCTTCGCTAGGTGTGACCTTAAGCTGTGGTGCTGGAAGGCAAGAGCTTGCTGGTCCGCACCAACGTCCTCGGGCAAGACGATGATCGGCGAGCTCGCGGCGGTACGCGCCGCTCTCGATCGCCGCCGCGCGATCTTCTTGCTGCCTATGCGGGCGCTCGTGAACGACAAATACGCGGCGTTCACTTCGACCTACGGCGAGTTCGGCATCCGAACGATCCGCGCGACCGGCGAGATCGAGGACGACATCCCTGACCTGATGCGCGGCCGCTACGACATCTGCCTCATGACCAACCAGAAATTCGCCGCGATGGCACTCGCCATGCCGTACCTCCTCGACCAGGTGTCCGTGATCGTGCTCGACGAAGCCCAGATGATTGCCGACCCCAACCGCGGCGTCGTACTCGAATTCCTTCTGACGATGCTCAAGGTTCGAGCGCAAGGCGGCCCCGTGCCGCAGGTGGTCCTCCTGTCGGCAGTAATCGGCGCTGCGAACGGGCTCGACCGATGGCTCGATGCGGGCTTGCTAGTTACCACTCAGCGACCGGTGCCTCTCGACGAAGGGCTACTGCGGTCGAACGGCGACTTCCGGTACATCGATGCCACTGGGGTCGAGCAAACGGAGTCGGGCATGATCCAGCCGCGGTGGGGTCGCGGCTCCGCGCAGGACTGGATCATTCCGCTCGTCCGCCGGCTCGTCGACGGCGGCGAACAGGTCATCGTGTTTCGTTCGACCCGGGGAACCGATGCCCTTACGTCATGATCGATCAGCTCGATTCGCTGAAGGTCGATGTCGTCGGGTCGTTCTTGCCGGAGCGCCTGAAGCTCACTCCCATTGCCCGCCACCTCGACGGCGCGTCATCTTCACTCGTGCCTATCCACTCAACGATCGTTGTCGGCGCCGACGACATAGGGGTCCGCCACCTAGCTCAGGGACTCGCGCCGTCCTGCTTGACGATCGGAGCAACCTCCCATTTCCTGACGTTGGTCACGGAGCATCCAGCTGGCCAGCCCTGCGCGGGGTGCGCTCACGCCAACCTGGGCGAGCCCGTAGCCGTGATCCCGACGTGGTCGATCGTCTCGTTTTGGGCAGGCTTGCTCGTCGCGATTCGGGTCGTCGCGCGCGCGATCGGCACATCCTACGCGCCGTCGCGACAGGTAACGACCTTTTGGCCACTTCGGCCCGACGCACTCTTCGAACACGACTTGGCCTTGAACCCGACTTGCCCGATCTCTGGGAGACACACAGGCTCGACGAGGTCAACCACGAGGCTACCTGGGGTCAACTCGGTGGCTTGAGGGCGCGATCGAAGTCACCAGGCTAGGTGAGGATCACATTCACCTTTGGGCAGGTCTGGGTCCAGCGCCTTTCGGCCGGTTCGTGCTCCGCGACGAGAACTGGTTGTACTTGCGGTGTGCCAGCAGCGCGCAGCATCTCGGCATAATCCAAATATTGACCAAGACCAAGACGGAGCTGCATCGACTCGTTCGCTGCGGTCAAGCTTTGACCGGGGTAGTAGATGGAGAGGTCGGAAGTTGCCGCCAGGGTCGCCTAAAGCCGTGGGAATCTCTCGCGGCGCCATGTGCGTGTCGTGTCAAGGCGTCGAGGGCGATACGACGTCAATTGCCCCGTAGCGAATGACCTTCTGCAGCGTCGTCGGTAGTGTTAGGGGCTTTTCTCGGTCGCGCAAAATGTCGATCCCGACGGTTCCGCCCGTGAGCTTCCATTCGATATTGCAGAAATCACTCGGGGGGCATCGGCCTGCGGCCGAGGCGCCGACCAAGTTGTTGCTCAGCCACACGGGTGCCAAGTAGCCGCTCGCAACTTTTTGCGCCTCCTCCTCTTGGATGGACCAAACGAATACTGCGGGACTTCGGCTGTTGCCGTTGTCAAAGGCAATCGATCCACCATCAGGTGAGACAGCCGGCCGGTAGGCATTCGGCGGCAGCGATATCGGAATCGGTTGGCCACTCAACAGCGAGACCGTAAACCAATCAGACGGCTCCTCGTCATTCGTCGTTGCCTGTTGTGAGAGAACGGTCTCCTCGGTTAGCCAACGTGCAAATCGCCCGCTCCAAGGTGGCACGGCGTCCCGTCCATCACGACCGACGACACTCACACTGGGTTCTTCCAATGTCTCCACGACCAGGATGCGCTCGCCGCCTGGAGACCAAGTGATCGACGCCTCCTCACGCTGACCGATTCCAGTCCCAAAGGGCACGCCGAGGGTCTTGAGGAGAAAGGTGCCGCCCGTCCCTGAGTCGAACAGGCACAAGACAACGGGAAGGAGCTCACCTTCACCCTCCGCGCGAACTTGGTACGCCAAGGTCAAGCCAGCTGGGTCCCAGGCGTACCCGAGGACCCCGTTCGGTAGACGGAGAATCTCGGTGGGCTCGTCGCTGCCGAGCCCCAACTCAAAGATGGAATCCTGTCCGAAGGTATGGGTCTCGTCAGGGGGTTCGCGAAGGGCAACGAACGTGAGCATGTTGGGTGTGCGAAATCGTGGCCGCGGGCCGTTCGGTGAATCTACACGTCGGAGCACGTCGACCGTATCGGCCTCAATGTCATACACACCGATCGCGCCGCGGTTCGCATAGGCGGCGCGGGCGACGCCCGCGCCGCCCCCGGGCCTGGCTGCCGGAACCCCATCACCACAGGCCGGGTCTGTCGGGAGCTGGATACCCTGTGTTGTGCTTGGCGTGCCTGTGGGTGTGGCGACGACCGAAGCGCTCGGAAGGCCTGAGCTGGCAGAAGGAGACGAGGCAGGCGGTGTAGCTTGGTCGAGACCGCACGCTCCGAGGAAAAGCACGGTCGACATGACTGCGACAGCGTCGCGAAGACCACTCCGACTGCCTCGTTCCAACCCATGCTCCTTCCTAAAGGTGGCCGCCCGGAGGCAACACACCGAGTCTACTCAGCGCCCTGAAGCGTCCAGTTCATGCGTCGGGTCCAGTTTGCCGAAGAGGTAGTCAGGTAGCAGTCGCACCTAGCTGACAAAGGTTCGTTCAGAAAATCGCCGGTGTTCCAATAGTCGAAGCCGTCGTGGTTGATGTTGGTCTCGTGGACGTGAAATCCGGTGAAACAGTTCGGCGCGTCCCAATCCGACACGGAATCGCCGACAACGACGCTGTTGTACATCCCATTTGCAACCGTCGTTCCCTTCGCGAAGATCGTGTGCTCGGGGAGGGACGTGTCCATATCAGTGTGGGCATAGATCATGCCGGCGAGCGACGTTCCGTAAATGGACCAGATGGTGGCCTTGCCGATAGTCACCGTCCCACCGCCAGGGCAGTTGGAGCTCGAGAGCTGGTGGGTCGTGATGCTCATCGACCCGTTCGGGATGCCCGCTCCGTTCATTGCATCCACGTTCACGCCGAGCCCCCGAAACCGAACGGGCTCCGAGCTGGCCGTGCCACAGTTTCTCGCCCAGTCGATTGAGCGCATGTACTCGTAGTTCGGGTCGGTGCTATGGAAGCCGCGCCGGAGGCAGGCGTTGGTGCCCGTATCTGCGACCGGGGGCAGCATCCAAATCTCGAACCGCCATTCTGGGATGGCGGCTGCTGCCGGGCTAGGCGCAACGCCCAAGAGGGTGAGCCCGAGCACAAGAGCGAGGCATCGGCGTACGCCTGTCACTTCAGTCCCTCCGCAAACTTGACCAGTTCATCAAACGGGATGGCGTTGTCCGAAGTCACGCTGAGGATGGTGAACTCTGGGCCCACGTTGTCCTCCGGGATGAACACGCCCCCGTAACCCAGGCCAGTCTCGTCATCGGCAGGATGAACGAGGATGGCCGTCGAGCCGTTGAGCGTCATGGACTCGACGGCATCAGCAGGGGTCTCGACCTCCAAGATTCGGTCCCCCGTGATAGCGCGCTCGATCCAGATCAACCCAACACCCAATGCTGTGTGCACCGTGTAGGTCTGGGATACGACGAGCCCTTCTGAGTCGCACACCCATTTCACCGGCCCGTCCGTCTCGTACTTGAGGCCGTCCGGTAGATAGCCGATGGTGAAGTCGAGCTGCGTGGTAGCTCCGACGTCAGCTAGGCGGGGTTCGCACGATCTTTCGAGTCCCTTTCCTGCGACTCCCGCCTCCGCGAACGCCTCAGGCGCTCCTATTCGCCATCCGGCAATCGACCCGTCGAAACGAGGCTTCTTGGCCTCTGCGCTGAAGATGGCCATGATTTCTTCGAGGGTGTGTGGCGAGGTGCCGAACTCACTGACCCCGGCGTCTTCGCCGCGGGCCGCCGACTGCGGACCTGACGCCGCCGCCGATCCTCCGACTGCGGATCTCGGTAGGACGAAATACGCGCCCAAGAGCGCTGCGCCGAGCAAGATGGCTGCTGGAAGAAAGCCTGACTCTGTCGACGTGCGCTTGACTGGGTGAGGCCCTCTTCGCCTCACAGGCTCGGTATTCATCGGTCGCTCCTCCCTACGGTCACGGTGACTACGTCCGGTCTTTGACGTTCGGCGCCTCCCTTCTGTGCTTCTGTCCGAAGCGCACAGCCTGAATCCTGACGTCCGCGGCTTATCCGCCGCTTATTTCTGACGCGGACCAGAGGCCGAGCCGAGCGATGCTCCTCAACCGACCCGCTGGTCTCGCCGTCCGCGCTCGAATTTGGCGGCCTTACGCTACGCACCGACATCTTCCGCTTATCTCGACAGCGCCCGCATGGTCTCCCACCACATCGGGTGCGGGGTCACCTCACCGGCCTTGACGCGGCGGAGGTAGCCGCTCGACAGGCCCGTCGCCTCGGCGATCGTCGACGCCGGGACCTCGGTGAGGCCGGGCAGGATCTCGCGCGCGAACGCGCCCATGTCTTCGGGCCACTAGTGCGTTCGTCGCCACGCCTGCGCCGCGCGGAGGAGCTCCGTGGCGCGCGTCCCGATGCGGCGACGCCCCTCGGGCGACAGCTCGCGGTGGTAGCCGACCTCGCGAAGCGCGGCGAACGTCGCCGAGCCCGCGGTCGCAAGGTTCGCCGCCTGGTCGCTGGCAGCGACCCTCGCGCACTCGTCCGACCACGCCCGTTGCTGGCCGGCCATCGGCGCCCCGCACGTCGCGCAGCGCCGGGGAACCGCAGCGAGGCATGACCTGGCCCGTCTCGCGCGCGCGCCCTGCGGCCGCGACGCGGCCCGGCGACGACCCGTGATCGGCGTTGGCGCTGCCGGCCGGCCCGGGTCGGTCAGGAGCCGCGCAACGTCCTCGGCGACGCGCCCGACGGCCCGAGCCCAGACCGACGACGTCGCGGCGAGGTCCCGCGCGAGGGCGGGCGTGATGCGGCACGCGCCCTGGCGCGTCTCGTGGAAGTCCGCCGTCGCGAAGTAGCGGTCGGCGAGGAGGTCGAGCACGAACCGGTCGACCAGCGGCCGGACCGGCTCCATGAGGTCGGCGGCGAGTGAGTCGCGGTTGTCCTGATCGGCATGGAGGACGCCGAGCCCTGGGTCGAGCCCGACGATCCGGGCGGCGATCGCGGCCTCGCCCTCGAGCAGCGCGTACAGGTAGTTGAGCAGCGCGTTGACGGGGTTGGTCGCGACCCGCGGCGAGCCGGTGAGCGCGGAGGCTCGCCCGCCGAACGTCCGCCAGTGGTCCGGCACGACGCCGGGGTCGCGCCGGGCGAACCGGACCGGCACGGCCGACCACGCCGACCAGTACGACGCCGCCGCGCGGGCCTCGGCCATCCTGATCTCGTCCCGCCCGACGGCGACGTGGAGCGCGGCCGCGGCCGAGGACAGCGACTCGATCGCGATGTCGGGGACCGGCACCACCCGGTCGCCCGCGTCGACCGTCTCGGCCTGGGCCGCGATCTTCTCCCCCACGAGCCGACGGGCGATCCCGTCCCCGAGGTCGGTATCGAGCGCCCGGGCCTGGGCCCGTCGGAGGCCGGGTCGGTCGCTGCCCTGCGGGCCGAACGCGGCGAGTACCCGGCCGTCAGCGTCGAGCTGCAGGTAACCGGCGCCGACGTCGGCTAGCCAGCGGATCGCCTCGAGGCCTACCGCGCCGGTGTGACCGAGGACGACCAATCGGCGTAGCCGGCCGATCGCGCGGTGGACGACCGCTTCCCGGCGGGCCGCCCCGATCCCGTCGGCGACGCGCAGGCGCCCCCGCCAGACGCGGACGGACAGGCCATAGCCGGAGAGGACGAGGACTCCGCGATGCGGGGTCAGCTCGGCCGGCCACGCCGGCGACGGGGTAGCCTTGAGCTGCATGCGGACTGACCTCCGTGTGCCACGCCCCCGGGCTGTTAGCCGCAGCCGCGGGGGTCTTCTAGCTTCGAATAATCACTCGTTCGGGCGGGCGTCGCTCACCGCACGCGCCCTACTGAGTCCGACAAGAGTTATGAGGTCGATGCAGGCTGCGTTCACCTCCTCCTCTACCGTCCGGGGTGAATAGAACGAGCCGATCTCGGGATCCTTGGCGAGCTTCGGCTGGTCCGCCTTGTACCGAACCACCGCGAGCCGATAGACATCGCGCGCCTCCGTGAATTCCTCCTCGGTGATCTGCTGGAGCTGGTCGAGCGCCGCCTTGCGTGCGGTCACGAGGTCCGTGTAGTCGTCCGCAGCGGCGAGCCGTGCCCGCGAGGCGTCCCGAACCGCCCCTTCGTGCATCGCATCCTTGGCCGCTGTACGTAACTCGTCGGCATCGAAGTCGCCGAAAGCCTGCCGCGCGACGACCCCACGAAGTCGGGTGCGAACTGCTCGACGTGCCCCGGGAGCCGCTAAGGCAGCGACGACCGCTCTTGACGCGGCCTCGGAGCCAGACCACGTCGGATTCTCGACAAAGGATTGCCACGTAGCGAGCGCCTGTCGAACCTGACGAAGCGGTACGAACTCGTCACCCCATCGCAACCACAGCCACACCGGCAGCCGGCAGGGGGCGGCGACGCTCGCCCCGCTCTGCTGCGCCTTGAGGAGTCTGAGCAGCATCTGCGCCTGGTGTCCGGACCACGTCGCCCTAATGCCACGTCCGCGCCCGAGCCCAACCCGGCTTGGATGATCGAGCAGCCCGAGTTGAACCCACCGACGAATTAGCCGCTTGGTAGCCGTGAGCCCACTGGCGGCCGCCAGGGCGACCAGCTCGTCCCCGGTATGTCGCGCTCCGGCGGTTACATCTGCCCCCAATTTGCCCCCCCTTTGCCGGCGCCGATTCTTACATCTGCCCCCGCTGTGACGGTCTGAACTCGGCTCCGGCTCGGCGATCCTCTGCCCATGGCTCGTCACCGCCGCCGCGACGCTCTACCCCCCGACTCGTCACCCCGCGAGCGGGCGCTCCACGCCCTGTGCTGACTAGGCAAGGTTTGTCCCTCCGCGCGGCATCGAGCCTCGCACGAACGGACCCCCGAACGGTGCGGCGACACGCCGGCCAGGCCTTCCGCAGGCCGGGCGGCCGGTGGGTCCCGACCGCCTTCGACCGGATCCCGCGGGAGATGACCGCGCTCACGCCGGCCGGGCCCGTCGAGATCACAGTCCGGGACTCGCGGACGGCGTCCCTCCTTGCGGAGCACGCGAACGCGGTCCGGACGTACCGAGACTTCGGGGACGAGGAACCGCTCGGAAAGCTCCGCCGCCGGGTCATCCGGATCAGGGGGCAACCCGTCGTCCTCGAGACCGACCCGGTCCGGCTCGACCGGCTCGCCGAGGGTGGCGAGCTGCACTTCGAGCTTTACAGGCACTGAAGACACGAAAGGAACGACACATGGATCCCGACATCACGGCGCTCCGGCTCGAGAGCCGGACGCGCGCCCCGGCGGGCGCCGCCTGCGACAGCTGCGGGACGACGCGTCACGTATCCCGGAAGGACGGGCGGCTGCTCTGCTACAGCTGCGTCCGTCGCTCCGCCGGCGCCGGTCCCACCGAGCGGGACCACGTCGCCGGGCGGGCCAACCTCGGCGGCCTCGTCATCGACCTCCGGGCCAATGACCACCGCAGCGTGACCGAGCTGCGGCTCCGGATGGGCGTCGACACGTGGCCGCCTGCGGACGGCGACCCGCTTCTCGTGCTTGCACACGTCCTCGCGGGAATCGCCTCGCTGCTGTTCCTGTTTGGTCAGTGGCTCGTCGCGTTCGAGGCCGCCGCGGCCGCTCGCCTTGGCGGCGCCGGCTGGGACTGGGCGCCTCCGGCGCCGGTGGCGGCGTGACGCGCCGCTTCGGCGGCGCCGTCCTCAAGGCTGGCATCGCGGTGCGGGCGTACGCGGCGCCGACCCGCGAGAAGCCCAAGCCGCGGTCCTACGACGCCGCGAGGCTCGCCCTCGTCGTGGACACGGAGACCCGGACCGGCCAGGCGCAGCCACTCCTGTTCGGGAGCTACCAGATCCGCGAGGTCGGCGGCCGCCTCCGGCAGGAAGGTCTCATCCACGGGGACGTGACGACCGAGGAGATGGCGATCCTCGAGCGGTACGTCGATGACCACGCGGCCGCCAACGACGGCCGCCTGCGGCTGCACAGCCGGCGAAGCTTCCTCCGGGGCGTCGTCTGGCCGATCGCGTACAAGAGCCGGGCCCGGGTTGTCGGCTTCAACCTGCCGTTCGACCTCTCCCGCCTCGCGTACGACTGGGGCCGCTCGCGCGACGGTGGGTTCCGGCTCGAGCTGTTCGAGTCGGTCGACGCGGACGGCCGCGTCTGGCCGGACCGGTACCGGCCGGCGGTCCGCATCAAGACGATCAGCTCGAAACAGCAGTTCATCAGCTTCGTCGCGCCGGCTGACCTGGACGACTACTTGCGGCAGGACGGCCACGTGTACAGCGGCCGCTTCCTCGACCTCCACATGCTCGCCTACGCGCTGACGGACAAGTCGCTGTCGCTCGAGCGGGCGGCGGGCGAGTTCGGGCTGGACGTCGGCAAGGGCCGGGTCGAGGAACACGGCGTCCTGACGCCCGAGTACGTCGACTACAACCGCCAGGACGTCGAGGTGACGTGGGCCCTGCATCAGGCGCTCGTAGCGGAGTGGGAGCGCCACCCGATCCCGCTCGAGCCCGAGCAGGGCTGCTCCGCCGCGGCAGTCGGCAAGGCCTACCTCGCGGCCGCCGGCATACGTCCGCCGGCCGAGCGGAGCGACGTCTGATGGCACGCCTCGGGTACGCGATGACGGCGTACTTCGGCGGTCGTACGGAGGTGCGCATCCGGTGGACGCAAACCCCCGTCCGGAGCGTCGACTACGCCTCGATGTACCAGACGGTGTTCGCGCTGTTCGGGCTGTGGCGCTGGGTCACCGCGGACCGGCTCACGGCGGAGGACGCCACCGACGATTCCCGAGGGCTCCTCGCCGCGCTCGACCGCGAGGCCCTGCACGACCTCGCGGCGTGGCCGCCATTGGCGGGCGTCTTCTGCCGGGTCCGCCCGCAGGGCGAGCTCCTGCCCGCACGGGCCCAGTACGGCGGCTCCGAGGCCTGGACGATCGGGCTGAACAGGCTCGAGGCCGGGGTCGACCTGTGGTTCACCTTGGCCGACCTGCTCGTCGCGAAGCTCCTCGGTGGTGCGGTCCCTGAGATCCTGGAGGCCTTCCGGGTCGTGCCGGTCGGCGTCGCGCCCCGTCTCCGGTCGACCCGACTCCGGGGTGTCGTGCCGGTCGACCCGGCCACCGACGACCTGTTTCGCCTTGCCACCGAGGAACGCGCGCGGACCAAGGCGAACACGCGTCTGCCGGGGTACGAGCGCGACCGGCTGGCACAGTTCCTGAAGACGTTCGGCAACGGCGGGGCGTATGGGGTGTTCGCCGAGGTCCGTCAGCTCGACCCCGTGCCCGGTGGGACCGTGGTCCACGTCGACGGCCTGTGGCCGATCGACGCCCGGGTCGCGACGCCCGAGGAGCCGGGGGCGTTCTGCTACCCACCCCTCGCTGCGACGGTCCCGCCGGTGCCCGGCTGCTCCTCGCGCTGCTCCAAGCGGACGTCGAGGCGCGCGGCGGCACATACGTCGCCTGCGACACCGACTCGCTCCTCATCGTCGCGTCGGAGGCCGGTGGCCTCGTCGAGTGCGAGCACGGCCCGTCCCGCCTGCCGGACGGCCGCGCCGCGGTCAGGGCCCTCTCCTGGGCCGAGGTCGGCGAGGTTCTAGCCGGCCTCGAGCCGCTGAACCCGTATGCCGCGGGGACGGTTCCCGCGCTGATCAAGGTCGAGGCTGAGAACTACGCGGTCGACGACGCGCTGCGGCCGGTCGAGGTGCGCGCCCTCGCGATCTCGGCCAAGCGCTACGTCCTGTACGAGCGGCACGACGACGAGATCACCGTCCGGAAGGCGTCGTGGCACGGCTTCGGCCTGTACCGGAGCCCGATGCCGAAGCGCCGCCCCGAAGAGTCGCCGTGGGAGCACGCCTGGCCGGAGTGGGTCGACGTGGTCTGGCGGCGCTACATCGCCGAGGTGAAGGGCCTGCCCGTCGGCCCCGAGCCAGCGTGGTTCGCGCACCCGGCCGTCAGCCAGCTGCCGGTGTCGAGTCCGGCCGTCCTCGCGCCAAGGCCCTCAACGCGGGCAAGCCGTTCGAGAAGCAGGTGAAGCCGTTCGGGTTCCTGCTGCTCGGCCACGCCGACCCGCTCGCGGCGCTGCCCGACGGCCTGACCGACATCACCCCGATGGCGCCGTTCACCAACGACCCCGCACGGCTCCTGTCGCTCCCGTGGCGCGACCGCCGCGACGGACGGTCGATCGCGGTGACGACTCGACCCGGCGGGGAGCGCGGCAAGGTCCGCCTCGCGACGATCGGGGACGTCGTCCGCGACTACCGGCTCCACCCCGAGGCGAAGAGCGGAGACGGTCGGGGCGGCCTCGGGCGTCGAGGCACGGTCGGGCTCCTCCCGCGGTTGACGGTTCGGGCCGTCGGGCTGCCGACCCACATCGGCAAGGAGAGCAACCGGCTCGATGAGGTCGAGAACGGCCTGCTCGCGGCCGACGAGGTCTACGTCGAGTACCGCGACGAGCGCCGCGAGTGGGAGCTCGTCGTGCCGGCGCTGCGGCGGCTCCGGGAGGAGCGCGGCTGGCGGTACCTGTCCGAGGCGTCTGGCCTGTCGGAGCGGGCGCTGCGCTACGCGCTCAACGGCGGAAAGGTCCCACATCGGAAAGCTCGCACTGCATTGCTGGCCTTGCTCGACCGACAGCACGAGTGAACCCGAGATGGCTGGCGGATCACCTTGGGCGGCTGCTCCCGCGAGTCACTTCCGGCCAGAACGTCGCAACAACGCGCACGATGTGCCCTCGTTCCGTCGCGAGGCGCTGGGCTTCGGCCGCGGCCTTTCCGGGGTCGTCGAAGTGCTTCTCGTAGTGGCCGCGCGACCGTTCTGCGGGCATCCGCAGGACGTCCCCCTCGTCCAGGATGCTCCACTCGAGCAACTTGCTGGTCACATGCCCGCCCTCCCCTGACCCGTGCCCGCCGTGGCGCACCGCAGTCGACTGGTTGGACCGCGAGCGCAAGGCAACACAACGCGCCGCCGACCCGAAAGGCGACCGCTGGATGGTGGCGGCCTGAGCTTGCTCCGAGCGCTTGTTAAGGTCAAGGAGCCGCGGAGCGCGGACGAGTCCTTGACAGGGTGCAGCGACCCTATCATGCTACTTGGCACGCGCACGTATCTGAGGCCCCGTGCCATGAACAGCGGCTTTCTTTGGATCACGTCGTTCGTTCTGGGTGTCGCAGCCGCGTGGGTCACCGGCTTCGGTATTCTGGCGGCCCTTCTCTTCTTGCTCTTGTCCGCGCCTTTGGCCGTTCGCGGTCCCCTCGTCGTGTTCTCCGGTCTGCTCCTCGGTTTTGGGGCGCTTTCGACGTTCCAGATGGCACGTCAGTTCGCGTCCGGCGGCACCCTCTACAGCGCAACCTTCTGGCTGGCACTCGGCATTGTCCCGTTGGCGATTGGCCTTGTGCTGCTCGTGTTCCTGGCTTGGCGTGAACTGGCGCGAAGGTCGACGCCTGAGCGGGGCGCAGCGCCTAACTGAGACACTACCCGGAGCCCGGGAGTGTCCTCAGTTTGCGCGTGGCTCAACCTCAGGGTGGCCCTCGCACGGAAGCAGTTGCGGGTTCGCTTGACCCATGAGCGCAGGGTCGTCACCCGGCACGGCGGTGATGACCATCCGCTGAGGCCGTCCGGCGTCTCCCGCTCCGCTTGTGCCCGTGCCGAAGTAGAAGCCCTCTTCGGTGTGGACCTCCACCCGGTTAACGTGGGACTTATCTGCGACGGCCTGCCCGCAGGCGGGTACATCGAGCCTTCGCCCGTCCTGATCGAGGAGAAATACCGGGTCAAGAGTCCGGTTCCATACCTCCAACCCAAGATCAACGACTGCGGCGGGGCAACGACCTCTCCGATGGTGGTGCATCCACCAAGGGTCAAGGTGAGCAGGATCAGGAGCGCTCGCATCCCGCGAGTCTACGTGCGCGTAACCCGCAGATCAGCGGTGGGGTGAGAGGATTGCAAACCTCCCGAGTTCTTCCGCGCGAAATGAGCACGCCTATCCTCCAGGGGAGAATTGTTGCGATGCGAGCTAACCCGGCACCCTCTCTACCGCGGAGCCCGCACCGAGCATCGCGGCAGCCAGCCCGACATCGGACCGGAACCGCGCCCGCCTCTCCGGCACCCGGTTCAGGCTGGCGGGGTGATAGGTCGGCACAACCCATCGGTCCCCACACCGATGCGCGCGACCCCGCACCGCCTCAAGCATTGTTGACCGGCCCAGCAGCCGGGCAGCGGCAACCTGTCCAAGCGTGAGTACAACCATCGGAAGGACGATGGCCAATTGCGCGTCGAGCCAGGGCTCGCACGCAATGACCTCTGCCGGGCGGGGCGGCCGATCCTTGCCCGCCGCGCCCGTCGGGCGATGGAGCACCACATTCGTCACGTAGGCTTGCTCGCGCGACACGCCCGCCTCTTGGAGTGCGCGGTCGAGTGTCTGGCCCGACCGCCCTACGAACGGTCGCCCCGCTCCGGCCTCCGTTTGTCCGGGCGCCTCACCGAGAATCAACAACGCCGCTCGTGACGGCGGCTGGTTGAGCGATGGCCGCCCAGAGCCGGCGAGGGGGCATCTGTCGCATCCCGAGACCGCCTCCACAAGGGCGATCGCTTCACCTGCTCGACCGCGAACCATCGCGCGAACACTAAGCGAACCTGATTAGTCTTGGCTACCCACCCCTTCGGCGCTTGTACGGATCCTTCTTCCGCAGCGCCTCGTTCGCGAGATATGCGCGGACGGCGGCTTCGGTTGTAACCCAGTAGGAGCCAATCAGCCTGGCCTCGATCCTGCCGGTCCGAGCGAGGAGCCGGAGGTGCGAGGCGCTGATCCCGGTCTGTGCCGCCGCCTCGCGCAACGACAACAGGTCGTCCGCCAAGGCGGCCTCGGTACGGGGCTAGATGGGGCTGGAGTCTAGCGACCGGTACGACTGCCGCGCTCCGCTTGAGGCGTTCCTTGGGTTCCTCCCTTGGCGACGATCGCCTTCAGGACCCGTACGAAGGTACGGTGTCCGATGTGACCTCTGAGGCTTTGAGGACCCCACCAAACTGCACAAGACTGCCCTTCCCATGACTGAATCAGGGCGCGACCTCGTCGACTGGCTCTACTACGGTGACAATCTCGAGGTCCTTTCGAGGTTCATCTCCGATGGGAGCGTCGATCTCGTGTACCTCGACCCACCTTTCAACAAGAACGCGGCCTACAGCGTCATCTTTCGCGACGAATCCGGGCGCACAAGCGACGCCCAGATCGCGACGCTCGACGACTACTGGCATTGGGGACCGACACCGTCCCGCCACTATGAGTACCTCACGAACTCCGCGGAACATCGCGGATCCGTGCCCCCCGCCCTCAGCGAGCTCATCGGGGCGCTCCATTCGGCGATCCGTCCCAGCCCGCTCCTTACGTACCTCGTCGAGATGGCAATTCGGCTCGTGGAGTTGCGTCGCGTTCTGAAATCGACCGGGTCGCTCTGGCTCCATTGCGACCCCACCGCGAGTCACTACTTGAAGCTCCTCCTCGACGCCATCTTCGGGGCCGAGCAGTTCCGGGCCGAGGTGATATGGCGACGTTCCGACGCCCACAACAATGTGGGCCAGGGTCAGCGCATCCTCGGCCGTGTCCATGACGTCCTTCTGTACTACTCGGTCTCCAATCGCTACACGTTCAACGTCACCTACACGTCGCTACCCGACTCGACCATTGCTACGTGGTACCGACACATCGAGCCGGATACCGGTCGCCGCTACAACCTGGCCGACATGACGGCGCCCGGCGGCGCTTCACCAGAGAAGCGCAATCCACATTACGAGTTCCTCGGCGTCATGCGGTACTGGCGATACAGCGAAACTCGTATGCAGGAGCTCTACGAGCAGGGCCGAGTCGTCCAGACAAAACCCGGCAACGTCCCGCAGCTGAAGCGGTACCTCGATGAGAGCAAAGGCGTCCCACTTCAGGACGTGTGGACCGATGTTCCGATGGTCCGTGGGCGCGGAACCGAGCGTCGAGGCTACCCGACACAGAAGCCCGTGGCGCTACTCGAGCGGATCATCAAGCTGGCCTCAAACCCGGGTGCAGGAGCCTCGGCTGAACGTCATCCGGGCCGCCCCGCTTGGCGAGTTCCATCCATTGGTCTTCGCGACGCGCGACTTCGTCCATCTACCTGCCACCCCGATGTCAACGTCGGTCTGCCCACCGCATAAGTACGCGATAAGCGCGGCTCCATAGTCTGCCTCAGCCCCCGCGCCGCACGGCGCCTCGTCGTGACAGCAGGGACTAGCGGGCGACGGGGGCTCTCGACTCACACAGGCGATCCGCTGAGCGTCCTTTCGTCGTGCCAAGCAGGCGCAAGACAAGCGGCCGGTAAGCGGCAAGGCGTGGCGTCTTCGAGGGCAGGAGTAACGTAGATGGGGCTTCTGGGCTTGCCAAAGACGACCGGCCGCCTCGAGCGGCAGCTCACACGGGGGCGCGCATGGCTGAAGGCGGCATAGGTGTGCTCGGCCGGTACAAGCTTGTCTTGGGAGCGGCCGTCATCTCGCTGGCCGGGGTCGCCGTCGCGCTCGTCTCGACCCCGCCCAGGCCATCCGTCAGCCCGACAGTGAGGCAAACCATCGCGCCCGGCGCGGTGTGGCCAGAGGGCTTCGTCGTCCGTCCGGGCGATCGGGCGGTCGGCGTCGGTCAGCTCGTGGCGCGAAACGGCGAGGCGACACTCCTCTGTACCGGACTCGATGGGCTGCTCGATAAGGCGGGTGCCCAATACAGATGCTCCCAACTGAGTGTTGAGGTTCGAGGCGTTGACCTCCCGACGATCGGGCAGGTTCGGAAGCTCGCGGGAGCCAGCATCATCGACGATGTCGTCCTCCACGGGATCTGGAATGGTCAATCTCTCACCGTTGACGCGGTTGGCGGGGTGGCAGTCAGACTCCCGGCATCTCCATCGTTGAGCTGTGAATTTGAGGTGCCTGGGGCGGCGAGCGAGGACCCTTGGGCTGGTGACACGGAGGCGGCCTACCAACGCCTCAAAGCCGAGGTCGATGCGAATCCGACGGCCTATGCGGGCATTTGGGTCGCGAATGGGCCGCAGCGTGCAATCGTCGTGGCGACGACGCAAGACCTGGTGTCTACGGGCGTCGCGCTCCGTCGACTATTCCCGTTCGCACTTTGCGTGGTGAGAGTGAGGTTCTCGATGGCTGAGCTGTCCTCTGTGGCCGAAAACTTGCCCCGGCCTGCCGGAGCTTGGTGGAGGGTCGAAATCGATGTATCCCGCAACCGAGCCTTGGTCCGCGTGCCCGTTCTCACGGACGAGGTCGTCCGCGCCCTTGTGGACCAGCCGGCGGTCGAAGTCCTGCCGATATTGATGTTGGAGCCCTAGAAGAGGTGCTGTTCGTCCGACGCGCACACGCCAAACACGTGGTACGTCTCTTAGGAGGGGGTCATGCGACGGATTTATGCCTTGGTCAGCGCAACCCTAGTAGCGATCGCGGTTGGAATTGGTGGGCAGTCGCAGGCAGCGCTCGCAGCCGGCGATAACTGGATCGACACCGTCGATGAGGAGAGGCAGCTCGTGGAATTCCAGGCGAAGGCCGAGGCCGCAGGTGCCCTCGGCTTCTATCACGACGAAGAGACAGCGTCCCTCGTGGTTCTCGTACCTCCTACCAAGAGGGCCACATTTGAGGTTAGGGCTCTCGGTCCCTCGCCAGTCCGCGTGGTAGTCAAGATCTCGAAGGTAGAGTCTGCTGACCTTCAGTTGGCCAGAGACCGGCTGGACACGTTTGCTCGAGGCCTCACGCGGGGAGAGTCCTTATCATCTTGGTTCAACCCTCGTTCCGAGCGGCTTGAGGTATCCGGGTCCGCGGCCCAGGACGATGTTCTAGATTCGATGGGAAGTTCCCGAGCGCTCGTCAGCTACAGCCCGGCGACTGTGGTTCAGGAAAGCCGTTTCAACGACTTTTCCCCATTCTGGGGTGGCTCAGCGCTCAAATACCAGGGCCTAACCAGCGAGATCTTCGACTGCACGTCGGGTTTCGCAATGACAAACGGCAGCACCGAGGCTTTGGTGACTGCAGCGCACTGCGGCCCTGTCAACTACACCGTCCTTTCACCGGATGCCAATCGTGTGATCGGCACGACTCTGCAGGGAGGGCGTTGGTGCCCAACTGATCCCAATGGTCCGCCGAGTAACAATGCCGACGTGCAGCTCATTACGGGCAAGAACTATGACAACACCATCTATATTGGCAATAAGACCGGTGGGCCTGGGATAGTGAGCCTCGGGGCAGGCGACCCCGCTGTCGGTGCCACCTACGCCGTAAGTGGCGCAAAGACATATGAGCATACCGGGATCAAGGTGTTGAGCCTAACTGGGCAAATCAATAACGACGCCTGCGGCGTCCCAGGTAGCCTGTCGACCTTGATTGTCTATGCGTACGTCCAAGGCAACGAGTCGTACTGTCCAACTCAAGGCGGCGATTCAGGGGCGCCGTTTTACTATCGAGACAACCTCACTCCGACGCATGTTGGCATTCGCGGTATGCACATTGGCCGGTCAACGGCGACCAACTCGGTTTGCTTCGCGATGCGGTACAACAAGATCGCTGGCGTGAGCGGACGGTGGGCGTTGACCAACTAGTCGTTGGCGATACGGCCATTATTTGCGCCAGAGTGGCGGGGCGAGGCCCGATGGCTCGCCCCGCCTTAACGACCTTTGTCGTCCAGCACCTGCTCGGACTTTCGCGGACGAGGAGCAGGGGCAAAGGTCACCCGGGAACACATGCCCGCTCACCTTCCTCCCTGGTCGCGAACGGGCCAGCGACATACTCGTACACGCAGGCGCGACCCTCAATCACCAACCAGCCGCCAGACCGGACACCCTCGTTCCTGTTGTGCCCGTCGGGAGCGTGCCACCGCACGCCCGCGAGGAAGATCACCCGGCGCGTCCAACCGCCACCGGGTGGACGTTCGCCATGTGCCACGCGAAGCCCGTGCGCGTCTGAAACTTCCGGCCACAGTGAGCGGCCGAAACTTCAGTCTTTGGGAGAACTGGAACCCGGGGGACTGGCGCGAACCGCCAGCCTCGCGGTGCAGAGGCTGGCGTAGGTTCCGGCTTGGGCGCAGGGATCGTGTCGGCAAGTTCCGGTCGGCCTGCGGATCGAAAAAGTTGCGGACGTCGATGCTGCGCACCTTCGGAAGCCGGTGCTTTGAAACGGGACCCGTCATTAGTTCTCCATCGGCGGTGCGGGGAATGAAGATGTCGATACGACCAGGCATCGGGGAAGTTCCTGCGCGGGCAGGCTTCGAGTGAGTGCTCAACGCACGAAAGGTGAGGCGACGGGAGCGGGCCGCGGCGCGTGCTTGGCGCACCAGAGGTACTGTCGGCTCATCGGGACGCCACGCGATCCATGAATCGGCCGAAGTCGAAGCGCGGATTGTCGGCGGCGAACACGCGGCCAACGGCACGCTCCATCTCAGATAGCGAAACCTCGAGGGTGGTCACGCCACCGTTTGCGCTGATACCCGCGAGCCCCTTCGGAGACTCGGCCATTGCGATCAGTTGCCGATGCGTCTCACGCAGCTCGTCGGCCATCGCGATGTAGCGCTTGCGGGTCTTCGGGTCCTCGGTGGTTGCCCAACCTACCCCCTGCGATGAGGAGGCGGCCATCGGCGGCGAAGGCGTGGTGGCTGCAGAAGACGTCGCTGTCAGGCGAGTCGATGGTCGCGGCGACGATCGCGTGGCCCTGAACGTCCGTAGACGCGGGTCTTCTTCCAGCGATCGCCGCCAGCGGATTCCTGTTGCGCGCTCCAATGCTCATCCCCGCCGAAGAGCACGACCTCGCCTTGGGGCCCCGAGGGGACCAGGGCAGCGTGGACTGCGAGGATCTCGGAGTTGACGGCGACGCCATTCCAGGGCATGTCCGCCTCGGCAATCCGCCGGCCCACGGGTGACTCTCGCAGGCGCAGCTACCTGGAACGGAGAGAACCCCACTTGGCCGCCGGAGTCCACTGGGAAGAACCCTAAGTCCAGCGTCGCAGCGGCCTGATTCTCCGACCCGCCTTCCCGCGCGAAGCAAGAGTTCATGAACGGCTTGTTTCCGGGCCCACTCTGTCAATGGCGCTTGGCGCCCGAGTTGACCAACACGCGGTCAGCTTGGGCTCGTTGTCAGGCCCAGGACGGAAGCCTCGACCTCGTCGCACTCACAGCGCTGCCAGCGGCTGCCGGTTCCAGTTCCGCTTCCTCCGGGCCCTGCCCAGATCAGCCACAGCTCGACCGTGAGCGGCTCACGCATCGGCTGCCCTGACGCCGACTGCAACTCCACTATAAGGACGCCGCCATCTTCAGCGAGCGGCTCACCAGCGCCGGCAGGTATGGGTACCGTGTAAGAGCCTCGGCTATCGATTGGATAGGGACTGATGCTCCCGAGAAACAATGATTGGCCGCTCGCGAGTTGAAGAGTCAGGTCGATTGCCCAAGCCTGCCGCATCGGATTGCTGGAGGTCCTCACACGCACGGTGATGACATCCCGTGCCTCACCTGCCGGCACATCTATGCGAGCAACTGGTGACGATGCTGACAGCGTCGTAGCGCCCCCCGTAACGCCAGGGCTTGCCGTCGGCTCAACGGCGCACCCAACGAGGAGAAAGCCGAGCGCGAGGACGATTGCTAAGCAGCGAGCTTCACGGTCGATGTGAGGACTCTGATCTCGCTCGCTGCGATTGACAAGGCACCGATCTCGACGTTGCGATCGGAGGGCGGGACGATCTGTAGGGTGATTCGGATGCGATCGCTCGAGTTTTCCAGCCTCTCCAATTTGGCGGTGAAATCGAGGTCAAATCGAAGCGGGTTCTCCCGATCGATTGGGCAGATCAGCACGCCTTCGGGCCCGTCAACCTCGCAGAAGAAGGCGAGCGACCCGAGAAATGAAGGCTCATCGGGCGAGACGTCGACCGGAGCGAGGTCGCGATTGAGCAGTAGGTACAGGTCGAAGTCGTGGGTTCGGTCAAGGCCGACGACGTCGAGGCTCAGAACGACCCTTCGGTCGCTCGTCTCGAGCAGGACTTTGCGAACTTCATCGCCAGTCGTGTCAAACACGAGCGTTCCGGGCGCGTCAAGAAGGGCTTCGGCACCCTCTGGCGCCGGGAACGACTGCACGAGCTCGAGGCGAGTCTCTGCACCGGCTTCGAGGAAGGCTTGGAGCGCCTTTGCCTCTTCTTCCGTCTTGGGTTCGCTAAAGCCAGCCATCTGCTACGGCACCCCCAGGACCGGATCGTCAAAACGATAGTTGAAGAACGGATAGAGGATTGTGTCGCGGACTCGAACGGTGACGGGATTTCCCGCTCGATCGCAGAATTCGGTGAACTGCCGGTCCAGCCAGTCGGAGCTGTTGGTGTTCGGGTTGCCGCGGCGGATATTCCACTCGACCCAGATGGCTTCGATCATGTTGTGATGGGTCCAGAAGACGGGGTCCAGCGGCGACATGAAGGTCACCATGTTGCCAAGAACGAATGTATGCACGCGATTGTGCGGGCCACCTTCGAGTTGCCCACCCGAAGCGGCTTGGCGCTGGCTACCGCTGAGGGGAATCTGCCCACTCGCGAAGAGCAGGAAGTTCGGCTGGATGAGGATGTTTTCGATGGCGGGCGGTCCGAAGACGGTCGACGGGAGTGCGCTCGTGGCGGTCGAAACACGCGTGCCGTCGAAGAGCGTGCTAGCCGGGTCCCAGAAGACGGGTGGCATCGTGAGGTTGTCCTGCCAGTTCCAGTACGGCAACGCGAAGTCAGCCATGCCCGAGAGCTCGCGACAGATCTCCTCGAAGTAGTACAGATAGGCACGGTGCCAGGGGAGGAAGAGCCAATTCCCGTGCGGACAGAAGTTCAGGTGGATTTCGGCTTGGCGGGTCCAGTTGCGTCGATCCGAGGCCGGCAGGGCCTTCATCGCGGACACTGCGGTCCGGTAGGCGTCGAGAATCGGGTCTGTGGCAGCCAAGGTGTTGACGCCGCGACGAAGGGGCCGATTGGCAATCCTGTTCAGCAGGTCGCCAATCTGCTCGGGAGTGCAGGACGCCAGAACGACTGCCAGACCCGAGAGGACCGCGGCTTGCAGGAATGCGCGCCGGGAGAAGCCAACGTCTATCCAAACTCGGTCGTTGACCGGCGGGAGCAGCGCTTCGAGCGTGCTCGTATCCATTTTCCGAATGTAGACCCCCGTGTTGCACGAGCCAACTAGGGAGATCCCTTAGAAGGGACGCCTCTCGACCCGGGAGGCGTGCACCGCGCGCCCAACGCGCTGGTGGCCGAAGACGTTTGTTTGGAGCGCGCGCGAGACCTTTATCCCGCTCTGCATCGCTCGCGCTCGCGCCTCTTGCGGAGGACGTCACCGCACCCACCATGGGCGGCGTTCCGAGTCGACCCGCGCCTCGTGTTGAGCACCGGCCCTTCACACCGGGGGCAGACGCCAACTCCGAACTCGAGCCACTGTTCGACGTGCTCGAGGAGTTGGAGGTACATCACCTCGACGAGGGGAAAGGACATTCCATCGGGTTTGCGGGACTCCAAACTTGTCGAGTCCAACACCAAGGGAAGTCCAGGAGAGTTGGCTCAGAAAAGTGGCAAGGGCTAGGCGACCGGCCTGACGCCAGTCGACTGACGACGGGTGTTCCTTCATCGGGTTCCAAGCACCGCTGGTCGGCCGCCCCCGGCTCGCATCCTGCCAGTACAAGCCGACTGGATCCCGTGTAGTGGGTTCTTCGGTTGAATACATGGAGACACCGGGAAGCCGGGCAATGGCGTTCCTGATCCGATGCGGATCGAAGGTTTTCGCCGATAAGGCGCGCACCAAATCGAGGATCCGTAGCAAGTCGTCCTGCTCATGCCAGAGTGGACCGCCCGGAACAGGACCGAGGAAATCTTGGGGCAAGCTGTCGTCACCGAGGTGGACGCGCTTGTCCCAGGCGAGCGTCGGATAACGCCGAATCTCGGTCACCTCGGGGAGCGAAGAGCCCGGTCCGAGAAACTTCACCTGCCAATCTCGACGTCTGCGTAGGCCGACCTGCCGGGAGGCCAGCGTCGCCTCCGATGCCGTCTTGCCCAATGCAAGCAAGGTCCGTTCGAGTTCCAACTTCGCGACCTTCGCCTCCGCTCGCTCCGCCGCCGAATTGTTCAGCTGCATCGTCCGGGGCCAGTCGAAGCCCATCGGCCCGAAGGTCTGGACGAACGTCACGAGCGGCTTCAGAGCGGCGAGCCAGCGACGGGATTCACGAGCGGGATCACGTGCCAAGATCGCGTCGCGTTCGCTCTCAGGGAGCGCGAGCCAGGCCGCTCGTCCTGCGGCGAGATCTCTGTAAATGCAGGCGATCGGCAGGGCGCCAAAGGCCTCGAGAGCAGATCGCCCATACGAGTCGCGCCGCCAGCGGCCGGCAACGTCTCGAAGCGGTTGCCTTTCGCCGACCCGGTAGTAAAACGTCACGCCGCCGGTCATCCCCACGGCCAATCGCTCCACGGTCCACCAGGAAAAGGGCGCTGACGCCCGAGCGACTCCTGATGTCACGGGTTCTGGCCACGAAGTCGGGGACGCATGGGGCAAAGAAAAGCGACACCGTTGGTCAACGGCTTCGCTGAGGCCATCAGCAGAGCCGGTTGCCGGTAGCAGTCCCCGCACAGGTGTCCTGGTCAGCCAGATCGGAGTACTCCTGTGCGGGGCCTTTCGTCCGATCTCGACGCACTGACCGCGAATGTCGTTCGAGGATCCCGACCCTGCTGGGGCAGATTGAAGAGGGTTCGACTCTCTGGCCAACGGGTGACCTGAGGGTTCTCCCCAATTGCTTCCGGGCCTGCCGCGTCTTAGCGTCCGAGGCTCTAGGGCTTGGGCCACCGAACGTCCTCACGGCGTGACGGCTGCGACGTGTCGAAGGGACGGCAACGTCCGAGACCAGGAGGAGAACTAAGATGCCGGGTCCCGAGCAGTCCATTGCCTTCGTGCGAGAGCTCGTCTTACCGGCGACTCCCGGAGACTTGGCGGAACTCGCGGCAGAGCCCGCGACCATCACCGAAGCCGAGCCGGCAGGGTACGTTGATTCCGGGAGCCTGATCTCCTTTCTGCCGGGCGTCTCGCTCCTTCACAAGCAGGACACGCTGAACTCGACCCTCCTGGCCCAGTTGGCGGCCACCGCGAAGTTCGACCGGGAAGCGCAGACCGTCGAGTGGTACAAGTTTTACCGGACGGTCCTCGAGAACGTCGGCTGGGTCATTCAGTCCTTCGACTTCACGGTCTATCAGGCATCGGGCAGCGAATTCACCGCGGACAAGGTGGTCCTCGAGATCCTCAAGGCGGTCGCGACCGGCAACGATCTCGCCATCGTGGCAGCGACCATGGAGGCCCTGAATAGCCTGGACGCCGGTGACGGCAAGGTGAAGCTGTTCGAGACCCAGAGCCACGGCCCACGGCGCGGCAACTTCCAGGTCGGGGTCGCGTCCGAGAATGACGGCGTCCTCGTCCTCAAGATCGGCACCTTCTACTTCGAGGTCAACGAGGACGTACTCCGGATCCTCTGGTTCCGCTTCAAGTCCGCGTCAACCAAGTTCTACAAGGGCAGCCAAGTCATCAACCTCGACGACCAGATCTACCAGCAGGTGCGACAGGCTGTGATCGAGAAGCTCGGCGACAAGGCGGTCACCTTCGTCAAGAATCTCGACATCGGCAAGGTCTAGCCCGGGTGGGACATCGGAGGCGCGGCCGCTGAGCTTCTCTCACACCAGGTGACGATCAGGCGCCCTCGGAGGCCCACCAATGCAGTGCTACCACCTCCCTTACATGGCCGGTCGCGCGGGCGCAGATGTAGTCCTCGCGGCGAAGAACATCTTTGGCAACCGCAGTCACGGTCGATGGCAGCAAGCCCCGATCATCTGGAACAACTGCGGGCAACTCGTCATCCCAGGCGGACGCAAGGACGCCATCGAGACGCCTCTCCGAGCGGCGCAAAGAGAGTATTTCGAGGAAACCGGCGTCGACTTCCGGGATACTGCCGTCCGAGCGGCGATGATGTGCATCGGCGAGCCCGTGCTGAAGATCTTTCGCCCGGATCCGGGCGGATACTGTTGCGCCTACCAGATGGTCTCCAATGCCAGCCCCCTCGTCGGGGCCGTAAATGCCAACATCGGGGCCGGTGTGCCGGCGGACGATGAACTCCACGACGCCGGTCTCGCTGCTGGACAGCATGCCGTCGGGCTATTCGGACCACCGCAGCTGGCCGGCTGGCGCCAAGCACAGTTCAATCTGCTGCCACCAAACGATCAAGCGCTCGCCATGCAGAAGATGGCCGATCCATTCGACTGGTTCGTCCGCTGTGTCGAACACCTCGTCGGCGAGAACTATGTCGAGCCGGAGGCGGCGTCGACGGGACCGCAGCCGGAGGGCCAGACCCACTCCCGGGTCCGCTATGGCCAATGATGTGCGCGGCGCGAACGAGCAAAGGGCCTTCCAATTTTCAACGTGCCCCTAGAACGCTCTGGCCGATCTTCCCTCGACTCCTCTGGGGGGACTTGGCCCGGCGAGATGCGGTAGCGATCTTCAGCTCGCCTGCCGGACGAGATACGAACGAGGAGCTGCGCTGGCGTTGGTCGCCACGCCGAAGCCCGCGCCACGGGAAGCGCGACCGGATGAACCCCCGCCGCAAGAGCATCGCCTCGGACAGCGACCCGCGAGCCACGCCGAAGGCGCGCACCATGCGATCGGGCGGGAGGCCGTCGAGGTCCCGTCCGCCCGCTCCGGTCAGCGGCTCGTCGGCAACGAGCGTCCACATCTGGACTGTTCCATTGCGGTTGGTCTCGACCAAGCCACGAAGACCGGGTGCGAAGGGTTCGAAGCTCGGCCAATCCCAGCTCGGCACTTCTTCCGCGATGATTCGCCGCTGCTCGGCCGCCAAGTCGAATGAGAGCTGCTGCTTGCCGGCCCTTTCACGGTGGCGCGCCTTCGCCTGCTTGATGCTGGTGCCGAGGACGCCCCAAGACTTGAGTTGACGCAGCCCGGCCTCGCGCTCCCGCACCTGCTGGCGGCGAAGACGCCGGCGCGCACGATCGAGCTCATCACGCGCGAGGGCATCCACGATCGCAGGATCTGCCGCCATGAAGTGCTCGATGGCCGGGACCTCGAGTTCCGCCCGCCGCCGGGCCTCGACATCCGCTCGGGAGAAGGCACGCTGACTATCTACGCCTTCGGCGATCATCTGGTGGGCGATCGAGTGATTGACCGCGGTGCGGAAGGCCTCCAACGAAGCCGGCCGATGCACCGCCGGCCGCTCGAGGATTGACTGCCGGATTTGCTCGACCAGCCGCACCGGCAGCCTCCCGCCTTCCTCCCTGCTGCTCATCGGATCCAGTCCCTCAAACTGTGTGGCTCGACGACAAACGACGGCACCCGCTTGCCAACCACAGTTCTGGCGCGATTCGACGCACCGTCAACCCCTCTCCGGATTCGGTACCCGAGGCCCTTGCCCGGTCGGGGACTGTGCCGTCGAATCTCTTGCCCAGGACAGCCGACAGCGCTGCGTCGCAGGCGCTGTCGGGATGCAAGCTGCCAAGTGCTGACGCGGTCGCGACAGAGCCGCAACCCTTGAGGGTTCTCCCCACTCGACAGATCGCGTCGGGAACGACACGATCCGACATGGCGGCCTGTTCTGTGACGCGCTGCGGCAACGATGCCGGATTCCGCTGTCCGCGTGGCACCATCAAGGAGATGCCGATCACCATCTCGGAGACGTTGGCAATTCGGTGCGCCGCTCGCAAACGCGCCCGTGCCGGAGGTGGCTGAGGTGCCCACGTCCGATCCCCTGCGGGAGCCCGAGGTTCCTGACGACGCCGAGAGCGGCGCCTTAAGGCCCCGAGCCCGCCTCCTGCGAGCCTTCGGCGAGGAACTGATCAGTTCCGAGAAGGTCGCCGTGACCGAGCTCGTGAAGAACGCCTACGACGCCGACGCATCCCTCGTGTTGGTGCGCTTCGTCCCGCCGCTCGAAGAAGGCGGCGGAGCGATCGAGGTCGTCGACGACGGACACGGCATGGCCCTCGAGACCATCAAGGACACGTGGATGGAGCCCGGGACCACCTTTCGCAAACAACGCACTCATAGCGAGGGCCGAGGTCGACGTGTCCTCGGCGAGAAAGGAATCGGACGTTTCGCCGCTTCACGCCTCGCCGATCGCCTCGAGGTGGTCACCAAGCGTGCCTCTGACCCCCAGGAAGTACACGTCTTCTTCGACTGGACGCAATTCGACGATTCGCGGTATCTCGAGGATGTGGTCGCCAAGTGGTGGACCGCGGAGCCGAGCGAGTTCGACCCCGAAGGAGCGGTCGGTCGGCTCGCCAAGTCGGCAAAGCGAAGCTCAATCCCTGATCACGGCACCGTCCTGCGGATGTGGCCACTTCACAACGACTGGAATGAAGAGGCAATCAAGGATCTCCGCCTCACCTTGGCCAGGCTCCTGCGGCCGCTGCCCGCCCCAAGTCCGGCAAAGGGGAAGGCACGCGCGGGCGAATTCTCGATCTTCCTCGAGCTGCCGGAGGAATTTGCGTCGATGGCGGGTCCCGTCGAGCCGTCCGACACGCTCGGCAAGCCCGAATACTCGATTGGAGGCTCCGTCGCTGGCGACGGCCATTACGACTTGTCGCTCCGGATCGGCAAGGGACGCCCGAGCCGACTAACCGGGAAATTCGCTCTAGGCGATGAACGCGAGCCGCTTTCCGGGCCCTTCGAAATCGAGCTTCGAGTCTGGGACCGCGACCCTTCATCGCTTGATCGGGTGGCCAAGGCCCTCGATTCGACAATCAAGAATGTCCGCCAGGATCTCAATGATGCGGCTGGCGTCAGCGTGTATCGGGACGGCTTTCGGGTGCTGCCCTACGGGGAGCCGGGCGACGATTGGCTGAAGCTCGATTCGCGCCGCGTCAACGATCCGACGAAGCGTCTGTCGAACAACCAGATCGTCGGCGTCGTAACCATCTCGGGCGATGGCAACCCCGTGCTCACAGACCAGACGAATCGCGAAGGACTGATGGCAGGGGGAGCATTTGAGGACCTTCGCAAGCTGGTCCTGAACGTACTTTCCTTGCTTGAGGTGGAGCGCTACGTGAAGCGCCACGCGCCCGAGGCGACGCCCAAGCGTGGCGGCGTATTCGTCGGGTTTGACTTGGCTGATCTCGAAGGCTTGGTCAGGACCCGTCACCCCGCCGACTCGGAGCTCCTCGCCGAGGTCGAGAACAAGCAACGCGAGCTCGTCCGTCGGATCGACGCCGCGCAGGATGTAGTCGGGCGGTACCGGCGCCTCGCGACCCTCGGGGAGCTCATCGACTCGGTCGTGCACGATGGTCGTACCCCCCTCGGCAAGATCCGGAATGCCGTCGAACTCGCGCTAAAGGAGATCGAGCGGGCATATGCCGAAGCGGAGAAGCTTCGGAAGCATCTTGATCTCGCCGACCGTCAGGCGGCGGCGTTGGCCGACCTCTTCAGGCGCATCGAGCCCTTTGGCGGGCGCAGGCGCCGGCGCCCCGGCCCCCTCATCGTCGAGGAGGGAATCAGGGACGCCTTCGAATTGCTGGGCTCCGAGTTGAGCACGGCATCGGTCCGCACGGTCCTCCCCGAGTCCAGCACGTCCATGGTGGCCAACTCCGGCGAGATCCAGGAGATCCTCGTCAATCTCATCCAGAACGCGGTGTACTGGTTGAAGCAGGTGCCTCGGACTGATCGCCAAATTTCCGTGGACGTCTTGCCACATGACGGAACGGTGGAAGTCCTGTTCTCGGACAGCGGACCCGGTGTGGATCCGGAATTCGCGGATCGCGTGTTCGAGCCCTATTTCTCGACGAAGCCTGACGGCGTCGGACTGGGCCTTGCGATCGCGGGCGAAGTCGCAGAGGAGTACTACGACGGGCGCCTCGAGCTGATGTCATCGGGCCCTCTTCCCGGCGCGACCTTTCGACTGACTCTCAAGAGATGACGGTGCCCGAGGAGGAGCCCTGGCAGATCCTTGTCGTGGACGACGACCCCGAATACCAGGACCAAGTGCGCGAGATGCTTGGCCGGATGACGTTCGCGGCAGGCGTCTCCCCCGAAGTCATCGCGGTACAGGACTTCGAATTGGCTCTCGGCGAGCTCGCAGGTCGCCGCGTGGATCTTGTCATTCTCGACATCCGCCTGGACGGCGCCCATACCGACGTTGATGCCGGCATCCGGACCTTGGAGGCCATCCGCGCGCGCCGATTCGTGCCCATCATCTTCTACACGAATCTGCCCGAGCACGCCCGCGATCTGGAGGCCCCCCCGCTCATCCAGATCGTCGAGAAGGCCGCAGGCCCGAATGCTCTGGAAGCAGCGGTGGGCACGGCTTTCGACTCTGGCCTACCGCTGCTCAACCGCTCGATCCTCCGGATCGTCGAGGAGGGCCAGCGTGCCTACATGTGGGACTTCGTGGCGAAACACGCGCCCGATCTCATGACAACTGAGGACCCGGCATCCCTCGGCTACCTGCTGGCCCGACGGCTGGCCTATTTCATCGCCAAGGAAGGAAGCGGCTCCCTCATCGAGGCGCTCGGAGGGGTGCGCGGATCCGCTGGGATCTATCCGCCGATACGCATGTACCTCATCCCGCCGGTGCCCGAAGTCCTCGTCGGCGACCTCGTCAAGGGCGAGGTCGACGGGCGGAACGGCCACTGGGTCGTACTTTCGCCCTCTTGCGACCTGATGCAGGGCAAGGCCGAACGTGTGCTGCTCGCGGCGGCCGAAGCCCTCGAGCAGCAGCCGGAGGCGGTGGCGGTGCGGAACGCGACGCCACCGCCCAGCAAAGCTGTTCGAGTGGCCCTCGAGAAGGTGGTCGGCAACAAGAACGTCAACCCGCCGCGCCAGGACGAGCGGCATCATGCCTTACCGGGTGCTCTCGGCCTCCCCGATCTCCTCGTGGATTTCCAGCAGCTGACGTCAGTCAAGCGTGAGACCTTCGACGGCCTCGAGCGGGTCGCATCTCTCGACAGCCCGTACGGCGAGGCGTTGTCCGCGCGCTTCCTCCGCTACTACAGCCGGCTCGGCACCCCGAACATCGACATCGCACCTGTCATGACGAGGATCGCCGCCCTTGGCCCTATGACCGATGTCGCGGCTGTGGCAGCGGGGACGGTCGATGAAACCAGTGCCACTTGACAATCTCGCCATGATCGCGAGACGAACGGGTACATGAATCAGCTACCGGCTGTGATGTCCCGAGGGTGGAAATGGAACGGACGTTCGACTACAATACCTCGCCCCGGCACAAGCACTTGATCGACCAAGGTCCTGTGACCAGTCCGCCCGCTCCTCTACTACCGGCTGCTCGAGCGGCCGAAATTGCCCGCCGCACAAAGCTCGCTCGTCTGCGCCAAGGTGCGGCGCCCCGGGTTCTCGAACTCGCGTCGGGCTGCGGCGGCCTTGCCCTCGGCCTGAAGCGGGCCGGCTTCGAACTCACGGCGCACGTCGAGGTGGATCCTGAGGCGGCCGAAACGTATCGGCTCAACTTCGGGCCGGACCGTGACGCCAAGTGGGCCGCTGTGCGAGACATGGCCGCTGTGGGTCCGGCAGCGCTCGCCGAGGAGCTCGCGCTTGGCGAGCCGGCCCTCGCCATAGACATTCTCGCGGCTGGCCTGCCTTGCCAAGCCTTCGCGCGCATCGGCCGTTCGAAGCTGCGTGACGTGTCGGGTGACGGCGAGGCGTACAAGAATGACGCACGCTCGCGCCTGTACCTGCGTTTCCTCGAATACGTCGAAGGGACCGCGCCTCTGGTCGTGGTTCTGGAGAATGTTCCGGACATCCTCAATCACGGAGGCCACAACGTCCCGGAGGAAATCGCGGCGAACCTCGCGTCGAAAGGCTACGAGGTGCGTTACACCATTCTGAACGCCGCCCATCATGGCGTACCCCAGATCCGTGAGCGCCTGTTCCTGGTGGCCTTCGCTCGGGAGCTCGGCGCGGTGCCGAAGTTTCCGGAGCCCAGCCACCACCTCGACCTCCCCAAGGGTTATGAGGGCTCGCGGCGGGTCGCTTTGAAGCACGTCCCCGCTGACAGTCCGTGGTTCGTTCCAATGAAGAAGCCCGACCCGGCCCTGCCGGCGGCGGTGACCGTCAAGCAGGCCTTGGCCGATCTGCCTCTCATCCGCGACCACCAACTAGATCCCGGGTCGATGCGCCGGCGCTCACTTGACGAGGAAATTGCCTACCGCCTGCCGGCCGGGCTCACCTATGCCGCCGGCATGAGGAATTGGCCTGGTACCGCTTCGGCGAAAGCTTCGACCGGGCACAAGGTCCGCATGACACCGCGGGACTACGGGACCTTCCTCGCAATGGCACAAGGTGCCGACTACCCGCAAGCGCTCAAGGTGGCCGAGACCCGTCTGGCTGCCGCCTTGTCGGCCCTGGATCCGAGCGAGGCGTCCGAGCCGCAAACCGTCGAAAGGTTGCGCGCATCGATCGTACCGCCGTACGACGTGGCGAACTTCCCGAACCGTTGGTGGAAACTCGATCCGCGCCGGCCTTCGCGAACCCTCACGGCGCACCTCGGCAAGGATGGCTACAGCCACATCCACTACGACGGCGAACAGTCACGCACGATCTCGGTTCGCGAGGCGGCTCGGCTGCAGTCGTTTCCGGACGGGTTCCGCTTCAGCGGCACGATGAACGCAGCCTTCAAACAGATCGGAAACGCGGTGCCGCCGCTGCTCGCGTGGGCTCTCGGCAGATCTATCCGGACGCAGCTGGCCGAAGCAGTGAAGTCGCCAGCAGAAGCCGCCTAAATCACAGATATCCTCAACGCCCGAGGAATTCCCGGTGCACCGGGAATTCAGCATCCAGCCACTGCTGGAGCACGTCGAGGTCGCCGCGTCCCGAGGCCCGCAAGATGTCCACGATGTCGATCGCGGCGATGACGATCACGGGGTGGTCGTCGGCCTTCAACTCCCTGTAGGCCTGCCTGTCCAGCCAAGTCGTCATCACGAGGATGCCGAACTGGCGGTGCCGTAGCCGGGATATCAGCCGGGCGAGTTCCTTGACCCCGACGGACTTCGGCGCGCTGTAGCACTTCGCCTCGAGCGCGAAGTCGACGAGGACCCCCGCCGGCCCCCGGCCGAGGCGCATGCGACCCACGGCGTCGCGCCCGCCGTCCCGCGAGCGGCGGGTCACCTCGAGTTCCTCGATGTCCGGAAGCATGAGCCGGGCCATCGTCCCGGCGAAGTGTTCGAATGCCCACGGATCCGCGGCGAAGTGACGGCGGACGCGCTCGATGAGGGCGAGCCCAGCCTCGTCCCTCGGCTGCTGCTCCCGGGGCGTCCGGTGCTCAAGAGACCGGGGTGCGGTCAGCGGCCGCCGCGCGCCAGTCGCGACCCAGTCGGCCCATGCCGACGGGGCGTGTCGCATGTCTGCTCCGCCCTCGCGGATGGCCTGGATCCAGCGGCGATCCACCACCGGAGCATCGAGCACCGTGAACGTCGCGCGATAGTTCTGGAAGCGCTGACCGCCCTTCGTTCGCCACACGGCTACGAGGTCGTCGGCCAGCGTCAATTCGGAGCCTCCCGGGATCGCAAGGCCGAGATACACGAGATCTCGCCAAGTCCCCGCCGTTCGGAAAACGAAGATCGGCGGCACGCGAGCGCGTCCGGCAGGACCGTTTTGCGCATCGTCGAAGATCGAGCGCAGGACCAGGTTGCCCCGCCGGCCGGTCGTGTGGATCTCTCGACCGGCCTCCTTGTTGTCCCCGTAGTAGGTCAGGATGCCGGATTCGGGATCGAAGTGATCCGGCCAATCAGGATCGTCGAACATGGAGGTCAGAGCGACGAGTCGAAGCGACTTGCCGACCGATCCGCGATAGCGGATCCCGCCCTGATTGCTGAGGCCGAGCAGCTCAGGAAGAACCTCATCCGCGGCGTTGCCGGCGCGACCTCCCACATACGTCGCGTCCACGATGAGATTTGAGGAAGCGAGCTCGTCTCGCGGTACGAACACTGGTCCCTCCCTCGACCCTCCGTCGCGGCAGGCGCCGTGGCGGGGCTCGGCGACCCACTTCCTCTGTGTACGGTACGCAACTGCCGGGCGCAGACAGCGTAGGCGGGGAGGAAGGATGAGTCGGAAACCCGGCGCCTCGGACCGCGGAACTGACCGTCAAGGCGGGATGCGAGGCCGCCTGGGCGGGATCGATGCAGACGAACCCGAGGCGGCTGTACGGCCTCCGCCCATGCGAGACGGTAGAGTCACAGAGATGACCTAGAGCGATGGCGAGCTCGTTTCCTCGAGCCCCATATCTGTCCGTCGTGTACAACGGCCATTCGTCAACCACGGGATACCCCAGGGTTCTCCCGGATTCCCCAGTGGTCTCGGTCGAGCGATACTCGCAACGGCCGCACGGGGAGGGCCGCCAGGCTAGTTGGAGTACCGTGAGGCGAGAGAGGTTCGGCATGGACCGCTACTGGCAGTTGAGGACCAAGCGTGTAGCCTTGGTCTTCCTGCTCATGATTGGTGTCGGCGGGCACGCATCCGCGCCCAGAGGGTCGGCGGCGTACGACTCACAGCCTTCGCCTACGGCCGACGATGGCGACTGGCCTGCTTACGCCCGTCTCCATGGCCTGACGATCGAGGAGGCTCGGGACGACGCGGCTCTGGTTGACCAGGCCGCCCTTCTCCAGGAAGAGCTTGAGCGAGACTTCGCTTCTGACTTCGCGGGCATGTGGGTGGAGCGCAAGCCGACGTTCAAGCTTGTTGTGGCATTTACCTCGGATCGCTCGGTCGAAGTCCGCGGTCGGGCAAGCGCGGCCCTGCTTCCCTATCTTGAGACAAGAGTGTACGAGAGGTCGCTACGCGAGCTCCGAGATGCAGTCGCAGCCCTTCCGATGGCGGACATTGCTCACAGCTTGAGCATTGACGTGAAGACCAATCAGATTGAAGTACAAGTTCTGCCTGGCGAGAAGCAGTCGGTCACGCTAGAGCTTCTCGAACGCATCCCAACCGACCTGGCTCGAGTCGTTGAAACGACCACGCTCCCCACCCCCGTAGAGATCTACGGCGGACTCTCACACACCTCGACGTGCGGGGGCCTCCAGGGAACCGTCGGATTCTCCGTGAAGAAGGGCACCACGACCGGTATCGTCACCGCTGGGCACTTGGCCAATTGCGGAGACGTGAACGGTTACCCGCTGACGTTTCGGGACGAACACAACGGTGGGATCTCGGACTCGCAGTGGTTTACCTCCAATACGGCGGAGACACCCAAGTTTCGATACAATCAATCGGGAGCCACACGACTTGTCTATGCGAGGCGCAGTTACAGTTCGGTCGTCGTCGGATCCACGATCTGCAAGTATGGCAGGACCACGTACTACGATTGTGGAGAGGTTTCGCGGAAGGATGTCGATGTCGACGGCGTGTTTGGGCCGTATTCTGCCGTATGGATTGAGATCGAAAACTGTGGCGGTGAGGATCTAGCAGAACCTGGCGATAGCGGTGGTCCGGCATTCTACGGCACCACCGCGATCGGAATACTGACCCACCAGGGTGGTGACATCTTCTGCGGAGGTAAGGGATACGTGAATTCCCTATCCCACTTCGAGTTTGCGTTGAGCGTGGCAGTAATCGTATCACCGTGAGATACCGTGGTATCTCATCGTTGCTGGCGCTCATTGGGGCTGCTGCTCTTTGGGCTTGCGGTAACTCCGCGCCTACGGCGAGCTCACTAGAAGCCTCCGTGCATTTCTTGCAACACCGCGATTTGCCTATAACGCCACTTGGGCTCGGTGGCGGGGTTCTCGAAGTGAGGGACGCGTGCCTCTATCTCGGGTCCGATCTCATCATTTGGCCCGCGAGTTACGCCCTTATCGGCGACGACCCACTCATCATCACAGGCGACGGTTGGACGATAGTCCGCGGAGACACAATAAGTGTTAGCGGCGGCGGGTACCACGAACTCGGTGAGCTTCCCTCTCCCATAATTGGTCAGCCACCGCCATGCGGCGGGCCGTACCTATGGGTGGCAGAGACGCTCACCGTCGAGAAGGGAGGGCAGAGCCCGTGAATCTCGCGACCGCGGTCTAGTCGCGAGCGACAGAGCGATTCGGGCTGGTCGGCCACGGGCAGGGCGTCACGACGGCATGAATCGGCCGGGCGAGGGTCAGCATCGGTCACGCTGGTAATGCCGAGCTCGCCCGTCACTGGAGCTGGAGCCCTTCAGGATCTGGCGGCCGGGGCCGGCTATCGCGTCCTGTAGGTCGTGAATCCCTCTCGACTTGGCGAGAGCCGCCCAGTCGAGAGTGGCGTGGATGACGTCATCAACGCGGCCCTCGAGGCGCACCTCTAGCGGCGTGGCCGCCTTCGAACCGGTTCTTGCGACGACGGCATCAGCGTAACCGGCAGCAGTGCAGATCCCTTGCTGGCCGAAGCGATCAGGCAGCTAAGCGTTTGGAGTTGCCGGCTGGTGAGGGGCCAGCTTTCCTATGCGCAGCAACGCCAGGCCGCCGCATCTTGGGCCCGATACCTCTCCGTGGACCCCAATGACCAAGCCGCCCAGTCCGGCCGTGCCGCTGGATCGCCGGTGTTGCCCAACTTGAGACGGACGATCTGCGATTGGTCGACCGGCGCATCGAGCCGGGCCGGACCCGGCCACCTATCGACTGTTCCAATCGATCAACGCCTTCGCGACCGTGGAGTGCGGCACTGCGGAACTGCCGTCCCGTCTGCGCTTGTTCCTTCCCGGGCGCACCGTCGACGTCGACGTGCACCCGGAAGAGCATCCGCAATCTCGAGCGGGACGCGGAAACGTCGGCCGTGTTCGAGTCTCAGGGTTGGCTCGTCGCACGAGTCTGGGAGCATGAGGATTCCGCCCATGCTGCCCTCCGCATCGCGACGGCGGTCGCGCAGCGGCGTTCCCTGGCCGGAGGCGAAACAGTCGCGACACCCTGACGGCTTGCACGGCCCAGGAGCAGCCCTAGCGGGTCTATCCCGCTTGCTCCTGCTCCATTCGACCCGTTCCTGCAAGACCATAAAGGTCGCTGCGCCTACCTGCACTCGAGGCCGCTCGGTGAACCGGGGTCAACCCTCGATGAGCCCTCAGGATGACGGTCCCCGCGCTCGCTCAAGCGTTTCCTGCCAGTCCGCCTCGTCGGTGCTGATCGACCAGGCGCTCGATGAAGGGCGGGAGGTCGGTGGCTCGTATCCGATAGGTCGACCGAGAACCGGTGAGGAAGACGCGAGCCGGCAAGCGCCCGGCGACCACTTGCCGGCGCACCCATTCGGCGGTCATGCCGACGCGTGCCGCGACCTCCTCAGTTGATAGCCATACAGGCATCGGATCCATTGCGACTGCTCCCAGTTCGGTGCGGACTATCCTATCTTGGTATACCGCATCGCCGGTCCTTTCGCATCTCCAGGCGCCCGTACCGCGCGCCGGCGGCGGCAATTGGGAGGCGAACGCGCCCAAAGACGCCAACGTCGCCTACCGCGCCAACGATGAGCGCGACGGACCGACCCAGTCGTGCTCAGCTCCGTTCGACCGCCTCCGAAACGCGATCAACGTCTTCCGAATCGTTGTCGCGTCTACCGACGGGGGGGCCGACGATCCCTGCGCATCTCCGCCCGTGACCGCCGCGACCTTTTTCGACGCCACCTTCTGTGCATCCGGCATTCCCCGATTACTGGTGGTCGACACGAGGACGGTGCTCACGACCGCCGCGGCCCAGGTACCGCAATTCCATCGCGCCATCGTCATCGTCAACTCGACCGCGTACGGCGGTTCCGGAGGTGAGGTGGCGGTCTACTCTAGCGCCCAGAACGCCGCCGAGGTGGCGCTCCATGAACTGGGTCACAGCGAGTTCCTCTTGGCGGATGAGTACGAGTACCTGTCCGGCTGCGGCGTCGACGAAGGTCATGAGGTCCACCCCCCCCGGCGAGCCATCAGAGCCGAACGTGACGCTCGATGCCGACCGCAACACGAACAAGTGGCGCGATCTCATCGCCACGACGACGAACATGCCGACCACCAAGAACGTCGACTGCACTCAGTGCGACCCACAGGCGAGCCCAGTGGCCTCGGGGACGATCGGCGCGTTCGAGGGCGCGCACTACTACCACTGCGCTGTATATCGGCCCGCCTTCGACTGTCGCATGCGGACGTTAGGCCAACCGTTCTGCGAGGTCTGTCAGCGCGCGATCGAGCGCCAGCTCGAGCGCTTCCTCCCTCCGCACAATCGGGATGCGGTCATCGCCGTTGATCGATCCTCTGAAGGCGCCTAGCTCGACGGTATCGCGCCCGGGCGAATGCGTCGCTCCTATTGAAGCGGCTCTGCAAATCCCTCAGCGTCTCGGTCGTCCAGCAGCGCCCCTTCGGAACGACGCGCCGTGGCGAGATCGGCCCAGTCTGGGTGGCTCCCGACCAAGCGGCCCCCATCCATAACCGGCTCGGTCCTCAGCCCTCCGACGTCCGTGCGATGCGGTAGCTGCGGTACCAAGGAAGCAAGGTGAAGTTCACCGCGAGCGTGCCGGCTGCCCCGGTCACGAATGCGGCCAGGTACTGCCAACCCGAGCCGAAGGCTTGGTCGACGTACGCACTGCCAAGAAAGGCAGCGGCCGCGATGGCTGCGACGATCCAGAACTCGAACACATCGCCGAGGCGGAGCCACCTGATCCGTCGATCGGGCGTGGCCCGGTCCGGCATGGCGGGCACGTCGACGGAGTCAAGGAGGGCATCAACCGAATCTGCCGGGGGCGGCGGCGCTGCATCCCGGCGGGGAGCGGCGCGCAGGGCGACCTCAATGATCCCCAGTCGTTCACGCAACAGGCCAAGGACATCCGGATTCTCGAGATCCTGAATGCTCTTGGCCGGCCGGAGGTAGGCCTCACGTATCGCGATGGGGTTGGCGAGGCGCGCTCGATCTGCGATCCATTCCGGCAAGGTTTCGGGAAGTGCTTGGTAGCGCTCGAAAACGAGGCGATAGAGCCGGAATGCTCGCAGCCAGGAGGCATTTGCCCTGGTTTGGGCGCCGACCGCGTCGAGATGCGCGTTGATGTCATCCACCGAGGTGATGTCGACGGATTGGAGAATGTCGTCGCCGGCCTTGCGGAGCGCGGCTGCCTCGCTCGCTGAACTGAGCTCGCCCGCCAGTTGACCTCGGAGACCGGTACGGGCTTCCACCAAGGCGTCGACCAGGTCGCCTGCCTCGAGCAGATCGCCGGTGGCTTTCGTCGCCTTGTCGAGGTCGTCCTTGCTGTGCGCCGTCGCCACGTTCTGGAAGAGCTTGGCGGCCTCGGATGAGCCCGCTGGAAGTTCGTGCACCGGGTCGAAGATCCCGTCGAGAATCGTCCTGTCGGCTTCGCCGTACTTGCTGCGCGCCTCGATGTAGCGGAGTCGGGCGTTCCTTAGCTCCTCCCATAGGACTGCTCGGGGCCTGGTGTTGTCACTACGCCGCCGTAGCACGTAGGCCACGCCCGCACCAGCAAACACCGCGAAGAGCGGATAGATGAACAGATCCTGCACCTTGATGGTGAGCGAAAGGGTCGAAGCCTCGTCATTTCCTACCTCGAATGGGAGGGACCCCGCATAGGTTCCACTCCGGGAGGTGCAGCCAAGCTCAAGCCACGCATCGCCCTTGGGGTATCCGTTCGGCATCCCGAGCCTCGCGAACATGCGCCCGCCCGTATCAGAGGCCAGGAGAGCCACCGGTTGGCGCACGACGGTGCCTGGGGCAACAGGTGATCCCAAGTCCGTGAGACTGACCCGTAGATCCTCCGAATCGCGCGGAGGCCAGCTCCAGCAGCCGGCGTCCCACTTGAAAACCCATGGGAGCGATCGCGTCATGGTCACGCTGATTTCGGATGGCTCGACGCTAGCACCGCCAAACCGCTCGGCATCGTTCGAGAAGGCAGCCTCGATCGGGATGGTTGCTGGTGCTATTCCGGGCTCTATCGCCTCGGCGACCAGAAGGCCGGCGAGCGCCGTCAGATCGGAAGGACCGTCGACGCCCACAGTCGCTGCGAGAACGCTGCCTGCAGGGATCGTTGTGGATGAGGCACCGTTGACTGTCAGCCGAAGGGCGCTATCCGGGTCCGTGGACCTGAACTCGGTCCCGTCTGTCGAGTCGATGATCGCCACGGTTATCGTCAGGTCGACGGCCGACTGGTTCCCGATGACAACGACCGTGGAGGCGACCGTTCGATCGCCGGCGACCTTGAAATCTAATTCGATTGGCGAATCGGCAGGCAAGACAAATGACAACGCGTGTTGCCGGGCAGCGTCGTTGTCCATGGCGCTCGCCGTCGAGGCCAGGGCCAAGCCCAAGAAGCCGGCGATCGCTGCGGCTCGCCCAAGAGCACCGGACATTCGCACCCTCCGTCCCGGGATCGTGGTGGCTCGTGCCGCTAGAGGCAATGCATAGGTCGACGACGCAGTTTGCCAGTCCGCATTCGTGACCACGCCAGTTCGGCGAGGCGTCTGGCGGCGTCCGCACGTGACAGCGTGGGCCAAAACCCTGCGCCGCTCAACTGGGGAGAACCCTGGTCACCGTGTTCGGGGCGCCGACGCAGGCGGCCTTGCGACGCTTCGAGCCCACGGTCGAGTCGAGGCTGTACGATCGAGACATGCCTCGAACGAGAGACGTGGTGCGCGAAGAACGCGCCTCGGCGGCTCGATGGATCGGCCGCCGCCTTGCCGCCGGTCGAGAACGCGCCAGCATGACACAAGTCGCGGCGGCAAGGGCGCTGGGCGTACCGCAGTCGCGGATCGCCAAGCTCGAAGCGGGAGCGAGATCCCTGTTGTTCATCGAGGGATTGCGTCTGTCGAGCCTCTATGCGATGGCGCCATCCGAACTCGATCCGAACGCGACTGAGGAAGCCTGACGCCCCCTGAGGAGTGACCGAGCCCCGGCTACACGTCGTCGGCAACTCGTCGGCAGTTCGTCGGCGGCTCTCGGGCCTGCCCCGGCTCTCTACCATCCCGCGGTGACGATGGCATTCGCCGTGCTCATTCCCCAGCACCGCGTTCGGTAACCGCGGGCTGCCCGCACGTGGCCGAGGGTTCAGACGTTGTCCCATCCCTGCACGTTAAGTCCGCGTTCCCTTGGGCAGGCGTAGCGCGTTTCCCGAGCCGTTAGCGCCGAACCGTTGTTTCGAACAGCGCGGCTTGCTCGCCATCAGCCGGGCTAGGGGAAGCGGTGGAAGCGATCAATTGATCGAACCGGGTAACAAAGGCCGGGTCGAGCCCGGCTGCCTTAACGAGAAAACGGATGACGTCCGACGCGAGCTTCGCCTCAACAACGTCACGGTGCGGGAAGGCTTCAACCCAAGTAACGCCGCGCCCAGCGATGGTTTCGACACCGACGAACTCCAGAACTCGCAGGGCGCCAACGCCAAGATCTCGCCGACGCAGCAGGCGTGACGCCAAATCAGAGAGCTGATCGAAGTAGTCAGGCAGAACTGGAAACTTCGACATCCGGTCTACGCGTTCCGGGGCGAGCTCGGCGATAAGTTCCTTGATGCGAGCGGCCAGTCGCTCCTTTTCGCGAAACTCGAATTCACTGCCGGTCACGATCTGTGCCAGTGATCCACGTCCGTCGGCGACTTGAAGCCGGACGACATCCTCGACGGCGCCGAGCAGCGCGACGAGGTACAGCCAAGCGAGGTCAAGGACTAGCAGAAGGCACCATTGCTCATCCGGGCGCAAGAGGCGGCTTGCGGCCTGGAGGTAGGCCGGGAGTTGCGTCAAGTTGCGCCGCCGCGGCAGAGTCCAGTAGTAGGCCCGCCGATATCGCTGCAGTGACTTGGCCGTGTCGGGTGTCTGCGTCGTCGCGACCATCCATCGCTGAAGCTGCTCGGCGGCAAGAAAACTTCCGGCTGCCGGCAGCATCACTTCGCCCGCCTGCTCCACGAGACCAGCTCTATCCGTGGGGTCCACCGCGGCGATGCCGAGTCGAAGAGCCAACTGTCGTGCCGCGGAAGCGATCTCCTCGTCGCGAACGAGAAACGCCGAGCGTGCACCAAACAAGTCGGCGACACCACGGAGCCAGAACACCCGCTCCGTCACCCGGCCCTTGAGTGTCTTGCAGTCGGCGACGGTGAACGCGAGACCGCTAAGCGGCGAATACTCGACGCCCAGAACATCGAGGTCCGTCCACTCTTCATATGGGGCGCGGGTCCTTGAGCGGGTTCGAGGGACGATCGCACTCAACTTCACATCGACGCGAGTCGCGGCGCCCATGGCCCAAAATGCCCGACGCATGTCGACCTTCTGAGCGAAGTCGTGATCAGTCAATTGGCTCGTATCCCATAGCCACGCGCAGGAGACGCTCAACCATCCGCCCGGCCAGCGGGCTGCCCTCGCGGACCGCCGGTATCGCTTGGATCGGAGAGAGGTACTTTCCTTCGGTGAGGAGGACTTGCCCACCTCCGTATGGCAGCTCCTTGCTCCCGATGGCCTCGCCTTGCGAGGCAAGCTCGATCGCCAATTGGACCGCGGCGATGTTGTCGGCGCTATCGATCAGTTGAACTCCGTACCAACTTCCCGACTTGTGGAATTGGACGATACCGCGCTGCGCCAGGACCGCGTACTGCCGGCGGGCACTGCTATGTGGTCGAATGGTGTATGTCGGGTCGGCAAGCACCTGCAGAAGCCGAACGGGATCGCGAAGATTTGTTGCTCCTCCGAAGTGCTCACCTGCTCGGACGGCCGCGATCAATGCCAGAGCCTTGTCCAGCAAGGCCTTTCCGACGGTCAGCAGCTGGGGCGCTACCCCGTACGGAGCAACGGCGAAGCTCTCTGTTCGCCCGTCGGGCAATTCCACTGCCGGACCAGCGATCAGGCCGCCCGCTACGAGGTCGGTCAGGGTCCGGCTGTGCGGTCCGATCGAAATGGGCAGGCCTTGGTAGCGTCGGACCTCCTCGACCGACGCCCGGATTTCGTCGATATCCAACATTCCGAGAAGCTCACCGACCTCGGCAGGTCGTTCGTACGCGAAATAGGGCGAGTAGGCGATTGCGCCATCTGGGAGGTCGACAGTCTCGATTGCCATGGCGGCCCGCCCGATCGAAACGACCCGGTCGACGACGCCGGCATCAATCTGTAGTTGGCTGACGGGACGCGGGCCATAGGAGAGATCGTTGACCACCTCGAGCAGGCTCGTCTCGATCTCCGTATGTGTCCGGATGGCCCAGACCTCCCCCAGATTACCGTACAGAGTGTCGAACTCCGCAGGCACCGTCTCGAAGAAGTCGGTGATCTCGCCAGCTCCGTCACGTTGCACCCGTCGCACAAAGCCGAGCTCATCTAGCAGATTTACGACACCGTCGAAGGCCCATGGCGTGATGTCAAGCTGCTCAGCGGCGTACTGCTTGAGAGCCTTTGCATCCTTGACGACCTCCTGGCCTTTGACCGTCGTGCCAAGCGCAGCGGCCATACCCACGAGTTGCGTGGTGTGCAGTTCCGTGGCCACGAGGCCAACGTGTCGGTTGACCTTTCGCAAGCCCTGGTGGACGTCATGCGACCGGAGGGCTCGGAAGGCTGGGGAGATGGCCAGGCCATTCTCGGGCGGCATCAACCTTGGCCGAGCGACCGACCGCAGGCGAATCCCGCACAATCGCAAACGGATTGATGGATCGCAACGTGGCTGCACCGCGTGAGATGCCGCATCAGACGTACGGCGCGCGCCGAATGCGGGCCTCGGTGCTACTGAGCAACCGATCGAGCCGCGCCCAGCTCGCACGCAAATCCGGAGCGCGGTAGGACTTCGGCGCGTGACCGCGTTCCCGCAGGTGCCAAGTCTCGATACCGACGAGCCTGCCGTGCGTCGATTCGGCCAACGCGAGGGTCGCCGCCACCACCATCACGACGCCCTTTCGCCCGCGCATCAGGGCGCGTTCCGCCCACAGGAGCCTCATGATCGGACCTTGCGGGCCCTGCATGATGAGCCCAAGAGGTGTGCGAATCAGGTGATTCCGCCATGACGTCACGGCGTCTGGCGAGGTCTTCGCCGAAATCAGGAAGGGCGCCTCGGGGGCTCGGCGGTCAAGGGCAAGGAACGTTTCGAGGTGGACGCGAACGGTTTCTGCCTGTTGCAACTTGAACGGCGTGATCCCTCGGCCGCGTTCAAGTTCGGCTTCGAGGCTGGCCCACATCGCCTCGGCGTTCCGGCCGTGCTCGTAGTACGCCGCCGCAGCGGCGTAGATCCAGCCGCGTTGCGGATAGGAGAATCCGGACCCACTTCGGAGGCTTGCGAGGCTTATGTTCGGGTCGCGCGCGAGCTCCCGAATGTCACTCAGGGTGAACGGGCTCCCGACGACCGACAAGGTCAGTGCTCACGATCGATCGGAGGATTGGGATCCTTTCGGGCAATCGTGTCCGAGGACCGGATACGTCCATCCTGCCCGTGCGTGATGACTTCGGCGCCGCCGCTCCGTCGGGCCAAGTCCTTGGCGGCCTTCTCTGCCCTTGCCTGCGTGGGTTTGACTTCAATGCTCGATCGCGAGTTGCCCGCCCGGACCGCACCCCAGCCATCGGGCCGTTTCACCACATGAATTTGCTTGGGGGTTGTCTTGGCCATGTGCTTCGACTCCCTTCGTCTTGTGTCGTTTGCGTCACGAGTAGGTGAAGTGGCTTCTTGGTTGGGTAACTGGAGGTATTCCGCTTCTAGTAGTCCGGCGATCATGTCGGCGCTCGATGGATCGTCGTTCAGCTTTTGGAGCGGCGTCCAGCCATCAAGCGCTGGATGACTACTCGTCAACAGGCCAGCCAAGCCCCACGGGTCGTAGCAGGCTAGGCGAGACAAGGCTGGCTTGAGACCTGGCAAGAGGTGAGTTGGCCGGCTCGGATCGAATTGCCAGCGCGGATACACCAGCTTGCGAGAGGACCCGAGAGGCAGGCCGAGTAAAGCCCCACTCTGGCGACGAGCCGCAAGAGTCGTGCGACTAAGCTCGAGGAACTGTTGGATCTCCGAGGCGGACATCGGCCCACTGCCGCCGTATCGCAAGATCCGATCGCGCTGGTCCAGGAGTCGGTCGTCTGGCTGCCATGCGTCGGAGGTGTCCTCCGGCGGGGCCTCGCCGGCATGCTTCTCGAGCAGTCGAACGAGGTCGGTAGCGTAGCTCGCGACCATGGCCTCGAAATGCACTCGGATGAGCGTCAACGTTCGGGCCTTGGCTCGCTTGCCAACCGGGTATTCGGTCAGCAGATCGTAAACGGCTCGCGTCGCCGGCTTGGTACCGCTGGCCTCCCGCCCTCGGTGACCATTTGCGGTCGGCTCGAAGAGGCGGCCCATCGCCTTGCGGGAGAACGCCGAGACCGGATAGTCAGCAAATCGAACGGCGGCGAGCAAGGCGAGACTTCGGTCCAGCCCCTCAACGTCGACGGCGTCGACGCTCACATTCCCGGATGGGCCTACTCGAGCGCGCGCAACTTCTACCGCTGCGTTCGTGCTTGTGTCCTTGACTGCGACGGTGAGGACGTAGCGGCTTTGGTTGGCCTGTGAGATTGCCTGTGGTCCCATGCCTTCATGTTGGTCCTGTTCGTAAGTTATGTCAAGTTCGTCAACCCCAGGCGACGCCTACAGCACTGAGAAGGACTGCCCGTGCCTCGTCAAAAGACGCGTCGTCCACAGGTATGCCGGCGTCCCCCGGATTGAGTGTTGTCAGCGTCCTCGGCTCGAAGATGGCGACGTTAGGCCCATGGCCGCCTCCGAGGCGGGACCGATACACGAGCCCGCCAAGTTGGTCGTCGCAGTCGAAGAATCGGCGCGACCACGCCTGAGTCAGCGAATACCGACCCACGGTCCCAATGCGATCGTCAAGTCGATCAGGACCGCGCTGTACCCCGAGGACGGCGGGCGCTTGCAGGTTCAGGAGGCGAACCTCCTTGTCGACTCTTACCGTTCCGCAAACTCGACCTAGTCGCTGGGCCGGCGTAACCAAGCGCCCGGGAGTATCGCCATACACCTCCAGAAACGCCCCGGTGGCAGTCCGCGACCCATACCACACCGCGTATTCGACCCGGGGGTCGTCGAACCGATAGCGGGCAGGCGCCCTCTTCAGGATGTAGAGGAGCGGATGACCGGTCGCACCTGAAGGCAGCCCACCCACGTGGAATAGAGAGAGATCGGTGCCGCCGCCGAGCTCACCCGCCAATTCACCCGCCGTGATGATGGCCGGTTCGAGCTCGAGCGACGTGCAGTCAGGCGGAGGAAGCGGGAGCGGACTTGGTCCGGCGGCCGTGGACATTCGGCTGGGCTCCTACGAGGTCCTCGCAACCCACCGCTCGCGACAAGGTGGGTATCGATGGGCACGAAATCAAACGTGCGCGCTGGCACGTTCGATGAGTATTCGTCGACACGACTGCGACCACAATCGGGGAGAACCCTTGTCGCGCAGCCGTTGGGCCGCCCGACGGTCCGAAGCCGGATGGGCTTTGCGGCGCCGGATCCGAGGTGTTGCGACCGGCGGGCCTATGCGAGCCTGCGCCTCCGAGCCGGGCGAAGGCCTCGAATGGGGATGACGCGGGCGTGCTCCGCCTTGACCACAGCGTCGGACGGGTGCTGGTAGACGCGCTGACTCTTCTCGTCCGCGTGACCCATGATCTGCTGGCTGATGCGCGGATGCATGTTGCCGTTGGCGGCCGTCGTTCCGAAATAGTGGCGCAGGCGATGGAGCCCGAAACGGGTGGAGCCGCCGCCCCGCTTGTAGGCACGCGTGATTGCTTGGTAGAGCCCGCTCGGCGTCAGGCGCTCGCCGCGGGCCGATGGAAAGAGCGGAGCACGGTCGGACATCTCCTCAGGCCGCGTGCCGCTGATGGCGGGTCGGTCGCGCCGAAGGTAGGTGCGGATCGCGGACACAGTCTCCCGGCTGAGGGGCGCCCGGCGTTCGCGATCCCACTTGCCGTGACGTACCAAAGCCCAAGCGTCCCCGAAGATCGATGTCCATCACATAGCTACGGGTGACATCGCTGGTGCGGTGACTGGTGTCGGTCGCGAGCAGGATCATCGTGGCGTCACGTCCTCGTCCTCGAAGTCGGGCTCGGGCCGGTTCTCGGCTCGTTGAGCAACTAGGTGTTCGTGTCCTACAGTCGTAGCGGTAGCCCTTCTCGGTCCGGTCGTTGATGATCGAGGCGGAGGCGGCGAGGAACTCCTCGAAGAGATCGTCGAGCGAGAGAGTCGCGGAGTAGCGCGGAGCCGAGCTCAGAGGGACCGATCGGCCCCGGGCCGGAGGTTCGGGCCGCCCTCTGGATACGTCATGGATCTGTCCCGCTGCCGGATCTTTCGAGGCGGCGCGCGTAGATCGCTCACCGTTCCTCGCCCCGCGGCGGGGGACCATCAGAAGCCTCGAAATCGCGGGCAGAATGTCAGCTGAATCGGGGCTGCCCGCCGGGCAGAATGTGTCGGCTCCCTTGGCCCGGGAAGCCAGGAGAGAATCGGAGACCCGTCAACCTCACCTATCCACACAAATCTGCGCTAACAGCGGCAATTCGTGGATGAAAGAGGTTGTTGGAGCGGGAGAAGGGTCTCGAACCCTCGACCTTCTGCTTGGGAAGCAGACACTCTGCCAGCTGAGTTACTCCCGCTCGGGAGGCCGTGATCCTATCGCGGCGCCTCGGCCGCGCGCCATCGCCGGCAGCAGGACCACCTCGTCGCGATCCCCGACCGGCGTGTCGAGCGCCAACAGGTGCCGCACCTCGAAGACGTTGACGACCGGTTCAGTTCGCCATTAGCGGTCCGGAGCTGGCCGGTCCGGAGCTGGCCGGCGGTCCTGGGGTGCGCGGCGAGTATGCGGTCGATGACCTCGCGCACCTTCCCGCCTTCGATCGTGACGTGCTTGGCTCCGTCGTTCGAGGCGCGGAGGACCGCTGAAATGCGGATCGAGGTCATGCCTGGAGCCACCTTTCGAAGTGCTGACGCTAGCCGGGAGGGAGGGGCGCGAGGCCGGCTTGATCCGCTGACGCGGGTCGAGCCTCGATCCCGTAACCGTTCTTCGTGGCCTTGGCATCACGCCACCTTCGCCCCGCATCCGAAGCTAGCCGGCCCCGAAGGACCGGTTATAGACGCCGCGCGACGCTAAGGAAGCAGCACGTCGATCGGGCCGTATCGAGCGACCTCGTTGAGGGTCGTTGGCAGCGCCAGATCTCCAACATTGCCCGTCTCCACGTGGATCGCCACCGTGCTCTCGAGCGGCGACCACGGAATGTCGCAGAACTCTCCCGACGTGCACGGCTGGACAGCCGTCGCCGCCACGACATCTGGGCCGATCCAGATCGGGGCAACGAAGCCATCCGCGAGGTGTGTCGTCGCTCGCGTCTCGGTATCGAAGACGAAGACCGCGGGTTGGTCGGCATCGCCATCGTCGTACGCAATCAGCTTGCCCGATGGCGACGCTGCCGGCCTGAACGCAGCGCTCGGGAATCCGGATGGCCGAGTCGCGCCGGTCGCCGCTGATAGGGCCAGCCACTCCCAAGGCGCAGCGGCTTCCTGCGGGTCTTCCTGGAACAGCACTCGATTGTCCGAGAGCCACCGACCAAAGGAGCCGTTCCGCGGCTCCACGGTATCCCGCCCATCGATCGTCACGATGAACAGACTCGGCCGCGCGGCGGTATCGGTCACGAGCACCGCCTCGGAGCCTGGCGACCATGCAACCGCGGTCTCTTCCCGCTGACCGACGCTCGTTCCGAACGGGTTTTCGATCTGTCGGAGCACCGATGTCTTGCCCGTGCGTGAGTCAAACGAGCAAAGGATTCGGGGCCCTACCAGCGTCTGTGTCTGCGTCCGGAGCAGGTACGCCAGGACCGTTCCGTCGTCGTTCCAGTCGAACGCGAGGAGGCTGTTGGGAAATCGGAGCAGTTCGGTCGCGCTGTCGGCTTGAAGGTCGAATTCCACCAGCGAGTCCTGGCCGAAGGTGTGTGCGCCGTCGGGGTTCTCGCGGAGGTGGACGAAGGACACGAGCCGCGGGGTGCGGAATCGTGGCCGGAGTCCACTAGGAGAATTGCTCGCATCCAGGTGCGCACTGCTGTTGCTTGAGATGCTGTAGAGCGACAGGCCATTGGGCGTCGAGTAGACCGCGAGACCCTGCTTGGGGGCGGGGCGCGGTTCGGTGGCGGCGATGACCCGTCCGCAGTCAGCGACGACTACCGCGCTCGGGTCAGGAAACTCGGTCTCTGGCGCGCTCGTTGGCGGCACGCTACGCGTCGTGCTCTCGGGCATGAGGCTCTGCGCGGGCGACGGCGTTGCCGGCTGTGGACTGACGATCGGGCTGCACGCGCCAAAGACGAGCCCGAACCCAAGCAAGGTGGCCGCGACCGCTTTGGCTTTTCGCGCCCGAGCGCCCGTGTCCCGGGCTCGCACCTCAGGCTCAGTCGTCAACCCAGCCCAGGCTCCGCGTCCAGTTCCCGACGGCATCGTTGTCGTATTCCGCTTGGGTCGGCGCTGTGTTCCATTTGATCGTGTTGAATCGATCCCATGCGGAACTGGTCACGTTGTTCTCGTGGAGGTGATAGCCGGTCCAGCAATCGGGGACCGCGGCGTCGCTGGCGGTGTCGCCGATGTTGAAGCTGTTGAACCATGAGTAGTCCCAATAATTGGGGCCACCTTGGAAGAGGATGTCTTTCGGTGATGTCGTCGAAACCACCGCATGCGCAAAGACCATCTGCCCCTTGACGAGCCCGTCCCAGGTCGATCGGATGCGGGCCTGGGCTTGGTCAATGTACCCGCTCCCTGCCCCAGTTCCGCAAAAGGGGTCCGGGAGCTGGTAGGGCTCAGCCTGGGCCCACGGGATCAACACAATGTCAGGTTCATCCTCACTCAGCGCTCGGGTCCGGAAGTAGATGTTCGAAGTGCCAGAACCGCAATTCTTGTTCCAATCGAGTGCGTCCCCATTGGCGGAATGCCAGCGCTGAGTGAGGCATGAGCTGGCGCTCGAGACGTCCATCGGCGGCATCATCCAGATCCGCATGTCATAAGGACCGGCGGCCGAGATAGGTGACGCGGAGACGCCGAGGATGACTGCGCAAACGCCGGCAAGAAGGGCCGCGCGGCGAAGATTCATCGGATTCCCTCCGCCAGCTGCACGAGCTCGTCAAATGGGATTCCGTTGTCAGCGAAGACGCGGAGCACCACGTACTCCGGATCGGCGTCGTCCTCGATCACGATGACCTGTCCTGTCCCCAAGCCGAGCTGTGGATCGGCCGGCTGAACGAAGATCGCAGGAGCACCATTGATGGTGCCTTCGGTCACCCTGTCGTATGGAGCCATGAGGTCGATGTCCCGCTTACCCCATATCGCCCGATACACCATGAGGATCCCTTCGCCAAGCGGAGTATCTAGCGTCATCATGCTGGTGACGTTGAGTGCCGCACCGTCGCAGACCCACTTCGTGACTTCTGGCTTGCCCCGGACCTCGATGTCGGCGGGGACGTAGGTGAGCGTGAAGTCCAGTTCGGTCGCCGTGTCGCTGTCGACCAACTCCGGCTCGCAATCCAGGGACAGGTTCCTGCCAAGCCCTTCCTCTTCGAGGATGTTGTCTGGAGCCAGCCGCCAACCTTGGAGGACTCCGTCGAAGAGAGGCTTCTCGCTCTCCTCGGTCAGGATGCGGCGGATTTCATCGATCGCCATCGGGCCCGGCCGCGCCGGCTCTCTGCCGCCGCGCGCTTCGACGAGCGCTTGGTAGATCGGCCGGTCATCCGCCGGCGGAGCCGCAGTCGCCACCGGCGAGCCCGCAGTCGCCGACAGGGACCCCGCCAGAACAGCTGACATAGCGAGGACCAGCGCGCCTGTCCAACTCATCTGCCTCAGCCGGAACAGCATGCCCACCTCCGCCGCTCGGATGCGACGAGCTTTCGGGACGAGCGAAAGCCTTCGCGTGCACCGTCCCGGTTGAACACTAGTGCCGTCTCCCGAGCGCACAACTAGGGATAACCCTCGACTCGGCCCCCACTCAGGGCGTCGCAATCGCGGCTATCGCGATCGGCCGAGCTGAGGACTTCCCTCGTTGTGACCCGCCAAGTTTGCTCGCAGGCTCAATGCCCACTAACCCACCAGCCCACCACTCCACGCCACCATCACGGCTTCGTCGGCGCTGTGTTGGGATCGAAGGCAACGCAGGTCGGAAGCCCGACCGAGCCACTCGAATCGGGCGTGCCCCACACGGCAATCGGACCCGAGAATGTGGCGTTCGGCGTCGTGATCGTCCAGACGTCTCCGGGTGAAGGAGCGGCATCGACCGCGTAGAGGAACGTCCCATCTGTGCCGGCCGACATCCTCCCTTCCGGCAGTCCGGCGACAGCAGGACTCGGTGGTGCCCCAAGAAAGCCGAAGAGCATGATCCCGGGCAGGCCAGCATCCGCGCTGCAGACAAGCTGGGCCACGAAGGGACGGGCCGAACCGCCATCGACGGCCGCCAGCTCGGTGGTCCGACCACCTGAAACGAGATCGACGGCAACGGCCCCTTCGGCGATGCGGATCGTCAGTTCGCCCAATGGGATCGTCATGCGACTCGCGGCCGTTCCGGCCGATGGCGGCAGCTCGACTCGCGCCAGCACGGCGACGGTGGCAACGACCGCTACGGCGAGCAAAGCCGTGAGGCGACGGCCTGATTCTCGTCGTCGCGTCCGCTCGGCGGGAACGGCGACCGCCTCCGCCAGGAGGGCTGATGGCGTCTCGTCGCGAAGCTCACGACGAATGGCGCTTTCGAGAGGCGTGACGTGCTGCATTCAGGATCTCCCAACTTCAATCGGCGCATCCTCGAGGCCGAGGGCCAGGCGCAGGCGCCCCCTTGCGCGGAAGAGCAAGGAACGGATGGTCGAGGGCTTTTGGTCGAGAAGGGTCGCGATGTCGGCGACGCTCAGGGCTTGGCCATAAAAGAGGACGATGACCGTTCGTTGGGTGGCGGGCAGGTCGGCGATTGCCTCTCGGACCTCCGGGTGGCGCGAGCCAGGCTCGGCCTGCATGAACGGCAGCAATTCCATCAACCGGGCGAGCCGACGATGTCGCTGGAAGCAGAGGTTCAGCGCGATCTTCGCCATCCAGGCGGCGGCTCGCTCAGGATCCCGAAGCTGGCTGAGCCGCGACCTTGCCAGCAGGTATGCATCTTGGGCGATGTCTTCGGCCTCGTCGCCCACGATCGATCGACAGAGCGCCACGAGTTCAGGACGTGCGGATGCAAAGGCGGCGTCCAGGACTGCCACATTCAGGGGCCCAACGCGCTCGACGTTCGGGTTGTCGCTGGCCGCCATCATCAACTATCTAGATGCGCGAGCGGCTCGCAAGGTTGCAGCACCGCGCCAAGAGAATTTCGCAGCGCCGCGTCGGCTGGCAGCCGACCTCAGTTGGTGATGATCGTGAGATTCCAATGTGCCTGGATGGTCGGCCAGCGTTCCGAAAACATGTCGGCTCCGGCGCGCCCGATGTGGATGCCCCGGATGGTCACGCCGCCACTAGCCGGGTAGTTGTACCAAGGGGCTCCCGAGTCGCCCACTTGCGTCACGACTCCATCCCGGTAGACGGCGAGTCCACCCGTGCATCCGGCCGGAACGCAGAGCACGCCGTTCAGTGCGACGGCGTGATGGCCGCATGTCTCGTTCGAGGTTCGGCCGCTGACGCAGTACGAGGTGCTATTGACGACGGGGTTGGCCGCGCCCTTTACCGGCTGCCACACGCCGACCGCGTTGCCAGAGTAGATCGAGCCTCCGTGATTACCGCTAATGAGCTCCATATCCCAGGCAGGGTACGGTCCGCGGTCGGAAACGCCGCCCCATAGAAGGCCTGTGCCACCGGCAACCGTCGCGCCTGCGGCGAAGCAATGGGCGGCAGTGACCATGTGCGTGAGACCGTTCGGCTTTCGCACGCCAAAGCCACTCGTGCACGACACGCCGTTTGCGCTGATGTAGGCCCCGCCCCAGTGCGGCGGCGCGTCATTCGCTCGCGAGTCAAGGCCGCCGTCGGCAACCTCCCGGACGTCGATGGCGTCCGGATGCTTTCTCACCAGGTCGGCAAAGATGGAGCCTTCGCCGACGACGTCGACGACCATCTTCCCGGAGGCAAGGTCGAGGTAGGACCCGTACGTGGCATCCTTCGCCCGACGGTCGAAGGTGCGCTCGAGAACTGCTTTCTCGACGGCGGCGATCGTCTCGAGCTCGATCTCCCGGAACTCGATTCGAGCGCCAAGCGCGGCCACATCGACGTCGAGGGTCGCTGTCTTGCGGGACACGGGAAAGACGGCGACGTATTGCTCGCGCTCGAAGTCGTAGTAGACGCCGAGACCGCCAGCGGCGGCGGTCTCCGCGTTGAGTCGAACCGCGGCCAGCTCCTCGTCGCCATCGGTGGATTGCGCGCCAGGGGTAACCGTGGCCGGACTTTCACTCGCGGCTGCCGGACCCCCCAGCGTGATGGCGAAGGCGAACGTGAGGGCCGCGAGACCTCCACGCCGGGGAATGGGCGATGAGATTCTCGGCCGTAGAGACTTCATCCAACCACCTCATTGATTCCTGGGGCTCCGTCGCCTCGGTGGAAGCGAGGCCTTGCCCGAGTCCGCGGCGTCGTTCCAAGCCTCAGCCTGGGGCGATGCAATCCTCACCGGGAAGCTGGCACTTCGTTGCTCCGTTCCCCTTTCCGTCCTGCACCGATCGGACGCCAAGTGGCGCCTGCAGCGTTGTCCGAAAGATGTACTTCTGCGCCGTGCCGGAGGCTGGGAATGAGATGACGGCATGCTGGCATTGGGCGTGGATGCGGACGACGTCGGTCGACTCCTCGACGGCCCCGATCCCGCAATCCAGGTCCGGCGCGTCGAGGAAGACCACCTCCAACTGGCGCTCGTCGACCACCCAGTAGGCCAGTGGCCGCTCGTTCGCCGATCGCCAAGAGAGGCCGATATAGGCCAGCCCCACGACGGCCGCCGCGACCGCGAGCGTGGCTAAGTAGGGCGATGAAGGGCGCATTCGATCACTGGAGGTTTGGGGTCCCGGGCAGCCCGAGGAAACTGAGGTAGACGGGGGTGAAGTAGATTCGGCAAACGAAGAAGCCGCTGAAGATCCCAGCAGCTTTGACCCCGCCACTCACGGTCGAGAACACCGCGCCACCGGAGTCACCGTTGGTGGCGCACGGCTGGAAGAGCGCACCGCGCGCCGCGGATGAAATGTTCCTCACCCAGAGATCCGAAGGCGGGCTGTACAGGATGTCCCAGCCCACCAGATCTACGGTATATGGGCCTGTCTCGCCTGATGCGCGACCGCTGACGTAGACGACGTCGCCATTCTGTGCGACGCGGTTGTAGAACGAGATGACGGACGACCCAGTGGTCGAGTTCACGCCTCCCCGATAGATCTTCGAGCCAGAGGTTTTTCCGCTGACGAGGCGGATCAATGCGACATCGCCCCGATACGTGCTCTGGCCGGTGTAGTACCGGGTCCCGTGGACCGAGTCCCAGTTCTCCTCGGAGTTGGCCGTGACATTGCCGACGTTGCTGAAGGTTCCGATCTTCACGGATCCGCCGGTAGAGAAGCAGTGCGCGGCCGTCAGCATCGAGTTGTCCGAGCCACCGATCGACCAAGGGATCCCGTCAGAACATGCCTGGTTCTGAATCGACGCGCCGCCCCAGAAGGGTGAGGAATCCGACTGTCGGTCGAAACCAGGCTGGGCTCCTCGCATCGAGCCGTCGATCAACAGCTCGATCGTTTCGGTGCCGTACAGCCTGGCGAGCGCCTTGAACAAGCGCGCGCTCGGCGCACTGACAACAATGGTCACACGGTTCGTCCGCGGGTCGGGTCCGGTCATGTAGATGAGGTCCGCATCCTCGACACCCCTGTCCCGAAGGGTTGTCGCGTCGTGCTTGATCGCCTCCAACGTACCGAAGGAGAAGGACACCTCGCGCTGGCCGCTCTCCTGCTGGAGCTCGGCCCGCGCGGCACCGACGAGGCCAGCGCCGGCCTTCGAAGCGGCCGAGAGGATGATCTTCCCGCTGTCGTCATCGAGCCAGGGGTAGCCGACGTCGTCCGGGTGCTCCATGGCGAACATCAGGGCGTCGCTCATCGCCTGCGCTTGCGCTTCGTCTCGAGGCTCCGGATGTTCAATTTTCGCGATCAGCGGGATGCCAGCGGTATCGATTGCGGCGGATCTTGGCCCCTGCGAGCTTGGAGCGGCGGCTGTCGTGGCTGCCGCGACCGACGGCGGCGCGACGACCACCAGCCCGACCAGTAGGGTCATCGCGAAACGCACGCGTACTCGAAGAGCGACGAACGTAGTCATTCCCTGACCTCCCTCGCAGCGGTCCAGCGCGATACATCTGTTCGCCGACGCTGCGTCCCTTCCACGTGCGCTCCCCCAGGCTAACGGGCGCCATTCGGGGGCGAGCGAGGTGCGCTCGGTGATGCTGCCAACCTTAGTGCGTGTGTCTCCGCACGCAATTGGGGATAACCCTTGCATGGCGTCGCGAAGAGGGGAACTCGGGCAGGCATGAAGGCCATTCGCTCGGGCCTCAACCAGGGGTCTGCGAATGCCCTGCAAGGCCGGCGCCCGGGCGCAACTCGGGGCGCGACGCGGCATGACTGCGCCACATCGCGGCAGGGCGTCATAAGGGTTCTCCCCTATGGACTTGGCCAGTCGGATGGCAGACGATCACCCATCTCCCCGGGTAGGGAGAGCCGGGGACGCACAAGGCCCGCAGCGCCCACAACTCGGTGCTCGGGCGGCGAGAGGGCGCGATGGAGGCACCGGCCCGATCCGGGTCGCCGCAACCAGTCGTCGAGCGCGGAACTCGACATTCGGTCGAGCTGCGCCTCCTGGGCGGCTTCGAGTTGCGAAAGCACGACCAGGTCTTGCCAACGCGGCCCGGGGGAAAGACCCAGACCTTGCTGGTCAATCTCGCCTTGCGCCTCCACGTGGGCATGGAACGGGATGAGCTGTGCACCGTCCTCTGGCCGGCAAGCGACGAGGCACTGGCCGCGCAATCGCTGGACACGCTTCTTCATAGTCTGCGGCGGAGCGTCGGTGATGCCTTGGGCGGTGCCGCGCCGGTCGTGCGAACGGCGGGTCGCCTCCGGCTAAACACGGAGATCGGGATCGGAGTCGACGTCGAGGCATTCGAGGCCGAGGCCATCCAAGGCGATCGACTCCGTCGGGCCGGCAGCCAAGCCGAGGCGATGACGTCATACGAGCGGGCGGCGAGCCTCTATCACGGAGATCTGGTGGTTGGATCGGAAGTCCGACACCTCCTCGAACGGGAACGCCTGCGAGCGCGCTATCTCGAGCTTCTGGCGAGCCTCTCGGACGCGCGCTTTGCCGCGGCGGACTACATGACCTCTCGCGAGTGGGCCCAGACGCTCCTGCAGTGCGATCCCTGTCGCGAGGATGCCCATCGCTTGGTGATGCGATGCGATGTCCGCCTGGGCCGGAGGGCCCAGGCTCTTCGCCAATACGCCACGTGCGCGGAGATCCTTCGGCGCGAGTTCGCAACTGATCCGGAACCAGCGACTCGAGAGCTGTACGACTCGGTGCGCCTCAGTCCCGCGCACGTCTAGCAGCGAGCCTCTGGCGCGACCTCAGCCCAAGATCAGGGATTCCTGAGTTTTCGCAGCGCCTGCAGCCGGTGTGACCTCACCTCCAACTATGGACGGGCTGCTAGAACCGAAACCGTGGGCCGTTCTGGCAGCTCGGAAAGCCGGCAGCTTGGAGGAGGCACCGATCGCGAGGTGCTCGCCGTACTCCGGATCCGCGTGTCGCCGACGGGGGAGCTCCGGTACGGCGACGCGGTCGACGCCGAGACAGAGCGTCGGCGGCGCTTCCGTTCATGGACTGGGTTGCTAACGGACATCCGGTCGCTCGTCGACGAGAGCCTCCGGCGAAGAGGGGATCGACCGGGGATCCATCCACGGCCCGACTGACAGGAGGTCAAGGTGGGCGAGAAGCTCGACTGGACGATCATCGTGCAGGCCGTCAACGGGCCGCAAATGAAATCGACGGCCTCGGCCGACGTTGATGCCTACGACAAGTTCACCTTCACTGTGCCGGCCGGCGGATCAGTCGACGTCGAGCTTGGCCCTGGGGGCTCCGCCGTCAGCTGTCTGGTCGCCATTCCGGCCCAAGGAGCGACCGGGGTCACGTACAAGGTCGGGACGAACGACGTCAAGCTCGACGCCCCGCTGGTCCTGCTCGGCGGCGCCGTTGCGCTCTCCGGGAGCCCGACCTCGCTGACCTTCGACAACGCGGACGCTGCTGATGCGTCCGTGGAGATCCTCATCGGCCGAAAGGCCGCCACCTAGGCGTTCGGCGCGTCGAGAGCTCAGTACTGCGAGGAACAACATGGCCCTGACCTTGGCTCACCCGGGTGTCTACATCGTCGAGAAGCCGAGTGGTGTTCGGACGATCACCGGGGTCGCAACCTCGATTACCGCGTTTATCGGCCGCGCCCTCCGGGGCCCCGCCGATCGGCCGCGCCTGGTCCAGAGCTTTGCCGAGTTCGATCGCGTCTATGGCGGACTGTGGGCCGAAAGCACCCTCGGCTACTCCGTATCGCAGTTCTTTTCCAACGGCGGTCGCGATGCCCTCATCTGCCGTGTCCACAACGGCGCGATCGCGGCCTCGCTGACCGTTGGTGGCAATCTCGATCTCGTCGCGGCCAGCCCTGGCACGTGGGGCAGCCGGCTGCGCGTCCGGGTGGAGGATGCCCCGGACCGGCCCAACGAGACCCCTGGGACGCGATTCAATCTCTACGTCAAGGACACGGCGACAATTCAGGTCGAGCGCTTCCTCAACCTCTCTACCGATCCGCTCAACGCTCGATTCGTGACCGAGATCCTGGCGCAGCAGTCGGAGTTGGTCCGAGTCGACCCCGCCGGGTCTGTCGGGGCAACCCGCCCGACGGCCGATGCCGCCGCCGTCGTAGGCCAGGACCCACTCGACAGCGCACCGTTCTCCAATCCCTTTCCGACTAACGGCGGAGACGGCAATCCGATCACCGACAATGCCATCTCAGCGCCTGGGCTCGAGGCCGGACGTCAGGGCCTCTGGATGCTCGAGAACGCCGACCTCTTCAACATTCTCGTCATCCCTCCACTCGAGCGCGACACCGATGTCGGCCAGGTCACCTGGGACGCCGCAATCCGCTTCGCGCGCGACCACCGCGCCATGGTGATCGTCGATGCGCCCGCGGCTCTCGGGACGCCCGATCAGCTGCTCAACGGCATGTCCACGATTGCAACGCCCGACCAGAACGCGGCGCTGTACTACCCGCGCTTCCGGGCCCCGGATCCGCTTGCCGAGAACCGCCTCGCGACCTTCGCAGCTTCGGGTGCAGTAGCCGGGATCTACGCGCGAACGGACGCCCAGCGCGGCGTCTGGAAGGCGCCCGCCGGGCTGGACGCAACGCTGGTCGGTGTGTCCGAACTCACGGTCCGGCTGACCGACGGGCAGAACGGCCGCCTGAACCCGCGCGGCGTCAACTGCTTGCGAGTCTTCCCGGTGCATGGCCGAGTGGTCTGGGGGGCACGGACCCTTCGGGGCGACGACCAGATGGCCTCTGAGTGGAAGTACGTGCCCGTTCGGCGGACGGCACTGTTCATCGAAGAGAGCCTGTTCCGCGGCACCCAGTGGGTTGTCTTCGAGCCGAACGACGAGCCCCTCTGGGCCCAGATCCGCCTCAACGTCGGCACGTTCATGCAGGACCTCTTCCGACAGGGCGCCTTCCAGGGCGCCTCGCCACGCGAGGCGTATTTCGTGCGCTGCGACGGGGAGACGACCACGCAGAGCGACATCGATCGCGGGATCGTGAATATCCTCGTCGGCTTTGCGCCTCTCAAGCCCGCCGAGTTCGTCGTCATCACGATCCAGCAGATCGCCGGTCAGCCGGCAGCGTAGGAGCGTCGACCGATGGCCCAGTTCACTGTCAACCCTCGCCGATTCGATCCCTACAAGAACTTCAAGTTCCGGGTGAAGTGGGATGGTCGCTACGTCGCGGGCATCTCCAAGGTCGGCAGCCTCAAGCGTTCCACCGAGGTCGTGGAGCATCGCGAGGGTGGGGACCCATCAACGGGGCGCAAGAGCCCCGGGCGAAACAAGTACGAGCCCATCACCCTGGAGCGGGGCGTCACGCACGACGTCGAGTTCGAGAAGTGGGCCAACAAGATCTGGAACTTTGGCTCGGGCCTCGGGATGGAGGTCTCGCTGGCTGACTTTCGCAAGGACCTCATCATCGAGGTCTACAACGAGGCGGGCCAGCTTGCCCTCGCGTACAAGGTCTTCAGATGCTGGGTGTCCGAGTTCCAGGCCCTGCCGGATCTGGACGCCAACGCGAATGCCGTCGCCATCCAGCACGTGAAGCTCGAGAACGAGGGTTGGGAGCGCGACTATGACGTCGCCGAGCCCAAGGAGCCGCAATTCAGCGAGCCGGCCTGAGGCCTTCGGTGGTCATTGAACGATCGGACGGCCGCACGACGACGCGACTGGACCCGACCAGCCTCGTTGATCTCTGGGAGACCCACGCACAGCGTGGGGCCCTGCACGCCGGAATCACCGCCCTTGAGCGGGCTGGGAACCGGGACGTTCTCTCACTGACGCTCGGCGATCGCAACGAGCGACTTCTCACGCTGCGCCAAGCGCACCTCGGGGACGACTTGAACTTGGTGGCGACGTGTCCACATTGCGGGGTGGATGTGGAGGCAACGGTTTCCTGCGATCAGCTCATCGCCGCGGGTTCAGAGGATGACGCCACGGATCGCGATGGTGCCAAGGCCGAGCGCGGGTCATGGGACCTCACCCTCGATGGCTACCGGATCAGGATGCGGCCCCTCCGGGTTGCCGCTGAGGTCGGTGCGGTCGCCGCTGACGATCTCGAGTCCGCTCGGGCCGTTCTGATCACGGCCGCCGTGACCGAGGCTTTCCGGGAAGCAGACGTCGTCGAGCCCACCCAGCTTCCTGAGGCGGTCGTTGTCGCCGCCGGCGATTCCGTGCTGCAGGCGGATCGACTCGCGGAGGTCGAACTCCAAATCATGTGCCCTGAGTGCTCGAGGTCGTGGCCAGCGAGCCTGGACGTTTCGCGCTTGGTGCCCGAGGAGCTGTCACGTCTCGGGGCCGAACTCTTGGGTGATGTCGACCTACTTGCACGCACGTACGGGTGGACCGAGGCAGCCGTTCTGGCACTGCCAGCGGCGCGGCGCGCGACCTATGTCGCCCTTGCGAGCGGCTGATGCTCCGGAACGACCTCTTCACGCGACTCGCGACCGGCAGTCGAGGGCCGGGCGCGCTCCGGCTCCGCCCACGCCCAACGTGGCGGACGTTCGGAGATGGTCTCGATTCTGAGCTGGAAGCGGGAACGCCCACCGTGGGAGATCGCGCGGCCATGACAGCCATACGATCATCAGCACGCGGGATGACCCGCGACCGCATCGACGAATTCGCTCGTCAATCCCGGCCTCAGAGCCCCCGTACCCTAGCCCACGAAGCGTCTACCGATCTTGCTGCGCCCGTCCTGGTACAGGGCGGCCGTCTGGCTGCAGCGGTTGCCGCCCCGAAACCGTCAGTCACGCCGGCGTCTGTCGCGGCCGAGGACGCGTCGTCCGCGGTCGATTTCGAGTCCGCCTCGACCGCGCCCGCCTCGGAGCCGAGCGCGGAGATCGACAGCATCCGAAAGGGCGCCGCGCCTGACCTCGAAGGTCAACAAGGACCCAGCCTCGATACCTTCGCCGTCGTCCGTCCCCGGGCCGGTGTCAATCGCCGACGAGGGTCTGATCCCACGCGAATGGCATCCGAACCGGCCCCCGTCCCCGACGTCGTCGTCCAGATCGGCAGGATCGAGGTCCGAGCCGCGGTCGTGGCTGCACCACGCCGCGAGCCAGCGAGCCGACCACGGCCCCGGCTCTCGCTCGATCAGTACCTCAACGACCGTCACGGTTCGGCCGGATGAGCACCGCCCTCGCCGTCGCTGGCGTCACCGCCGTCCTGCGCGGTGTGCTTGACGCCTGGCTGGTCGATCAGAACGCGGCCACGGCCCTCGGGGGTGCGAACCCGGAGGTGAGCGCTGTGGCCCCGGACACGATCGAGCTTACCGGCGCCAACGCGGCACCGCGGCTGAATCTCTTTCTCCATCACGTCTCACGAAACGCGGGCTGGAGCAACGAGGACCTGCCATCCCGGAACGGCTCCGGAGAGCGGAACGCCAGCCCGGCACTCGCGCTCGATCTGCACTACCTGTTGACCGCCTACGGACCTGCTGAGCTCCAGGCAGAAGTCCTGCTCGGCATGGGGATGCAGCGCCTTCACATGAGCCCGGTGCTGGGGCGCTCCGACATCGAGGCGCGCCTGCCGGTCCGTCTTCGAGGTTCCGCACTCGGTCGCCAGGTCGAAATGATCAAGGTGACCCCAGAGCCCATCGGCATCGAGGAGCTGTCCAAGTTGTGGACGGCGTTGCAGGCCCACTACCGCCCATCAGCGGGGTACCAGGTTTCAGTCGTCCTGATCGAGGCCCCGCAGACCGGCCGTGCCCCCAAACCGGTCCTTTCCCGCGGCGCTGCTGATCCCATCTCTGGCCGAGAGCGCGGCGTCGTGACCATTGCCGGGGTTGGGCCGGTCATGCCGCTCGTTTCGTCGATCGAGGGCTCGACCGGGCACGCGACAGCGACGCTCGGGGCGGTTGTCGAGATCGCCGGCGTCAACCTTCAGGGCGTCGGCCGAACCGCCATCCTCGAGAATCGACTACTCGGCATCCGGCGCGAGGTGGCCGCGGCCGCGAACACCTCGGACGATACCGTCCGTTTCACGATCCCCACCGCCCCCGCACAGCTGGCGGCCGGGATCTACACGGTGCGAGTCAGGCTTACGCCGCCAGGTGCCTCCGGGCCATGTGAAACGAACGAGCTCGCCCTCTCACTCCTGCCTGAAATCCTTTCCACCAATAGCCCAGTGACGGCGAATGGCCAGGGCGTAGCCCAGATCGACCTCGTGGTCCGGCCCCAGGTCAGGCCGTTCCAGGACGCAGCATTGCTGATCGGTGGTCGTTCGATCCCGGCCGAGCCGCATCCCACGGCGACGGCGAGCCTGCGATTCCGCGTGCCGGGCGCCGTCGCCGATACCTACCTGGTCGCCCTGCGTGTCGCCGGCATGGAGACGCCGAGGATCGACCGTAACGCTACCCCAGTGGCCTTTGCCGGAACCCCGGTGGTGATCACGTGATTGAGGAGGCAATCCGGGAGGCCGTCCCGTGGCTGGACGCCAATCAGAGTTATCTCGCGGCGCACCTCGCGCGCGTCGCGGCGTTGCTCGATCGGGCGAGCGCCCTGCCTGGGGCAGACGCGACGCTCGCCGACGCCCAGGCCGCGGTCGACCACGCGGGAGCTGAGGTCGTCGAGCCCGCGCTCGATCGGATCGTGCGTCTCTTTGGGCTGACCGACTTCGAGCGCGACACCCTCCTTCTCTGCGCGGGTGTTGAGCTCGACGCGGGGATCGCTCGCCGGTGCGCAGGAATCGCCGGCGGACCGTGGGGGACCTTCGGGACTGCGCTGGGGAGCTTCCAGGGAGCGCACTGGAGCGCGCTGCTGCCCCATTCCCCCCTCCGCGGATTTCGGCTCGTCGAGCCGGCGACGGTGGATTCGATCGTCACGGCGCCTCTCCGCGCCGCAGAGCCGGTGATCCATGCCCTGGCCGGATTGGAAACGCTCGATGGGGAGCTTGCGCCGCTCCTCACTCGCGCGATCCCGGCCCCACTAGCGGCCCCCTCGCAGAGCGCCGTCGCAGAGCAGCTCTCCGGCTGGCTCGTCGACTCGTCGTCCGGCCGATTCCAACTTGTCGGCGATGACGCAGAGGGCCAGCGGGACGTGGCCGCAGGGGCGTTGGCGCGGATCGGTCGGGGCCTCTGGACGCTCCCCGCGTCCGAGATCCCTCGAGACGTCGCCATCCGTCAGGCCTTCGCCTCGACGTGGAGCCGAGACGCCGCGCTGCTCGGCGCCGCCTTGCTCATCACGCGTGCGGAAGAACATGCCGACGCTGCCGTGGACTTCGCGCTCCGGATCTCGGGCATTGTTGGGTTCGCATCCGTGCATCGCCTTCCAATGCCCCCTGGCGCCGGCACGTGGCCAGTCGCGCTGCCAGAGCCCATCGAGCAGCGCAACCTGTGGCGTCAGGCCGTGTCCGAGGACGTCCTCGATGACGAGAGCCTCGGTGTCGTCTCGAGTCAGTTTCGCCTTTCGGCTTCCGGAATCGAGCGCGCCGCGCTCGAGCTGGTTGCGGTTGGGATCTCGGGCAGAGCAGCTCTCCGCGCCATTCGCCCCGCCACCGACAGCGACGCTGTCGGCGAGCTCGCCACCTGGATTGAACCGCGGGCCGACTGGGACCAGCTCGTCTTGCCGATGGACCAGATCGACGTTCTTCGGGAGATCGTGGACCAAGTGCGCGGGCGGACGACCGTACACGACGCTTGGGCGTTTCGGGCCCGTGCGGGGGATGGCCTGGGGATCGCGGCCCTCTTTGAAGGAGACAGCGGGACTGGGAAGTCCCTGGCGGCGGAGGTGGTGGCGACGGCGCTCGGGTTGCCCGTATTGCGAGTCGACCTGGCGGGCGTCGTGAGCAAGTACATCGGTGAGACCGAGAAGAACGTCAGCCGCATCTTCGCGGTGGCCGAGGGCAGCGGCGCGGTGATCCTCTTCGACGAGGCGGAGGCCCTCTTCGGCAAGCGCACCGAGGTCAAGGACAGCCACGACCGCTACGCGAACATCGAGGTCGCGTATCTCTTGCAGCGGGTCGAGGCGTATCGCGGGCTCGCGATCCTGACCTCGAACGCCCGATCGTCGATCGACAAGGCATTCCTTCGGCGGCTGCGGTTCGTGGTCAAGTTCCCGTTTCCCGACCAGTCCCACCGCGAGCGCATCTGGCGTGCGGCGTTTCCCACCGCCGCGCCGACCAGGGGCATCGATTACCGCAGCCTGTCGCGACTTCCATTGGCGGGTGGTGACATCCGAAACATCGCGCTCGGTGCGGCATTCCGGGCAGCTGCCGCCGGGGAGCCTATCCGGATGGTCCACATCCGGGCCGCCACGAGAAGAGAGCTCGAAAAGCTTGGCCGATCGCCATCTGACGCGGACGTCGAGGCCCGCCGATGAGACGCCTGACCATTGCCGTGGACACCCTTGTGGTCGAAGGCCTGGCGGACCTCGACCCCCGCGCACTCGAGCGTGCGTTCACGCAGCGCGTCGGCGAGCTGTTGGAGGCGGGAGCACTCGAGAATCTCGGTCGCGCGGGTCGCCTGGCCGTCGATCCGATCTCGACCGGTGACGCGCGGGCGGCCACCATCGGCGGCGCTATCGCGGAATCCTTGTCGAGGGCCGCGCAGTGACGGCGGCCGCTGCGCGCGTCGTGATGCCATCTGGTCCTGCTCGACCACCGGCTCGACCGCGAGCGTTCGCGCCGGACGCACCACGCGAGCGCGAGGCCGCCTTCGCGGCCGCGCGCGTTCTAGCAACAGGCGGGCCTCCGCTGACGACCGGACCGCACTCGGCAGGCAAGACCGCGGACGGCGTCGGCGGCGAGCCCCTGCGACGCGCGGAACGCTCCTTCTTCGAGGCGCGATTCGGCGCCGACCTCGGGGCCATTCGGATCCATACGGCCGCTGCCGCCGACCCGATCTTCCTTCAGACCGGCGCGACGGCAGCCGCGCTCAGGGGCGACATCTGGTTGCGAGAGAGTGCGGCGATCGACCCCGGCTGGAGGAAGCGGACGCTGGCACATGAGATCGCTCATGTGCTGCAGCCGGAGGTCGCGAGAGGGGAGCGCTTGGGTAGGACGGTTGACGACTGGTTGACCGGCAGCCCAGCAGTCCGCAGCTGGGGCTACACCCAGCTCGTATCGGAGATCGATGACCTCGAGGCATGGCTGGAACGGCAGACCACGTCCTCGTTTGACGAGACGCGCGTCCGCGAGGCGCTGGCGGAATTGCGAGGCGAGGTTGCACGGCGGGACCGCGAGGCCCGAAGGGCTGCTCGCTCCCGCCCGCGCCCAGCGGGCCGCGATGCGGCTCTGCCGGCTCGCCGGCCGCGCGTTCTGTCGGAGCCGTCGAGCTACGTGTACTCGGACCCATCGGAGATGCGCGCCGAGTACGACTTGATCATGGAGTGGCTCGCCCGCCGCGACGTCTCCCGCGCCGAGCGCCGCATGCTCGAGGTTGAGCGCGACAACCTCGCACCCCAGTTCGCGTCCGACCGTGTACGCGTCGCTGGCGAGCAACGGGTCGCCAGGTTGCAGGCGGCCTTGGCGCCGTCCGACCAAGAGGCCGGCCGCGAGCTGGAGGTCGCTGCCCGCGTGATCGCTGGCATCGCTCGAGATGACCAAGACACGAACCGATACTGGATCTACCAAGGCGGCGAACGGCTGCCGATCAGCGCCGATCAGGCCTCCCAGGTCCGGGGCGAAATCGATCGCCAGTTGCGCCGCGCCTCGCGGATGATCGCCGGCGATTCAGAGCAGTCCTGGGACACCTATCAGTCCCAGCTGGCAGTCAACCGGGACCATCCGATCATCTCGTCGATCGCCGGCTGGCTCGGCGGTGCGAACGACCCAGGGGAGGAACTCTCGAGGCGTCGGCGCCGGCTGGTACACGAGCTCAGGACCTACGACGAGGAAATCGCCGCTGGGAACATCGTCGCCGCATCGCGCAGGCTCGCGACGATCGAACGCCAGGCCCAGGTCATCCATGGCGCCGCCGCAGCCTTCCGGGACCGGCACATCTCGGGTGCGGAGCGGGCCGTGGGCGCGCTCGAGATCACGCGAGATGTCTCGTTTGCGATCGCGGGCAGCATCGCAGCCGTGCTCGCCGCTCCAGTCGTCGCCGGGGCAGTGGCAGGGGCGGGGTTGACCGGGGCCACCGCGACGGTCGCGACGATTGGGGGCACGGGTCTGGTTGTTGGTGGCGGGACCGGAATCGTTCGGGGTGGATCCGCGGCAACCGGCGTCGTCCTCGCCGGCGGTAGCGCTCGTGACGCCGGACGGGCATTCGTGGGTGAAGGTGGGCGCGGTTTCCTTGATGGATTCATGGCCGGGCGGGCGGCGGCGCCGCTCGCGTGCTGGGGACGGCTCTGGGGATTGGCGGGCAGGTGGGTGGACAGGTCGCCCGGCGAATGGCGGCGGAGGCGATCGTCAATGGAACATCCTCGATGATTGACGCCCTCGCGCACGGGGCAACAGTCGAGCAAGCGGTCGCGGCTGGCCTCAGGAGCGCCGCCCTTGCCGTACCGGGCGCGGTTGTCGGGGCTTCGGGGAGCCGACTGACACGAGAGCTCGGTGGACCCCTCGCCGCCGGCGGCACGGCGTACCTCGGCGCAATCGCTTCCGGTCAGTCGCGGGAGGAGGCCTTGCGCGCCGCCGCGGTAGCGGTCGCAGCGAACGTGGTCACGAGCCGCGCCCAGCACGGCGCCGAGGCCGACGCGCGGCTCGAGGCGCGCGGCCGGGCCATCGGAGAAGCCCTTCGACCGTCTGGTCGAGCCACGGTGCCGGCCAGCGCGACGGCTCCTCCCATTACCGTCGCAGGCCAGGCGGCGCCGGATTCTCCGTCCGCCTCGAGCCCGCCGCAGGCGACATCCGCTGCGGCGCCCGCGACGGCAACGCCGGGACCGACCGCCAGCTCAGCCCAAACGAGCGCCGGTGCCGGGGCCGCCCAACCGACGCCGACCCCGACCGTCGCTGCGGCCCCCCAGGCCTCGATCGCCGGTGCGCCGGCAAGCACGGCGACGGCGTCGCCTGGCCCCCGCGAGTCGGCAGGCGCCACACCGCCGGGCATCCGCCAGCACACCGATCCATTCACCGGACAAACCCACCCCGTCACGGCATCGGCTCGGGCCCCCAGCGCCATCCACGGTCACATGCGCGGCACCGGTGCGGAGTTCGAGGCCTACAACACGGCTCTCCATCGCCGCGGCGAGATCGGCATCCAGCGACCCGGTCGTGTGAACGAAGGCGGTCCGGACTTCATCACGGCGCGGGTGGCGCCGAACGGGCCTCCGGGCTGGATGGGCGAGGTGCAGGCCGCCGTTGCTCCCGGCCGACTCAACCTGGGCGACGCCGCCCTCGAAGCCCAGATTCGCGCAGCGGTCACGGCGGGCAACGTGACCATGCGAAATCTCCAGGTCCGGATCTCGCCGACCGGCCTGACGATCACCGGTTGGTAGGACCGTGACTGGATTCACCCGATCGCCGCGGCTCGTCAAGGGGGGTCTCGTGCTCCTCGAGCCCCTGACGGGTGCGCCGCTCGGCGTCATCGCGTTGCAGTACAACCCGGACTCGCTGTCGCGCACGCTGCAGGTGCAGGGGACCGGCGAGGGCGGCGCGCGGAGCGACGCCCTCCGCCTGAAGGGCCCGCCAATCGAGACGATCAAGCTCGAGGCTGAGGTCGATGCGACGGATCAGCTCGCCGACCCATCCGCCAACCCGACGGCCGTCGCGGTCGGAATCCACCCACAGCTTGCCGCCCTCGAGATGCTCGCCTATCCGAGCTCGACCGCCATGTTCGTCAACGCCGTCCTCTCGGCCATCGGCACGATCGAGGTCGTGCCGATGGAGGCGCCGCTCAGCCTGTTCGCCTGGAGTCCCAACCGGGTCGTCCCGGTCCGCATCACGGACTTCTCGATCACCGAGGAGGCCTTCGATCAGCACCTCAATCCGATCCGCGCGAAGGTGAGCCTCGGGCTTCGGGTCCTCACACCAGACGACCTCGGGCTGCTGCATCGGGGGAGTGCCATCTTCATGGCCCACCTGATCGCCAAGGAAGCACTTGCACGCAGGGCCCCACGCGCGAGCCTCGGCCGGCTGGGCCTCGGAGGCGTGCCGTGAACGAGACCAATCCAGAGCTCGCGGCATTGCTGAATCCGGATCCGGCCACGACGCCCAGATTCCCGCCCAACAGTCGATACGCGGCCACGCCGATCGCCAGGCTGACAGCCCCGGACGGCCGGGAAGTGCCGTACCTGCGCCGTCGGTTCGTTCCATCTCCGGAGCGGTTCGCCGTGATCAGTGAACACCGAGTCGAGGAGGGAGATCGACTGGACCGGATCGCGGCGCAGGAGCTGGGTGATCCCGAATTGTTCTGGCGTCTCTGTGACGCCAACGGAGCGATGCGACCGTCTGAGCTCACGGAAACGATCAGGCGCCCCCTCAGGATCACGCTTCCAGACGGGATCCCCGGAGGCGAACGGTGATCGGCGGCGTGCATCTGACGCTGCTCATCGGGCCCGGAGTCCCCATCCCGGCGCCGCCGCCGATCGTCGATGCGCTCGAGTCGATCCAGGTTACGACCGGCCGCGACCGCGCAGGTTTCCAGTTGGCCTTCGAGGTCGGGCCGACCTCCCTGATCCAGAACGTGCTGCTGCCAGCTGGCTTCTTTGATCCGATCGTGACACGCGTGATCGTCATGGTCACGGTGCGCGGAATCCCCCAAGTCCTGATCGACGGTGTGGTGACCCGACATGAGGTTGGCGCCTCGAACGAGCCCGGAAAGTCGACCCTCACGGTGACCGGCGAAGACCTGACGGTCCTCATGGACCTGGCGGAAATGCCATTCATGCGGTACCCGGGCCAACCGGTGCCGGTGCGAGTTGCCGCGATCCTCGCCAAGTACGCCGCGTTCGGCATCGCCCCAATCACGATCCCGCCCTTGATGCCGGGCACCGTGAATCCCCTCGACGAGCTGCCAAGTCAGCGTGGCACCGATCTCGCCTATATCCGCGAGCTGGCGGGCCATGCCGGCTACGTCTTCTACCTGGAGCCGGGGCCAGCACCCGGCATGAGCCTCGCCTACTTCGGTCCGGACATTCGCATCCCGCTGCCGCAGCCGGCGCTCGCCATCAACACCGGGGCCGGCTCGAATGTCGAGTCGCTCACCTTCAGCCTCGACGGCATGGCAAAGAAGGTCGTCGTGCTGTCGGTCTTCGACCCGGCGACCAAGAAGATCCCGCTCCCGCTCCCCGTTCCACCGATCAACGTGCTGCGCCCGCCGCTGGGGCTGCGCCCAACCCTTCCAGCGAAGCTCGAGTTCACCCAGGAGGAATCCGGGCTCGACATCTCCGAGGCCATCGGCCGGGCCCTGGCGCTGAGCATCGCTAGCTCGGCCGCGATCACCGCCAACGGCTCGCTCGACGTGGCCCGCTATGGACGGCCACTGCGTGCGCGAATGCTCGTGGGAGTTCGGGGTGCCGGGTTCACCTACGACGGCCTCTACTACGTCGACTCAGTGAGCCACGACATACGCCGCGGCGCGTACAAGCAGACGTTTTCGCTGTCGCGAGACGGGCTCATCTCGGCGACGCCCATCGTCCCGACGGACCCGATCGGAGTTGTCGCATGACCGCCCGACCTGCGCGACGGTTCCTCGGCAAGTACCGCGGCGTCGTCACGCAGAACATCGATCCGTTGCTGCGTGGCCGATTGCTCTGCATCGTGCCTGACGTGCTCGGTTCCGTGCCCTCGAGTTGGGCGGAGCCGTGCGTTCCGCTCGCAGGTCCGACCGGGCCACCCATGGGCGTCTACATGGTCCCGCCGATCGGCGCAGGCGTGTGGGTTGAGTTCGAGCGGGGCGATCCATCCAAGCCGATTTGGGTGGGCTGCCGATGGGGCAGCCAGTCGGACATTCCGCCACTGGCTCGTGCGGGCCTGCCGATCTCCCCGAACATCGTCCTGCAGACGGCCGGTCAAAACGCCATTGTCGTCAGTGACCTTCCCGGGCCGAGCGGTGGAATCATGCTGAAGAGCACGACCGGCGCCATGATCATCGTCAACGACACCGGGATCTATATCCAGAACGGCAAGGGCGCCTCGATCGTCATGACCGGCCCGACGGTCAACGTCAACGCCGGCGCCCTGACCGTGGTGTAGCGATGCCCGGCCCGGTGCTCCACCTCGGCGCGACCGTCCTGTGCTCCCACGGCGGCCAAGCGACCCCAACGACCCCCAACGCACGGGTCACGGTGAGCGCGCAACCCGTCGCGACGGTCGCCAGCCCGTACGGCGTGGTCGGGTGTCCCTTTGTTCCGAACGCCGGAAACGGCCCCTGCACGACGGGCCAGTGGTCAGCCGGCGCTACCCGGGTCTTCGCTGCCGGGCAGCCCGTCGTCGTGATGAGCGGAACCTCGACTTGCGTGCCGACCGGCACGCCTCTCGCTCCCGTGTCATCCCAGACGCGGGTCATCGCGACCTGACGATGCAGCTCAACTACCCGTTCCGATTTGACACCCGGCGACGGACCGCCGGCGCGGACGACGATGAGCACGTCCGCGACCTGATCGAGCAGGTGCTGTTCACCCAGCTTGGCGAGCGGGTCAATCGACCGGACTTCGGGAGCGGCCTCCTCACCCTCACGTTCGCCCCGATGTCAGACGAGATCGTGGCCGCCACCACGTTCCTGGTGCGGGGATCGCTCGAGCAATGGCTGGGCGGCCTCATCGCCGTCGAGGACGTCGCCGTCGAACGCGGAGACGGGACGCTGAACGTAACGGTCGCGTACACGATGCGCAGAACGGGCGAGCAACGGGTCGCCCAGTTCTCGAGACCTGCGGGCGCGCCATGAGCCTGCTCTTCGCCTGCTGCGATGAACGCCGACGGGCTGCGCTCCTGGGTCACAGCAGCCTGAATGGCATCGATGACCTCCGCGTCGAGTCGCTGGCCGCCGCCGACCTTGATGCCGTTGAGCAGGCGGAACAACTGCAGCTGCCACCGAACCGCCGAGCCGAACTGCTCTGGCAGCGACGGCTGACGCTTCGCTTCGTCAATCCGCTCACCGGACCTCAGCTTGGCCTGACGTCAGAGCAGGTGCAGATCGAAGGGGGCGCGCGGGTCCGTGGGATCAGCGCCCTCGTGCTCTCCGCCGGGGGTCAGGAGATCGTGCTCAAGGCCTCGATGGCCGGCGATTTCAGTCGCTACACCCTCCGCCTCGTCCGGTCCTCGACTGACGATCGCCCGCCGCTGGGCTTCGACCCGATCCTGTCAAGGATCGACTTCTCGTTCAAGGTCAACTGCCCATCAGAGTTTGATTGCCGGGACGCCCACGTCTGCCTGCGGCCCGCCGCAGTCGAACCGGTCATCGACTATTTGGCCAAGGACTACGGCAGCTTCCGCCGGGTCCTCCTCGACCGGATGGCCCTCCTGGCGCCGCAGTGGCGCGAGCGAAACCCCGCCGATCTCGGGATCGCGCTCGTCGAGGTCCTCGCATACGCCGGCGATCAGCTCAGCTATTTCCAGGACGCGGTCGCGACCGAGGCGTACCTCGCTACCGCCCGAAAACGCACCTCGATTCGGCGACTCGCCCGGCTCGTCGACTATTCGATGCACCAAGGATCGAACGCCAGGACCTGGATCCAGGTCGAAGTCGCTGCCGACACCATCGTCGGTCAGGACCTGCGCTGCATCTCCGGTGCGCTCGCCTTACCCGACCGTATCGCCCCCGGCTCGCCCGAGGAGGAGGCGGCCGAGAACTCGGCGAGTGAGTGGTTCGAGATCGTGACGCCCGATCCGGACCCCGCTGCGGTCTCGGCCCCGATCGAGCTCTTCGCCGATCACAACCACATGACGTTCTACACGTGGGGAGACGATGAGTGCTGCCTCCCTGCAGGTGCGACGCGAGCCACCTTGCGAGGAGCCCATCCCGATCTCGCCGTCGGCATGGTCCTGGTTCTCGAAGAGGCGCTCGGTCCCAAGACGGGGGACGCAGCAGATGCCGACCCAGCCGCGCGACAGGCCGTCCGGCTCGTCGACGTCCGCCACAGCGACGAGGGCAACGCGCTCGTCGACCCGCTCGACGGAACGCCGATCACCGAGATCGAGTGGCACCGCGGGGACGCGCTCACCCGCCCCTTCTGCATCAGCGCACGGACGACGGACAACGCGCCCGTGGCTGATGCGACGGTGATTCGCGGCAACGTCCTCCTCGTGGACCATGGGCGTCGAATCGGGCCCGAGCCGCTCGGGTCGGTGCATCGGCTACAGCGCCCGGTTCCTGACGGGCCCGCTGGCGGGTGCGATGACGTTCCTGCTGCATGTGATCCGAGCGAGCTCCAAGTGGAGACCCGTTTCCGACCGTCGCTGGAGCGCGGTCCCATCTCGATGACCGCCGTTGTGCCGGTGGTCCAGTCGACAATGACCGGACTGCGACGTCGCGCGCTCCGCTTCGACCCGGGCGGCTCGGCTCGCTCGGCACTCCTGACCGACCCAGCAGACGCCCGCCCATTCGTCCTGGTCACCAGCCTCCTGAACGGGGTGACCCGGACCTGGACGGCCGTTTCGGACTTGTTGAACAGCGGAGCATCCGGGTTGGACGCGGTCGTCGAGGTGGAAGACGACGGTCCGACAGGGCTCCGGTTCGGGGACGGCGAGCACGGGCGCCGCCCGGAGGTCGGCGAGGACTTCGTCGCTCACTACCGCATCGGCAATGGGCGCGCAGGCAACGTTGGAGCCGAGGCCATCCAGCACGTGGTCAGCGCCGACGCGCGCATCGTCCGGGTCCGAAACCCCCTCCCGGCGACCGGCGGCCGCGACCCTGAGTCGTTGGCCGAGGTGCGACGGCGTGCTCCGCAGGCTTTCCGGTCGCAGCGGCGCGCTGTCACACCGGCCGACTACGAGAACCGGACGGTCGAACGACCGGGCATTCAGCGAGCTTCCGCGAGGCTGCGCTGGACCGGCAGCTGGCATACGCATTTCGTCGCCGTCGATCGGTCGAGCGGCGCGCCCGTCGACGAGTCGCTCGAAGGCGACCTCCGAGCGTTCGTGGAACCCTATCGCCTCGCCGGCCACGACCTCGAGTTCGACGACCCGACCTTCGTCGCCCTCGAGCTGGCCTTGGAGGTCTGCGTCGCCGATGGCTACTTCCGTGGCGACGTCCGGCGTCGCCTGTTCGAGGTCCTCTCGAATCGCCTCCTCCCAGACGGGCGCCGGGGCGTGTTCCACCCTGAGCAGCTGACATTCGGGCAGTCGGTCTACCTCTCACCCCTGCTCGCGGCAGCCCACGCCGTCGAGGGCGTGGCCTCGGCGACCGCCACGCGATTTGGACGGCTCGGCGGCGCCGATGGCGGTCGGGCCCTGGACGACGGATACATCGGCCTGAACGCGCTTGAAATCGCGCGCCTCGACAACGATCCCGATTGGCCCGAGCGAGGCGTCCTTCGCCTCGACCTCCTGGGGGGTGCGTAGCCATGACCCTGCCCCTCGAGGCCACCTGCAGCTGCTGCCAGGGCCTCGGTCCTCGAACGCCCGGCCGAATCGAGAATCGGCCGGGACTGTCGGCGATCACGCATCGCGTGGGAACGCACGGCACCTTCAAGGCGAGCCTGCTCGCGGCCCTCTCCAGGCGCGACGTTCCGGCACTGGGCGGCCTCGGGACGCGGGATGACGACGACTATTCGATTGCCATGATCGATTCGTTCGCAGTCATGGCCGACATCCTGACCTTCTACACCGAGCGCATTGCGAACGAGAACTTCCTGCGGACCGCGACCGAGCGTCGATCGATCAGCGAACTGGCTCGGTTGATCGGCTACGAGCTTGCTCCCGGTCTGGCGGCTGAAACGCACCTCGCCTTCACGATCGATCCACCCCTGCCGGGCTCACCGGAAATGCCCGTCCCAATCGCCGCCGGCGCTCGGGTCCAGAGTGTCCCGGGACCCGAGGAGCGACCCCAGACCTTCGAAACGGTCGATGCGATCTCGGCGCAACACCGGTGGAATGAGCTCCGGGTCCAGACGATCGAGCAACAAGCGATCGGATTCGGTCAGCGTGAGCTGGTTCTCCGCGGCGCCAACCTCGGCCTCGCTCCGGGGGACGTCTTCCTGATCGTCGGAGACGAGCGTCTCGACGACCCGGGGAACGAGCGCTGGGACGCGCGAGTCCTTCGGACCGTCGACATTGACGCCACAGCCGAAACGACACGGATCACTTGGCTTGAGGGCCTTGGCAGCGCGGTGCCTCGCGTGAACCCGGCCGCGGCCAACGCGCGGGCGTTCGTCTTCCGCCAGCGCGCAGCGCTCTTTGGCCACAACGCCCCCGACCCCCGGCTGATGTCGCTGTCGGGAGAAGCCAAGGAGGCGCTGGTCAAGGACCTGACCAATGGCATCTGGAAGAACTTCGAGCTCTCCAAGAAGACGATCGATTTGGACCAGTCGTATCCGAAGGTCGTCCCGGATAGCTGGATCTTGCTGGTCAGCGAAGCCATTCCGCATGGCGCGTCATCGCTTTCGGGGTACGCGGAGCTGTACCAGGCGCTGACGGTCGGTCATCAATCCATCAGCGCTTTCGGCCTCGCCTCGAAAGCCACGAGGGTTGGGCTCGACAGCAGCGAGCATCTCGACTGGTTCTCGCGCCGGGAGACCCTGGTCCTCGGCCAGTCGGAGGAGCTGCCAATCGCGGCCCGGCCTGTTCGGGCTCCGGTGTACGGCGACGCTCTGGCGTTCGCCGGTCATGTCCCGGGTCTATCGCGCGGGCAAGCGTTGGCGCTGACCGGGCCGGCGCAGCACATCCGGGTCACGATCGCAGGGGATGCCCTCAGCCTCACGTTTGGGGATGGGACCAGCCGCACGATGTCCACCGGCGACCGCCTCGCTCTCGCAGGACCTCCCGAGCTCGACGTGCAGGGAGCACGCGTGCCGGTCGCTCCCGTCGACCTTGAGCGGCAGCTCAATCCGGTCGCGACCGGCCCGCGGCCGAGCCTCTGGTGGAGCCTGCGAGATCGCGATGGGCGTGTCGGCACTGCGAACGCCGCCGCGTCGGCCTTCGTCCTTGATCCGGCGTTGGCCGATGCGCCGGGAGCACCCGGCGACGAGATCGTCGGCGAGGTCAGCAAGATCTCCGCCCTCGCCGACGCGATCGTGGACGACCGTGATCGGACGTCGATCCGGCTGGCCGACCCGACTCGCAACGTCTACGAGCGAGCGAGCCTGCGCATCAACGCAAACGTTGCCAGTGCCACGCATGGCGAGACCGTGAGCGAGCTGCTCGGAAGCGGCGACGGCAGCGTCGCCAACCAGCGCATCCGCCTTCGCCAGGAGCCCCTCACGTACGTCGGGTCGGAATCGCCAAGCGGTCGCCGCTCGACGCTACAGCTGCGGGTTGATGGCGCGCTCTGGGAAGAGCGGGACAGCCTCTTCAACGCTCCCCCGGGAGCACGGGCCTTCGAGGTACAGATGGGTGACGGGAGCGAGACGGATCTCCTGTTCGGGGATGGCCGTGAAGGCGCACGCCTGCCGACTGGCCAAGGGAACATCCGGGCGACCTACCGCAAGGGCATCGGAGCCGCCGGCAACGTCCGCCGCGGCCAGCTCACGTCGCTGCTGGCTCGTCCAACCGGCGTTCGTTCGGCGGCCAATCCAGAGCCCGCTGTCGGAGGGACGGACCCTGAGCCTGCTGGGCAGGCCCGGCGGAACGCGCCGCGAACGGTGTTGACCCTTGGCCGTGCGGTCTCGCGGAAGGACTACGAGGACTTTGCGGCGGCTTTTGCCGGCGTCGCAAAGGCTACCGCCCTCTGGGTGCCATTTGGTCCCCAGCGAGGCATGGTCGTGACGGTGGCGGGACCTGATGGAACGACGATCCCGGCGACGGGCGAAGGCCACGACCGCCTGGTCGACGCGCTGCGCGCCTATGGCGATCAAACCCTCGATGTGCGGGTCCTGTCGTACGCGCGGGCGACCTTCGACCTCGGGCTTCTCGTCAAGGTCGATCCAGGTCGCGAAGTTCAACAGGTGGTTGCCGAGGTCCGGAAGGCACTCCTCGCCCAGTTCGATTTCAACGCGCGTGACTTCGGACAGGGCGTGGCCATCGACGAGATTGCCGCCGTCTGCCATGGGGTCGTCGGCGTGATTGCCATCGACGTGACCGTGCTCCGACGGTCCGGGCAGCCTGGACCCGACGCGAGCCCACGCTTGCACGCGACCCCGACGCTCGTCTCGGGCACGGCCGTCATGCCAGCGGAGATCTTGACGATCGATCCGGCGGCGCTCGAGCTCGGGGCGATGGCATGATCCTCGACGGCGCGCGCCTCCTCGAGTTGCTGCCGGCAGTATACCGCATTCGGGACGTCGAGCTCGCCAGCCTGCTCGGTGAGCTCCTGACCGCCACGCAGCGCGCCGAGCTCACAACACTTGAAGGTCAGATCGGCGTACTTGACACGGCCGGCCTGGAGCGTCTCGACGAGCTTCGGGACCAAGCGCAGCGCGGTCCCCTCGCGGCGCTCCTGAGCATCATTGGCGAGCAGCTCGCCGTCCTTGATGACGATGTGCAGACCCTCTACGACGATCAGTTCGTCGAGACGGCCTCCGCGTGGGCGCTTCCGTACGTCGGCGACCTGATCGGCTATCGATCCCTGCATGGAAAAGCGCCCGGGCTCACGGCCCGGGCCGAGATCGGGCACACCATCGCCTTCCGCCGACGCAAGGGCACGGCCTCGATGTTGGAGCAGCTGGCCCGCGACGTGACCGGCTGGGAGGCGCGAGTCGTCGAGTCATTCGCCCTCCTGGCGACCACGCAGTACATGAACCACTGCCGGCTGGCCAATCGCGTGACGCCCGAGCTGCGGCAGGGTGGCGCCAGGGAACTGGTCGCGACGGCATTCGATCCATTCCCTCGAACCCTCGATGTGCGGCGCGTTGGCGGGGCTCGCGGCCGCCACAACATTCCCAATGTCGGCATCCACCTGTGGCGGCTTCGCGCCCTCGCGCGCCAGCGGATCCCGGTCACGCCCGACCTGACCGACGCCGCGGGCGCACGCTTCTGGGTGGACCAACTTGGCACCGATGTCGCGATGTGGACGCTGCCACAGCGAGAGGACGTGATCGAGCACCTAGCAGAGCCGATCAACGTCCCGATACCGATCTCTCGCCGACGCCTAGAAGCGGATCTAGCAAGTGCCCAGGCCGAGCTCTATGGCGAGGGACGGAGCGTGGCCATTTACGTCAACGGTGTGCTCGAGCCGCTGGCGACCGTGGCGGTTTGCCACCTTGGAGACACGCCGACGGGGTGGGCTCATGACGCACCCGCCGGCAAGATCGCGGTCGACCCGGAGCTGGGCCGCATCGCCGTGGCCGCTGACCGCTTGCCACTCCCGGGCCCGCTCACGACCACCTTCCATCGGGGCGGCCCGGATGCAGTAGGGGGCGGAGATTACGACCGGTCGCGTTCGTTCACCCCCGCCGCCGCAGGCGTGCCCCTAGTTGGGGTGCCGGACGACATCGCCACGGTGCAGGGAGCGATTGATGCGGTCACCGCATTGGGCGGCGGCGTTGTCGAGATCCGGGACAGCCGCCGCTACCCGGAGGCGCTGGCGATCGACCTGCCCGCGAACGCCACGTTGGAGGTCCGCGCCGCCAATCTGGGCCGCCCGCTGATCGAGCTTCCGACGCCCTGGACGATCCGCGGTGCTCCAGGTAGCCGGGTCAGCTTGAACGGCTTGCTCGTGACCGGCGACCGTCTCGTGGTTCGCGGGGCGGCCAACCGGTTGGGTGCCTTGACCATCGCGCATTGCGCCCTCGTGCCCGGTCGCACCCTGACGCACACCGGCGAGCCGGTGACGCCCGGGGCGTCGAGTGTCGGGATCGGGATTCCTGGCGTCGACCTGACCATCTGCGCCTCGCTGGTCGGGGCCGTACGCGTCCACAACGGATCGAGTGCTCGTGTTGACGGATCGATGCTCGATGCCGGTATCGGCGGGGTCGCCTATGCCGCCTCCGACACCGCACCCGGCGACCCGGGCGGCGCCCTCGACATTGAGTCGAGCACGGTGCTGGGACATGTTCGAGTCGACCGGCTGGACGCCTCCAATTCGCTGCTGTTCGGCACCACGACCGCCGTCCGGACGCAGGACGGTTGCCTGCGTTTCAGCTACGTCGACCCCAGTTCGGTCACTCCCCGCCGGTATCGCTGCCAGCCGGAGACAGGCCCGGGGGACATCAACGTCCCCCATTTCGAGACCTTGCTCTTCAACGCGCCCGGCTACGGCCGTCTCGCGGGCGGGACGCCTGCCGGCATCGCGCGGGGATCGGAGGACGAGTCGGAGATCGGCATCTTCCGGCGCCGCTATGAGCCGCAACGCCATGCAGACCTGCAGATCCGATTGGACGAATACCTACGCGTCGGTCTCGACGCTGGCGTAATCCACGAGTCGTGACGGAACGAGAGGGACCAAGATGAGCGCCGATTACAGCCGCTGGCCCGTCAGGACACGAGACTTCACCCAGGTTCGGCTCCAACAAGGGCGAGTTCTCACGGATGCGGACTGGAACGAGCAGGCCCTCGTCGCGGAGCGACGCGAGCGGTTCGAGACGATGGATGGGCTGGGGCGGGCAGTCGTCCCGACGGCGTCTGCGAACGCCTTCGCGATCACGGTCTCGGGCTCCGACCTTTCGATCGGCGTTGGCCGAGCTTACGTCGACGGCCTCCTGGTCGAGAACTACGGCACCCCTGGCGCCTTCGATCCGATCACAGCCGAGCGGATGCCGAGCGGGCCGGTGCTCTATTCAACCCAGCCGTGGCTCCGCAACCCCCCGAACCTGCCGGCTGCCCCGTACGCCGCATACCTCAAGGCTTGGCAGCGAGAGCGAACAGCCGTCGAGGAACCCAGCCTCATCGAACAGGCCCTCGGCGTCGACACCGCGGCCAGACTCCAGACGGTCTGGCAGATCAAGACCGTTTCGACCGGGCCGGCCGCGACGTGCGATGACCTCGATGCGCTGATCGCGGCGGCAGAGCCAGCGGCCGCCGGGCGGCTTACCAACGGGACCGCGGTCGTTCCGGGCCAGCCGGATCCCTGCCGGGTGGTGCCGGGGGGCGGCTACACGGGGCTCGAGAATCAGCTTTATCGCGTCGAAATCCACCGCGGCGGCGTCGTCGGTGGGGCGGGAGGTGCAACGTTCAAGTGGTCGCGCGACAACGCAACCGTATCGGCGCGCGTCGAATCCATCGGGCAGGCCCGAAATCGCCTGGTGGTCGACTCGCTCGGACCGGACGACGTTCTCTCGTTCCACGATGGCGACTGGGTTGAGATCCTCGACGACGATCACGAGCTCGGCGCGCTGCCTGGTGAGCTTCGTCAGATCCAGATCGGCGGGGGAATCGACAAGGCCAGTCGAACCATCGTGCTGACCGACGCACTCCCGTCCGCCGCGCAGGCCTTCCCGGTCGACGCCCAGCTCCGAACCCTGCCCGATCGCAACACGCGAATCCGCCGCTGGGACCAGGCAGGCAAGGTCCTGAACTCTGGCGGGGGAACGGTCACAGACCTCGATGCCGCCAACGCCACCGGCGCAATCCTCGTCCCGGCGTCGAACGTCTCGGTTCTGCTCGAGCACGGGATCGTGGTCCGCTTCTCCACCGAGGGCCAGGGCCGCTTCCGAACGGGCGACTTCTGGCTCTTTGCCGCGCGGACGGCCGATGCCAGCGTGGAGGTCCTGGCGGCCGCACCGCCGCTCGGCGTCCACGCGCATTACGCCCCTCTCGCAATCATCGGGCCCAATCCCAGCGACTGCCGCACGATCGTCCCGCCTTTGGCCGAGATGGACACGCTCCACTACCTCGGCGGCGACGGGCAGGAGGCCACCCCGTCCTACCTCCAGCCGGCTCCCATCACGCTTCCGGTCCCGATCGCGGTTGGCGTCAGCCGTGGCAGCCTCCCGGTGGCAGGCCGCACGGTCCGTTTCACCATCGTCGACTTCCCGAACGCGGGCTCGTTGCCCGGCGCCGCTCAGGGAACGGTCGAGATCGATACGCCGGTGAACGGCATCATCAGTTTGGTCTGGACGCTCGGGTGGGATGGTCGCGAGAGCCAGAAGAAGCAGGAAGTGGTGGCCGAGCTCCTCGATGGGGTTGGCCAACCGATAGGGCTGCCGATTCGCTTCTCGGCCCGGCTTCGGACCGCCGACCTGGTCGCCTACGATCCCGCCGCGTGTGCCGATCTCGCCGGTGCCGGAACCGTGCAGCAAGCGCTGGATGCACTGTGCGGACGCGACCCGGGCGAGGGCTGCTGCCTCATCGTGCGGCCGGGTGACCGGCTGCCAGCCGCGATCGAGGAGGCGGCCGCGCGCGGGAAGGGACACGCGTGTCTGTGCCTGACGCCCGGCGTCTATGAGCTGTCCGAGGACGACTCGAACCAGGTGCGGGAAATCCTCGGGCAGGTGCTGACGCTCACCATCGGCGGTCGCGGCGCACAGATCCTTCTCGGCGCTCCACTCGTCATCGAGGGCCTCCAGGCTCTCGATATCCGCGAAGTCCAGATCGCCAACGCGACCGAACAGCTCGACGTCGTGCTCGACATCGTCGGCTGCGGCTCCGTCACGCTCGACGGCATCGAAGCCAATCTGACCAATGGCTCCGAGGATTCTCGGGTCGTTCGGATGGCCAGCCCGGAAGCTGGGGAAGCCCCGCCCGCCATCAGGATTCGGAACTGCACCATCCAACACGGGAAGCGCGTTCGACGGTTCCCTCGTGAGGAGATCGTCGGGGAGCTTCCCGCGACCATCCGGGCGATGGTCCTCATGGCTCGCTCCGAATCGCCGGCCGGCGACACGGTGAGTGAATTCCGAAACCTGATGGACCAGCCCGAGGAGCGCCGTGTCGCTGACGCGGACATGCTCGACGCTCTTGCGACTGAGCATCGCGACTTGCTCGATGTCACGACGAATCGTGCCATCAACCGTCTTAGCTCGACGGTCCGTGAAGGCCGCAGCCTGCCGCTCTCCCGCCTGACGACGCTCCTGGATCGAGCGCGCCTCGTCGGCGACCGCTTTATCCGTGAGTTCGACGCCGGGACGGCCGTGGAGATCGTCGACGGCCGAAGCGACGTCTGGCTCGATAGCAACCAGCTGCGCGGCAAGGTCATGGTCTATGGCTCCGGCGCACGCCCGGACGCTGAAGCCCGGTTGCAGGAGGTTCTGGAGGGCATCGACTGGTTCGGGATTGAACCCGGTGCCATGCAGGTTCTTCCGCCCGGGGTCGCAGGACTCCGGCTTTCGAAGAACACGCTGGCTCGTATCACGATCGGCGGAGATGGCGTCGAGGCGTTCCTCCGCTTCCTGGAGACGCGCGAGTTTCCGGACGGGCTGCTGTTCGACTCTGTCGTGCTCGACGGCAACGACATGTCCGACCCTCGCCAGGCCGTCCTCGGCCAGCTGGTCTCGCTCGCATCGAACACGATCGGCGGTGGACGAGGCGCCTCAATGGGCTTTGCCTGTGGCAACGTCGCGACCATGAGCGGAAACATCGGGACGAATGGCGAATTCCTGCTGGCGGCCTGGGAGAGCGCCGAAGCCGCCAACCGCCGCATGAAGATCCATCCCGGAACCCATCCGTGAGTCTGATGTAAGGGCGATGGCGCAAGGTCCCTGGCGCCGGTCGACGAGGTCGCGCAGCTCCCCGCAAGAGCGGCAGGCTGACGCGATCGCGGCGATGGTGTCTCGGGCAGATTCGAAGCCCTCATCTGCGCACCGCTCGCGGCAGGGCTTGCCGGCCGTGCTCGCCGGTCGGCTCCGTTCCGCCACGGGCTACGACTTCTCCGGCATCCGAGTGCATGCCGGCAGCCAAAGCGCGTCCGAGGCCCGGCGCTTGGGGGCCAGGGCCTTCACGGTGGGCCGAAACGTCCATCTCGGCAGCGAGGCTGCGACCGATCAGGAAACGCTGTTGGCCCACGAGGCCGTGCACGCGGCCCAGCAGGGAAGCGTGCCGCAGGCCACGGCCTGGGGCGGACCGTCGACCACGCTGCTGAGGAGCGAGCCGAACATCCCACAGCTCACTCCGGGCGTGGACGCGACCGACAGCTGGCGCGACCTCGTCCGGCAGGAGGCGTTCATTCCGGACGAACCCACGCTGCGGGCTCGCGGGACCTCGGCCCGCGACCGCTTCCTACAGGCGCGCGAGGGCCAGCGATTGATCAACAACCTATGGCAAGCCTCGAATCGAGGCAGGGCCAGTCCTCGTTTCGGCTTGGGTGTCGCGTTCCGAACGCAACTTCCGCCGCAAACTGATGGCCTCGATGCGAGTGGCTATTTCGAGCCCAACTCCCCGAGCGCTGGGCGCTATACCGTCCACGTCAAGGATGTGCTGCCCCCGATCTCAGGGTCGTTCCGTGTCGGCGGCATCACGGGTGAGGGCGTTGGGTACGCGCATACGGATCCCGAATCTGATATGGCCGCCACACTCCACCACGAGCTGGAGCACGTGGAATTCGTTCGAACCGGGGCCGGAACGATCTGGCCGACCGGACATGGCGACGTCAGCAAGGGTGAAGTCGAGCCTGCCTTTCGTGAGCGCATCGCCGCATTTCAGGGCGACCTGGATGCGATCGAGCGGCGTATCCGCGCAGACGCCGTGGCGCGAAACCAGGAGCCGATAGCCGCGGCTCCGGCAACCCGGGACGTCGCGCCGGCCAGGTCCGCGTCAACGCCGTCCGATCAGCCGTTCGTGGGCTTCAGGTTGAGTGGCGAGGCCGGTTTGGCCGGTCAGGACGGTCGCCGTTTCGCCGGCGTGGCTGGTGCAGACCTTGTCCTCGGTCGAATCAGCTCCCTGAATCTCGGCGCGAGAGGCGTGTACTTGACGCCAGATCGCCTCTTCGCCGGTGGTGCCGTTGGCATTCGGTTCGGCCAATCGGCAGGTGACAGAGCAGGTCAGCGCGTCGAGAATCCGCTCTTCTTCGACATCGAAGCCGGCGTCGTAGGTCAACTCAACGCGACGGAAGCCTCTCGTGTAATGGATCGCGTCGGACTGTTCGGTTCGGCCGGAGTCGGCCAGGAATACGGGACGTCGGGCAACCGCTTCTTCTGGCGGCTCGGCGGCTTTGTGATCGTCTCGGATCGGGGCAATGCATCGGGCGGTGGGACTGCGGGAATCGGTGTGCGGTTCCAATAGACTCGCGGCGCCTCACGGGTTGGCGGGCGGGGTCGTGGGGGGTAACGCTGTTCCTGTAGCCGTCTGTCCGGGCGGAGGTGCAGGAACCTCTTCCTCGGGCTTCGCGGTGGGCGCGACCGAAGGTAGGTTCTCCGTGCCTGCCCCGGCAGATCCGCTGACCGCGGGATGGTCCGGACCGTTGGACACGGGCGCACCCGCGACCCCGGACCCCGCCCTCGAATCGCTCCGAGCGCCGTCTCGGCGGTGAAGGCCGACCGCCTTACCTAGGCTACTCAGACGGCTCGACGCGTCGGGGACCTGGCCGCGGATTCCGCGCACAGCGTCTTCCAGTACCTCTTCACCCACGAAGTTCATCAGGAGCAACCCCAGGTTCAGGACCTTGGCTTGCGGCGGGATGTCCGAGTCGGATACGAGCTGCTTGATCTGGTCGCCGATGGCCTTCTGGTCCTCGAAGGTGAGGTTCTGCATCAGCATGATCGAGAACGCGGGAAGCGACTTGTAGATCGTGTCGAAATCGAGGTCGCCCATGATCCGCACAACCTGCTCCGCACGATCACTTGCTCGCTTGCGATCGACTCCACGATCTGTTGCCCCAAGGAGAATCTGCAGAAAGGCAACCGGGCCGACGCCAACGTCGGTATTGCCGACCCTGACGACGAACAGCGATGTGCGAAAAATCGCCATCGCCCCGAAACCCGCGCCGAGAATCCGGAGGAGGCGCTGTGCCTCGGGCGTGGCCGTACCGCCCGGGGTCCACCCAAAGGTCAGCAATGCCACCAACGCAAACAGGCTCGCGAATCCATTGATAGCGACGTAGAGCATTGCGGATCGCGTCTGAATCGCTCGCCTGGGCTCGTCCCGATAGCGGGCGACCAGCTCGCCGACGCCGACGATACTTCCGATCAAGAAGACGATGATTCCGTCAATGGTCGGTTCCGCGAGCAGGTTCATGGCTGCGCTCCCTTGCTGCTTGGGCGAGCAACGCCAGCAGTATTCCCCGGCCCGCAACCAGAATCCATATCCTTGCCGACCTTCCGGCCGGCGGCCAATGACGTGCGCCTCGATTCATTCGAGACAGGACTGCGGGAATAGCGCATCATGAACCCGTATTTGGCTAGGCGACTGGCGAGGAGAGAAATGGACGCAGGTCGAAGCCGATCGAGAGATGTCGTTGGGACGTTTCTTGACACCGTGGGCGACTCGAGATCAGCGTCGCAGACCCGTCCCCCCTCGACCAGCTCATGGCCCTCAGCAGAGCCGACCAGCGAGGCTCCCGCCGCCATCGACGACGGGTCCGAGTTCGAGGCGGAGTCCGAGACCGAGACTTCGTCCGCCGACGCGGCCGAGCGCGTTGAGCCGATGCGGCCGTCGGCCCCATCGATTGTTGGCACCGTACTTGGTCGCCTGACCGATCGCGACCACCTGTTGATCACGGAACTGGCCGCCGAACTCGACGTTTCGATCCTCGAGATCGCGAACGTCCTAGAAAAGCTCAACTCCGCGGGCTTGATTGAGATTGGCGGCACGCCAGGTCGAGAAATGGTCCGCCTGACTGAGTCGGGCCGAACCGTGGCGGGCCTCTCCTGACGAGTTCGGCATGAGGACGGTTGATCAGCCGTCGACGATGCGGATCGCCCGAATGTTCCTCTGGCTACGAGCTTTTCCGCAGGCAAGGTGAGCTACTGACTTGGGTCGATCACGCCGCCTTTGGACGTGTCGCTCAGATCGTCATTGCGCGTGACCTCGTCGCGCTCATCGCTGCCGGCCTTCTTGCTGTGCTCGGGCTTGTTCCACCACTGCTTGACCCTGTCGCGAGCCTCATCGGCCCGCACCGGCCCCTCGCCGTCCTGGTCGTCTGACGGGCTCATCTGGACAACCTCTCTCCGGCAAGAAATCCGGTGCCGTTTTCGTGCTCGATCCGGTGCCAGCCGAATGCGACCGTGCCGTCGGCCCGCTTCCACGGGCCGCCGACCTCCGTTGCGATGACGGAGTAGCTCTGCCCGAGGACCACCGGTCCGAGATCGGGCCCGTCAGTGAATGGCGTTTCTCGAATCCTGCCGTTCATCTTGCCGAATCGCGTCACGCCTTCTGTGTCTGTGCCGACGAGGGTGTTGATCCTCCCGCCGCCCCGGGCTTCGGCGGCCCTGAAGAGCAGCGAAGCGCTCCACCATCGGTAGCCTCGGCTCGTTCCCGGGTCCTCGACTTGGAATTCGCCGTGGCCCTTCGCCGTCAGCTCGCGCTCGCACTCGCAAGCGCCATTCGTGCGCCACGCGTACTCGTTGACGTAGACCGTGTGGCAGCCCTTGAACGTGCCCGTTGCCCGCTTGGTCCCGACGGTCACCGTGCAGTCGAGCGAAATGCAGAACGCGCGACCCGAGGCTGCCATGTCGCGCACCTGGCTCCGCTCCAGGCCATAGCGCGGCCTGAGGATGATCGCATTGTCTGTCTCGTCGGCGACCGCCGAGGCGGCCTGGTCGTAGGTGACGCCACCGTCCTTGTCTCCGGTGCGCTTGCGGAGGACCGGGGCCGGGATGCGTAGCCTGCCGACCGTCACGCGACCGATCAGTTCAGTGCAGGCCGCCAGCACACAGTTCTCCCATTGAAACTTCGATCCGTCGCCCTGAAAGTAAGGTTCATCACGGAATGGGGTCGTTCCCGGGGCGGGTGGCATGGCTCCCTCTCCTCAATGTTTCACATGGGCCCCGGCGAGCTGACGGATCCGCGCTCCCTTCTAGTTGCGGAAGACCGAGCTGAATGTGTCGTTGAATGACCCAAGCGAGCCGAACGCGCTATTGCAACAGAACGTGAACCGCGTGCCGCTATAGAGCCAATTCGTCCAGAACACGCCGCTCTCGCCGTTCTTGACCACGAATGAACTGATCCTGTCATTCCACCCAATCAGGGAGAGCATCGAGTAGTCCTGCGCCATGTGCATGAATGCACCTTGGTAAAAGGTGAATTCGTACACCGTCGCATAGGTGACGCCAGCGGCGGCGAGCGAGCTATCAGTAGATCGCAGTGCACTGGTTCCGCTTTTGGCTAGCGTGGGCGCATCTGCGAGAGCATCGGGGTTCGAATAGCAGTGAATCGCGGGGAAGTCGAAGTCGTGGCAATACCACTTGCCAACATCCACCAGATCGATAGGCTGGCCGTCGAGATCGGCGTGCAGCTCCGTCTGGAGGCTTCGCATCGGTCGATCATTGCGGCCTTCGTGCGATGCCGAGCTGGCGGGCGGCTTGATGGCTGTGGCAAGGGCGATGCCGACGGCCAAGAGCAGCCCCGAGCGCCATGCTCGCTCAGACAAGAGCCTCCCCACCTCGAACCTCCCTCCAAGGTTGCCCCGGTGCGTAGGCTTCTGAGGCTATGGAAGGCTATGGGCGAGCGGAATTGGGGAGTTCCCAAAGGTTGGGCAAGGGTTTTCCCCACTTGAAGCTCGACGAGGTCGAAATCACGCTTCGACGAACGGCTCTCGCGGCCTGCGCGTTGACCGCGTTCTTGACCGCGATAGTCGCGACCACAGCCGCCATCGAGGGCCGCGCGGATGCAGGTGTCGTTGTCGACTCGTCCGGGACGGTGGTCAGTGTTTCGCACACCGGCTTCGCTTGGCGAGATGGCATTCGACCCGGGCAGCATGTCGTGGTCGCCAGTCGATCCGACGCCGATGGCGGCTGGTCGATGGTCACCGATGGTCCCGCTGGCCGGATTACGTCGCGCGAGGCGCCAATCGTCACCGCGCTCCGGGAGACACTTCCATTCGCATTGGTGGGCCTCGCCGCAGGGAGCCTGGCCTTCGGGTTCCTCCGGATCAACCGCGAATGGGCCTTGCCTTCGGCCTGCCTCGCCCTCGTCTGCGCCTCAGTCCCGCTGCTCCTGGCCAACCAGCTCTGGTCAATGCCAGCCGTGGTTCTCGCGTCCGCGGCGCCAGCGGCGTGGGCGAGTTGGCGGTCGCGACGAACCCCGATTCTTGCGACCTCGATCGCTCTCGGGTCGGCGGCACTCCTCGCCGCTTGGCTTTCCGCCTACGTCAGCGGGGATCCTGCCGACGAACTCGACCAGGGACGGCGCCTCCTCGCGCTCGGCGGCACTGGCTATCTGATGGTGGAGCGAGTGGTGCAGAACCTGCCGGGCAAGGCTATGCGTCTCACCTCCGTTCACGCAGTCCGGGTGATCGGAACGGCGGTGTTCATCGTGGCTGGGTTAGGCCTAATCTATTTCGCGGCCTTCCCGGCGCCAGTAATCGCGATCGCGCTCGTTCTCGGCCTCCTGGCCGTGCCGCCGCTCCGAATGGCGCTCGGACGACGCGTTGAACTTGCCCTTCTGGCAGACCTGCGCGACCACGTCGCGGCTGATGTCGCGGAAGAGGAGCGGGGCCGGTTGGCCCGCGAGCTGCATGACGCGCCGCTTCAGGAGCTCTCCGCCGTCATTCGGCGGCTTGAACTCGTGCCCGAAGCAAGCTCCGAAACGACCGCCCTGCGAGTCGTCGCCGACCAACTTCGATCCGTGGCAGTTGGGCTGCATCCCCCGATGCTCGACGACCTTGGCCTCGGCCCTGCCCTCGACTTCCTCGCAGAGCAACTAACCTGCGAGGAGACGGCTGTTGCGGTCGCGGTAAGCGATGCGACCGGTTTGGACGCCGGTAGCCGGCCGCCCAAATCGGTGGAATTCGCTCTTTACCGAATCGCCCGTGAGGCCGTGACCAACGCGCTCCAGCACGCGGATGCGAGGAATATCACGATTGGGGGCCGGATCGGTCGAGACTCAATCGATCTCCTCGTTGTCGACGATGGCCGCGGTCTCGTCGATGGCGCCAGCCACGAGGCCATCGGCCGGGGTCGATTCGGTCTCGCATCGATGCGCCGGCGTGCGAACTCGATCGGGGCCGAGTTGTCTCTCCAGGGCACCCGAGCCGGTACGAGGGTAGCCGTCGCTTGGCGCCGGTGATCCGGATCGCAATCGTTGACGACCACCCCATCGTTCTGCATGGCCTGCGTACCGCGCTATCAACCGTCGATGACTTCGAGATTACGGCGAGCGGCGGGACGCTTGCGGAAGCTCGCGAGATTGCCGATCGCTCCGACGTCGAGGTGCTCCTGCTCGATATCCGCCTTCCGGACGGAAACGGGCTCGAGCTTCTGAGCGAGATTTCGCGTCGCGGTCGACCGGCCGTCCTTGTCCTGTCGACCTTCCGGTCACGCCAGTACGTCGCCGCTGCATTGCGCTTCGGCGCGAACGGGTTCCTTCTCAAGACCACCCCGCTCAAGGAACTGATTGCCGCAATTCGATCGATCGCTGACGGCGGGACAGCGTTCAGTAATGAGCAGATCCGGGAAGGTCAGGGCGGCTTCGTGAAATTGACGGATCGTGAGCGGGACATCGTGCGTTTGGTTCTGGAGGGAAAGTCGAACGACGAGATTGCCGTAGTGCTCAGCACGTCGCGGAAGACGGTGGAGTATCACCTCTCGAGAATGTATGAACGGTTCGGGATCATGACCCGGGTCGAACTCGCGCTACGGGCTGATCACGATGGCTGGCTCGACATCAAGCAGGAGGCCACGTAGCCACGAGGCCAACCCGCCTAGGTGATTTTCGAAACATTCGGAACGTATCCCGCCGCCCGCCGAGGCCCGTTGGCGCCGGCCTAGGGTTCTCCCCAATTGCCCTAGCAGGGAACAATCGCGACGATCTCGAGAACCGGTCGACCGCTCGAGCGAGAATTGGGGATCGGCTCGCCATGGGAGGGCCAGGGCGTGACGGCGAGTTCGCTAGCAAGGACTGTGGCCGGGGCTATCTACCCCGCGCTTGGGGTCATCACCGCTCTGGAGCTGTGGTTGTGGGCGAGGGTCGCGGCCGGAGATGTCGAGGCCGCAACGCCTGAGCTCCTGACGGACGGCGCCTTCTTTCTCATCGTCATCGGAACGATCGCTGCCGGGCGCGGCCTGGCGCAAGCACGATGGGGCGAGGCCTATCTAGGCGCATTACTTGCGACGGGGCCGGTGGTTCCCTTCCTGGTGAGCCTCGGAGTGCTTCTTCTCTATCTCCGTCAAGGGCCGGGCGACCACGCGAGTGCGGTGTACGTCGGCTTGGCGGCAGGCCTGGGAGCATGGATCTTCGGAGCCCCGCTCTTCCAGTGGATGGCCCGCGCCGATACCGCCCAGTCGCGGAGCTACGGCGATCTCGTGATGCGAACCCGCCGGGCTGCCGAGCGATTGGCCCGCATCGAGGCCGCCGGGGTGAGGCCAATCGATGGGTCGGTCGGCATCATCCGGACCGATCTGCAGTACCTCCAGGGGGAGCTCGGCCTCTCACCAGGGACGAACATTGGCGCGGGCCTCCGGTACGCCAGTGCCGTCGGCTACATGAATCTGTGGCGGGCCGTGCACCGTGTCGAAGAGCGGCTCCTGACAATGGAGTCACTGCCCGAGCTGTTCGGCGCCGCGCTCTACAACTCGTTGCGCTTGCGCGGTGTGCCCAACGGGACGCTTCTAACCAAGAAGCTCCATGGGGCGTTGGCGACCTTCGGGCCGGCCGCCAAGCCCGCTATCTGCGACCAAGATGTTCAGCCACAAGACGATCCGACAGCGCACGAGACGGCGAGGGCCGTGATCAGCGAGGTTGTGCACGCGCTCAACGTCTACCTCGACGACTCGTGGGAGCGGCTGATACGCCAGCGGAACCGCCTCCTTCGGACGATTCTCGTAACGTCCACCGTCGGCTTGCTCCTGATCTCGCTCGCCGTCCTGTTCCATGTGCCCAAGTCGGCGCTGGGAGCGGCAGGCCTCTTCTACCTTGTTGGCGCGCTCGTCGGGCTCTTCGCCCAGCTTCGCGTCGAAACGCGCGCCGGGCTGGCCGTGGACGACTATGGTCTCTTTGAGGCCAGGCTGCTGGCAACGCCACTTCTCTCTGGGCTGGCTGCCGTTGCCGGTGTGGTGCTCGTGGCGTTCACGCCGGGACTCGCTGGACTGGGTGCTGATGCCGCGAAGACGACGGTGCACCTTGCCGCTGCGCTGTCGCTGGAGGACAACCCCGGCGGATTGGTTGCGGCAGCGATCTTCGGCTTGACCCCGCAGCTCTTGATTGGCTGGCTAAGCAAGCAGGCGGACGACGAAATGACTCGCCTGAAGAATGTAAATGCGGGCGAGAAGTCAGCGCCACGACAGGACGAAGAGTCGGCAGCGACATAGCGCGTAGCGCAGGCCCGGGTTTTCCCCAGTTGCGAGAGGGCGCATAACGGCTCAGTCTGAGTTCCGCACACCGCGCCGGTAGCCCATCGACCCGAGCCACCTCCCGGGCGGCCTTTGGATCGCCGATGCCCACATTCCAGACAGCTCGCGGAAACCTCACAGCGGCAGGGCGGCAAGTCCCCTCCGAGGTTCGTGGGCTGCGCGTTTCAAGAGTCGGTGACGCTGCAGAGACATCGGCGGAGGCGGCCGGGTCGCTTCCACCACTCGAACGTCCGAAAAACCAGCGGGAGACCCTGCCACGAGCCCCCAGCCGATATGCCCCCTCGTGGTTGGGTCCTGGCCAGCCTCTTGACCCAGCGCTCCGGCGACGATTCGAGGCGCGGCTTGACCATTCCTTCGCGGACATCCGTATCCACGACGACACCAGGGCGAATGCTTCTGCGATCGCGCTTCAGGCCCGCGCGTACGCAGTAGGCCGCCACGTTGCTTTCGCCCCCGGGTACTACGAGCCGACAACCGAAGCCGGATTCGCTCTGCTCGGTCATGAGCTCGCACATGTCCGGCGCCAGGCAGGCGAAGGCACTGCGATCGACCGGGCACCGATGCGCGATGCTGAGCTCGCGCGGCTGGATCGCGAGCTCGCCGCAGGTGTTCCGCTCACCCAGTCAAACGGCGAGATCGGTGCAGCTGCTGATGCTGGGACCACGGTTCCACCCGGCGAAGACACGAGCCTGCCAATCGTGATGCGCGTCTATCGCGCTGCCGCGGCGCTCATTCCGACGACTGGGACGCCCGCGGTCCCGTCTGCGCCTTCGGCACCTGCTCCGCCGCCTGGGCCTGCCGGCACGCGCAGCGACGCCGGTGTCCCATACAGCGACGCCGCTCCTACCGACGGGCCGCCGGTCGCCGCGATGCCGGCCGAAGCACCGACTGCCGTTGGCCCGACGTCGTCTTCGCCGCCTCCGGCCAAAACCCCTCCGACTCCTCCACCTCAGCGCGCTCTTGTGGTTGGCGGCGTCCACGGTGACGAGCGCGGACCCCTGCAGCTGGTCGATGCCCTCGATCGCGAACTAGCGGCCGGCGCCCGCCGGGACTTCGATACGTTTGTCATTCCCCGGATGAATCCATGGGGAGTCGCCAACGGCGCGCGCGAAAACCGCCGCGGTGTGGACCTCAACCGCAACTTCCCAGGCCTCCGCGGGTTTCCCGCCGCCGCCGGACCAGTCCCGGCCGAGCAACCGGAGGTTCGGGCGGTTCGCCGGGTCATCGAAATCCTTCGGCCGGTGCGGATCCTGGCGCTTCACGCGATTGGCGGCGCCGAGAAAGGAGGCGTCTTTGCCGATCCCGTCGAGGGTGCCGCCCGAGATCTGGCCGCTCGAATGGCGTACGCGATGGGCCCCGCGAATGTCCGGGGCAACGTCCTCCGAAATGGTGCCTTTAGCGCCCGGTACCCAGAGTCCGCGTCGGTCAGCGTCACGACATCGCAGAGCAGCCTTGGCGCATGGGCATCGGCACCGACAGCCGTCGGTGGACGGGGAACTGCCGTGATTACACACGAAGTGCCCGACAAGCCAGCCCTGGCCGCAACCGGTTCCCGCTCAGTGGCGAGCATCATGCCGGGTCTTCGCGAGTTCCTCGTCAGCAACGGAGGTGCGGCATCGGCCGCCGATGGCGCCCTCCGGGCGGCGGTCACCGACGCCTTCCTCACGGGCGAGCAGACGACTCCTGCTGAAGCCAGGCTACTTGCCGACATCAGCGGCGTCGTCAACAGTCGCTTTGCCGACATGGCGGCCCACTACAGCGCCGTTTGGCTACCAGCAAATCGCGGTCCTGGACTGCCGCCCAGACTCTCGATCGTCGGAGGCCAAGGCGTCCGCCGTTTCCCGGACCAGGCGGCGATCGTCCGGGGTCAGCTCGGGGCGCTGACCGCCACGAGCGCGGACGCGCAGATCCGCGCCGAGATCGAACGCGTTCTCACAACCCGGTCCATGCCGGGCTTCTCGCGCCATCACTGGGGAACGGACATCGACATCGTCTCGGCGGACCGTGTGCGCTGGACCGGTACCGGGGACCTGGTCGCGCTGATCCCGTTCATTCGCGATCACGCACCCCGGTTCGGCTTCTTCAATCCGTATGCAGGCCCGAGCGGCACGCCCGCTAGTGGCGGGTTCCCGAGTCCGGCAGCCCCCCACTACCTGGAGGAGCCGTGGCATCTCTCCTACGCCCCGATCGCCACGGTGTTGCAAGCCGAATGGGCGCGTCGAATCACCGGAGCTGTGCTTGACGGCTTGGTAACACGGACAGCCGCGGCCATCCGCGGGCCCATCCCGCAGGCGACCATGGAGCGCGTGCTTCGTGGTATGGGCTTGACGAGCTATCAGACCAACGTGGCGTCGCCTCCGTAGGGATGGCGCGCGGCCACCCATCGCCTCTCCGGCCCGTCAGGGTGTCTGGAAGTGCGCCGGGCAGTCCTAGGGAACTCCCCGATTGTCACGGCGACGCCCGAGCGCGACGATGCGTAGGCGCCCTACGCACCTGGGCGATCGCAAGTTGGAGGCGCCGTCGTGACCGATCAGCCGACGCGTGATCCCCAGGTTACGGCGAACTCCGCTCGAATTCGAGCGCGGAGCTATCTGAACGTCGAGATGCTCCTCCTCGGCGTTTCGGTGGTGCTCCTTGGCGGGGCTGCGATCCTGCTCGCCCACTACGGGTTCACGTCTCGACCCGAAGTCGTGACGACGATGGTGATTCTCCTCGGAATCGTCGTCCTCCTGGTGGCGATCGGTGCGTTCGTCGCACTGCTCCGCGGATTTGACCTTGCCGACCGCAGGTACGCCCTCGGTCTCCCTGACGGAAGCGTTCGGGCGATCCTCGCACTCGGGCTTCTCCTCGTTTTCGCCATGATCTCCGTGTTCCTCTATTGGGACGCCGCGCACCCGCCGCTGCTGCAGTCTGTTGGCATCACCGCCGAGCAGTTGGCCAAATTCGAGGACGGCACCATCATCGCGATTGAGCCCGGTCCTACCGTGGGCACCTTTAACGTTCGAACGGTCGCGACGAATGCCAATGCCCAGCAGCTAGGACAGCAACTGGTGACACTCCTTGGCACCCTCGTGACAGCGATCGCCGCCTTCTACTTCGGCGCGACCTCCGTTGCCTCGGCGACGAGCACTTCGCGCGAAGGCGCGACGTCCGACGGCGAGCGGCCATTGGGGAAGACAGACCCCTCCGAGGCTAGCGAGGGCCAGGGGGAAATGTCGCAATCCGAACTGGCTGCCGCTCGCCGGGCTGAACTCAAGAAGCAGGTGCCGAAGGTCCCGCCGCTGCGGCAGGAGTAGGAGTGGACTGCACACCGTGATGGGGGCGATGACGTCCACGCCGTGGCTCCCGTGGCAGCTTGATGTTTGACGCGATACGTCGGCCGGTATCTGGCCTCTCGGCTGTTGGATTCGCTCCGTCACCTCGTCGCGGAACGCCCATTCCCGATGCGCTGCGATTGTCGATGGAGGCGTCTTTCGGGCACAGCTTCGCCAACGTTCGCGTCCACGAGGGCCCCGAAGCTCGGCGAGCGGCGGCATCCATCGGGGCCGCGGCGTTCACGACCGGCGACGACGTTGCGATCGGGGCGGGCCAAGCGCTCGACAGCCCTATGGGGCACAGACTCGTAGCCCATGAGCTCGGCCATGTCCTGCAGCATCGACGTCATCCGCGCCTGGTTGAACACGCGCGCGTGTCCGGACGCGGTGGTGCCGCCGAACGCGAGGCCACGTCCCTTGCCGTCGCAGCCTTCCCCCATCCGTTGGCGCGCCGACGTGGCGCCCGGTCGCCAGTCCGCCTCGAAGCCGTCGAGATCGGCGCAGGAGTCGATCGGCAGGATCTCGACGCTGGAGTTGGGGGCGCGGGTCCAGCGCCGCCCGCTACCACTCCCTCTCCAGGCGCCTCGGCGAGCGATGTCGCCGTGCTGGTCAAGGCATGGCTTGATTACGCCGTGCCGGGAGTGGCAGCTGGGATCGGCGATCCCGATCGGGCCTACGCCATCCTTCGAAGTCTCGACTCAGACAAGCTCCTTGCGGTGCTTGGGGAGCTGGATCGGCTTGCTTACCTCGCCGTCCTCGAAGGCTACAGCGGTGCAGGGCGGGCGGATCCGCGAACCGAGCCCTTCTTCCTGGCGGTGAAGTATCGCGAGCACGACTTGGCTGATGCCGATCGAGCTCGTGGACCCTCCAAGATCTCCAGCCTCGATCCGGGCGACCAAGCCGCTGTTCGCAGGTATCTTGCCCCGCTCGGACAGCACCGGGTCGAAATGTTCGTCAGTGGAGCAGACGCCGAATCGACCCGACTCGCGGGTCTCACCCTCGACGCGCTCGAGGCGAAGCGGAAGGCGGCGGAGGCGCAGGCGAAGGTGGAGGCCGACGCGGCCGCCAAGGCTGCCGGCAAGGCCCCGCCGGCGACGGCTCCTAAGGTCGACCTGGGAACGGTCGTTGCAAAGGATGTCGACAAGCTCAAGATCCAACCGCTCGCCACCGACGCTTGGACCAAGCTCCCGGACCCGACGAAAGCCGATTGGACGAACCGCCGGGCGCCGGCGGCGATCGCGGCGATCATGGCGAGCATCAAGGGCACGCCGCTAGAGGCCACGATGACAGGGCATTCCATCGTGTTTGAACCACTGAAGATGCTGGAGCGCGGCGGCTATGCCTACCAGGATGGTCCGAACCTGGTCGGGGGCACGGCGTTCATCGCAGACGCCGAACGCGACCCGAAGAGCGTGTGGGGGATTCTGGCCCACGAGATCGGCGGCCACTTCGAGTACGGGACCACCTACGCGGACGCCATTGCGAAGAAGGTCCTGGCGAGGCTGCCCGAGACCGACCGTAAGCGCTACTCGGAGACGAAAGAGGGCCGGGCTGCCTTCTTCGACACGTACATCTACTCCGAGACCGAGATTTTCTCTGCCCTGCGCCAACGCCAATACGATGTTCCAGTCAGTGGCCCCGCACCAAGCCATGGCGCGATCAAGCCCGACGCCAATATTGCTGGACGCCTCGACACCTTGGCCGCCGCATATCCCCCCCACGTCGTCAACGCGATCCTTATCGAGCTGAATCGCCGCGTCCAGGCAAGTTCCAACATCCTTGATCGCGACAAGGCGTACTTCGTCGCGGAAGCGAAGAAGCGGGGGCATCCCCTTTGACGACCCCCGATCCCGAGGTGCGCCGCGAAATCTTCGCGCTGGCGAATGACCATCCGGACCCTCCGATCGCAGCTATGGATGCCCTCCGGTCGCGAGGTCGCGAAGTGGTTCCGGTGCTACTCGAGGCGATCCGAGCGGATGAGTTCGGCGGGGTCGCCCTCGGACGACTCCTCGACGTCGTGACGGAGCTTGACCCCGATGCCGCTGTCGCCGCGGCAACCCTTCTCGTTGAGGATCCTCGCGGCAACGTTGCGCAAGCGGCCGTTCGCACCCTCGGGGTAGTCGGTTCTCCGGCCGCGCGCCAGGCCCTGCAAACGATTGCCGGTGGTTCTGATGCTGACGCCGCCGCCTATGCACGGATCCTGCTCGGGCCTAGGGTTCTCCCCAATAGCAATCTCGTCGCTGCACGCCGAGATTCGTGGCAACCTCGACCCCGATGGTCGGGTCGCACCCGCGGGGTTCCCGAAATGGCGAAGACGAGTCCGTGGCATTCAGTGAAGGCAGACATTCACCACAACAACACGAACTGCAACACGGGCAACAACATCGAGAAGGAGAACCGGCGCGAAGGGACGGGCGGGAAGCCGCTGTGTGCCGAGTGCGCACGGCTGCCATAACCCCTGTGGCCGTGGTGGGAGCGAATGTGAATTCCCACCACGTCCCTGTTTGCCTCTCGATCCACGATTGGCCAAACGCGGCGCAGAGCCTGGACGCGCAGACCCCGCACCGCCGTTAGAGCGCGATAGCCCTCCGATCGATCCCCGTGAAACCCGACCGTCGGCTCCGCGTGGGTATGGCCGGCACCGCCCTCGCACGACTCAAGAACGCTCAACCCGAGCGCGGCGCAACACGGTCCCGGCCTCGGCATTCCGGGTCCAATCGCGTCTCAAGCATGTCGCTAGCTAGCCCGAGAAGACTCGCACTAGATCGATCATGTCCTTGATCTTCCCTGCGTTGTTGAATACCCATTTCGCCGCCGCGCCCGCGACCTCGAGGCCATCCGGCGCCTCTCCGCTCCGTGGAGCCGCCATGAGGTTCAGTGGCTTGGTGGTTTCTTCCAGGAGCTCCAAGCCATTCGACACGACGCCTGCGATCCGGGGGATGAGGGCCTCGTCGCCGAGATTAATCGTCCCCTTGTCGCGGTCCACGCTGACAACCAGATTCGTTCGCGCACCCGTGACCGGGTCGGGTTGAGTGAGGAGGGCAAGGTCGTCGACGCGTCCGTAGAGACCGTTGTCGTTGACGCCCATGAATAGAGGTCGAGTGGCGTAGAGCTCGTCCCAGACGCGCTTCCGAAACTGCTCGTCCTTGGGTCCGTACATCAGCCGGCGGATGGGCTCGAGCGCCTGTCCGAAGCTTGTCGCGACCATCAGGCCCCCGCGGGGGTATGGCAGGAGGTAGGCGACCGCCACCAGGGACCCGGCCTCGTATCGCACTTCAATTTCGAGTTCGGTGAAGTCCGGCAAGGCACGTCGACGAAGACCGCTCGCCCACGTGTCATAAGGGCCGGCAGCCCAGCGCGGCTGCACCAGGAAGCGCAGCGAGCCGACAGGTTCAACCTCGATGTCGGCTGGCATGAGCCAGCGATCCGGAGTTCGGGCCTCGCCAGCCATGCCGCTACTCCGGGACGGGAACACCCCGACGCTTGAGCTCCTCGGCGACTCGCTGACGGATCGCCAAGCCCTGAACGCTCTGCAGGAGGGCCTGCCCATCGACCGAGACCGGATCTTCCTTGGTCCCGAATTCGGCCTGCTGATTCATGTAGTTGAGGGTCGCGAACGCCTTCGCGTGTTTCGCATACTCCTGCAACAAGCGATCAGTGGGAATGCCCCTGAGATCGGTATCTGGTTTGATGCCCGTGAACCGCCACATACCCACTCCTAATGTCTCTGTCGCGGGCCGACCTCGACTCGTCGGTCGACTGGTGTTAAGCGACTGAGAGTGCGCGCAGCACGTAGATGTCGCCGGTTCCCGCCGGATCCGCGGAGTCAGCCGATGGCCCAACTTCGATGACGATGCGGTTGAGTCCAAGGACAAGATAGTCGTGGTAGTCAACAGCGCCAAAGCCGAGGCTGCGCAGTGAGATCATCGTAAGGTTGTCGTCCCCGCCCTCCCCCTCGTGCTCTGTGACGTACCGGCGGATCGTCGGTGTCGACGCCAACACCTGGGGCAGCGTGATCGTTGGATCCGGGTTCACCCAGATCGACACGGTCGCCGGCCGTCGACCGGTGATCCAGTGCTTCATCGCGAGGTCGTAGTCCGCTTCACGATCGAGGACTTTGAAGAGCACCGTAAGTACGCCCTTCTGGGCGGCGTCGATTTCCAGTGTCATCCCCGAACCGCTGTACCCATAGCCGGGCCCGAAGTCGAAGCCACTTCCGAGGACGCGCAGATTGTCCATCCTCGAGCACGCAGCGAACGCGCCACCTGCCTGCGCCTGTAGCTCCCCCGGCGTGAAACCGACCATCGCCTGCTTCCCGGCGCCGGTGACGCTCACCGGGATGAGGGCGTACTGCTCAAGCGGGATCGTGTGGATGATTGATCCAGCGGTCGGGTATGCGGTCGAATGCGGCGCGATCGCGACCGGCGAACCGTCGGCTTCATCGGCGTCATGGGTCGCTTGCCAGAACACGCCGCTGTGGGCCACTGTGTGAGCTGCGGCTCGTCTGTGGGAGACCAGGACGTCGGCGTGACCAGCCATGTCGACTGGCAATTGAAGTCAAAGCCCATCTGTGCAAGGTGCGATGGCGGCTGGATGTACCCGTCCAGCGACATGCGCATCTGGACGTCCTTCGGGATCGGCATCTGCGTCCCATCGACACCGGTCGGACGCAGGAGCACTGCATCCCATGGATATTCCTGGGCCCAGATCCAGGCGACGTTTGGGATGCTGTTTGCAATCCCGAGCCGAGCGAAGGAGGCCCAATCCTTGATGGTCATTCCGGCACTCGTCGAGACCTGGGAGGACGACCCTCGGTTCACAGCGTCCATCCACTCGTTCCGGGATTCCGAGGTCTCAGCGTGCTCGAAGTTGATCCCGCCCGAGGGATTGCCTTCGGCATCGACACCGAGGTTCGCGCCGAAGCTGTTGGTGACCGTCGTGGCAGACCCTACCGTGTGCTGGCGGGTCAAGGTGGCGTCGGTGCCGATCACCTGCGCGACATCGGTATTGACGCTGGAATTGACGGTCTTAGGGCTGTACTCGACGAGCTTGATGTCCAGCGGTGGGCTCCCATCGGCCATCCCGGGCTGCAGCAGATTCACGAGCGCCGCTGGATAGCCGAGCCACGTCCTCGGCGTGTCATGCGTCAGATCGAAGGGCGGGCTCTTGAGCACGCGCAGGCGAAGGGTGCAGCGCACGCGATAAGCCGTGTGGGATCCGAGGTTGCGCACGTCTCGGGTCTTGGAAACGTCGTAGCGGACGAGCCCGTATCCCTGCCGAACGACGGGTCTGCCCCGGTCACTTGCCTACCAGCGCTGCCCGGGCGGACGGTTGAAGGCACGATTGAGGGCCGCGCCACCGATAACGATCGCACCGATCACGACGCCGGGGAGTGAGGTCAAGAACGCGATCACGTCATCCATCGCAGAAACTACCTCTACAGTTGCCCGCGAGCATAGACCTCAGGAGAGCGGCGTCTGTACGCGAACAGACCCCGCGGGCGCGGCTGAGCTAGACACTTCGGAACGGATCTTGAGGTGCTCATGCCTGAAGACGTAGACGCCAGCATCGCCGCTCGGTTCGCGCCGCTTGTAGGAGTGTGGCGGGATGACCTACCTGCCGATCCGGATCCCTGGCTGCGCGAAGCCGACTTGGTGCGGTACGACGACGCCGGGACGGCCACGACGATCGGTATCGCAGGTGATACTGACCAGTGGCCGGCAGATGCTCGGTCCGACGGCGTGCGGCCGAACGAGCGATCGGCCGCCGGCCTCGCGTCGGTTCCGCGATCCCGCGCCGCGAAGTTGGTGCCGGTCGGTGGAGAGGCAGCGAGCTTCGGGCGGTTACCCCTGCGTGGGGGACGAGTCGACGCTCCATGCTTCTACGAAGCCGAGGCAGACGCGGCCGGTGTGCTGCTCACCTACTGGTTCTTCTTCCCGACGAGCACGACGCCGGCCAACCAGTTCACCCAGATGCTGCCCGTGATCATCGATGCGATGCGCCACGGCGAGCTCTCGCCCACCGAGTTTCCGCCTGTCTCTGTCGAGGCGCCACGAAACCTCGTTGACCGCTTTTGGGAATGGGTGGCGCGCAGCTCCCCCTTCGGAAAGGACCTCGTTCGCTCGGCGCGGAGCATTGGCGCACTTGGAACGTTTGCCGCGGTCCTGCCGTTTCGAGCGCTGGGGGTGGATACCAAAGCCTTCATCAAGCAGCTCGACCCCCGCGTTCAGGATCTGATCGCCTCGGTGTACGTCCACGAGGGGGATTAGGAAGGTATCTCCGTGCGGCTGAACACCGCCGGAGCCCTCGAAGAAGCGATCTATTGGGCGCACGGAAAGCCGGTGATTGACGCGCGACCGGAGCTGCAGGTCGTCGACGGAGTCGATCGGATCCTCGTCAGCGTCGCGGGAGGATCCCACGCCTGTGGGAGGGCGAGCGCTGATGGCGCCGGCGCACGCGGCTTCGACCCAGCCCGGCGGCTCCAAGAGGAAGTGTTCCCTGGAGCGACCGGCGCCCATTGGCGGACGTGGGACCATCTGCGCCCGGCGCCGTCGCAGCTCTGGTACGGCTTTGCAGGTGCCTGGGGGCGCCCGCGGCTGCCGCCCGTCGGATCCCTTGACCGCCGCCGGTTCGGGTCAATGGACATCTGGGTCGAATCGACCGGCCCATTGGGTCCTGGCCCACTCAAGCTGGCGCGGAATCGCCAAGCGGCGTCGATATTGTGTCCAGCGGGCGAGTGCGTTTGTTCCGCCTTCTATTGCGTCGCGAGACGGCCAACGGCCTCCAATGAGCGGCCGTCCCAACCCCGGCCCTAAGGCTCGATATAGACAAGTCGAGCGATCCCCGCCGCGAGCGACGGGTCGCGGGCGGGCTGGTCCAAGACCGGACATCCCGATATCGATTGGACTTTCGTCGACTGGTACGAGAAGAATGTGGTTACGAGTTGGGACGGCTTCTGTTGGCGGACGACCACGCCTCTTTCCGGGCCGCTGTCCGCTTGGACCGACGCCTCAAGTCACGAGTAGCGCGGCGCGGCCTGCACGCCTTGACAGGCCCCGCGTACGGCGGGTGGTCCCACTGCTGAATGGCACGCATGTAGTCGCGGCAATGCCTGCGCATGACAAGCCGCGGGCCGAGACTCCGCGGCCTGCGTGGGCTGTCGCCGGGCGCCGGGGGGCTCGGAAGGCTCAAGAGGCGATGCCGCCGTTGCCTGTTGGTCACATCTAGGTTGGCGTCTCAACTCGCCTCGGTTCGCGGATCACGTGGATCGACGCCATCGCGACGACGGTCGGCGAGACCGACGCCTAGGGTTCTCCCCACTTGGCCGAATGCCTGTCGACAGGAAGAATCTCCTACTGTCGAGGCCTAACTCCATGAGGCTGCCTTCGACCGAAGGCCAGAGGAACCCGGTAATGCCTCGACGCGAGCCGAGGCTAAAGCGAGATGGTCGATGCGATGGCCTAGTGGCGGGGTGTGAGGCGGTCAAGGGCTTGGCCGAAAGGGGACGGCATGGGCACCGAGCCACCGCAGAAGGCACCGTGGCGCATGGTGTCGATCCCGGTCAGTCCATACGTCGAGCTCGTTCGATGGGCGCTTGACTGGTTCGCCGTGCCCTACCGGGAGGAGCCGCACGCGCCGTTTGTCCACCTCTTCGCGGCCTGGCGGGCAGGCGGGGGGACAGAGGTTCCGGTCCTCGTCACGCCCGACGGGACGCAGTCGAACGCCCGTCAGTCGATCGCGTTTATCGAGACGACCCGAGCCGATCGCTCGCTGCGCCCCGCCGAGCCAGCGGCGAGGAAACTGGTCGATGAGCTGTACGAGCTCTTCTACGGTCCCCTTGGTGTGGCAGTGCGCGCCTGGGCGTACGCGTACCTGCTGCCCGGGCGCCGGGCCGGAGTCCGCGTGTGGAGCGCAGGGGCGCCTAGCCCGGAACGATGGCTCGTCCGCGTCGCCTACCCGGCGCTGGCCCTCCTGATGCGGAAAGCGCTCGGAATCGGCCCGACCACGATCGAGAACGAGCGTGCAGCAATCCAGCTGATTTTCGACCGAACGGCCGCTGTACTCGCCGACGGGCGACGATATCTCGGCGGCGAGGAGATCAGCCTCGCCGACGTCGCCCTCGCGTCACTGGCAGCGCCCGCGATTGTTCCGGCCGAGTACGGCGGCCCGCTGCCGACGCTCGACGAGATGCCGCCTCCGATGCGGGCGCAGGTGGAGCGATGGCGGGCGGAGCCCACGGGCCAGTTCATCCTGCGCTTGTACCGCGAAGATCGAGGACGGGCCATGCGCCCCGGAGCCGCGACGACATTGCAAGGTGCTCCGGGTGACGCCGGCTGGATCGAGGAGATTCGAGCCACCGCCACGCGCTGGTTAACCGGGCCACGGGTGCTGCGTCTCGTGTTCGGGCTTCTTCGCCGGTTCGCGCCGATTCTCGTGATCGGCAAGACCGCCGTTATCAGTCGACACGCTGATGTTGTCGAGGTCTTGGCGCGCGACGACGCCTTCACGATCAGCGAGATCAACGCCAAACGCTTCGACGATCTCGGCGCGCGCTTCATCCTTGGCATGGATCGATCGCCTGAATACGAGCGTGAGGAGGCCGTGCTGCGCCAGGCGGTGCGGCCCGACGATCTGCCGAGGGTCCGTGCGTTTGTCGCTACCCAGGCGGCGTCATTGATTGCTGCGGCCACGCCGACGGGTCGGATCGATCTCGTCGGCGGTCTGGCGCGCCTTGTGCCGACACGGTTGGTCGCGACGTACTTCGGACTCGCGGGGGCTGATGAGTCGATCATGGAACGCTGGCTACGTGACACGTTCCACTATGCCTTTCTCGCCAATCGCAACGACGCTCGAGTCCGGACGGCGGCGGCGCGCTCGGCTTCGGAGCTCCGGGCCTATCTCGACGCCGAGATTGCGCGACGCAAGGAAGGTCCTGATCTCGACGCGGCGGACGACATGCTCGGTCGGTTGCTCGCAATGCAGGGTCCGATCTACCCGTGGCTCGACGACGACACGGTCCGCAGGAACGTCGCCGGGGTCGTGGTTGGGGTGGTCGATACGACGTCGAAGTTCACGACCCTCGCCATCGAGGAGCTCCTACGCCGCCCGCGCCGCCTGCGCGCCGCCCGCGCCGCCGCCTTGTCCGGTGATATCGATTCGGTCCGCGCCTACACGTATGAGGCCGTACGCTTCAATGGGCACACGTCCTTCCTAGCTCGGCACGCGGCCCGCGACACGGTCATCGCCAAGGGCACCAAACGCGAGCGCCGGATCCCGGGCGGCAGCACCGTCGTCCTCGGGACGCTGTCAGCGATGTTCGACCCCGATGCCTTCGCAGACCCCGACGCCTTTCGCATCGACCGGGGCGTGGAGTACCTCCATTTCGGCTCGGGGACGCACCAGTGTCTGGGGCTTCTCATCAACGGTGTCGAGGTCCCCGAACTTGTTGCCGCGGTCCTCCGCCTACCTGGGCTGCGGCCGGCCGCCGGGCGCGATGGCGCCATGCGCTGGGACGGCCCGTTCCCCGATCGCTGGATCCTCGAGTTCGACCCGCATAAAGCACCGGTCGTAGCGACCCCTCCATGAGACAGCAGATAGCCACGTACATCCTTCCCGTCGAATCCGACCAGGAGGCGACTCTCGAACGGCTTCTGTCGCGCGTCGCGGCTGACTCCGGTCCTAACGCGCTGCTGCCGTTCAGCAAGCTCCCCCAGCTGCACTTCGCGAGCATGACCCTGTTCCCGCGCGACGCCGAAGGCTTTGGTCCGGTCCTCGTGTTCGAGAACAACATCGATGGCCCGCTCCGGACTTACCTCAATGACCTGTTAGCGATCGGCCAACCGGCACTCCACCAGATCCTCGCCCACACGACCGGCTATCCGGCATCAGAGGCGCCGCAGACCGCCACGATCCTCGCGCATTTGAAGGCGCATCTCCGTCCGCCCAGCGCCTATCACATCGGCAACCCCGGCCGGACAGCGGTCCGGATCCGGGACGAAGCGCGCCTGCGCGAGACGCTCGAAGCCACGCTTGACGACCTGACCGCACAGCCGGGCGGGGCCGGCGACACCACCGCCATCAGGGCGCAGCTCAGAGGCGTGGCCGACGGAGACCTCGCCACCTGGGGCTGGGTCAAGGCACTTGGTGCGCGCCTGACCTGGGCCGACGAGGCAGTGCCGCCTATCCGACTCTATGCGTCAGGTCTGCTCACCGTGGCCCTGGCTATCGCCCTGCTGCCAGTGACCATCGCGGCCGTCCTGCTTCTGCGCGTGCTTGAGCTTCGGGATGTGCCTTGGCAGGGGCAGCCATCGCACGAACACCTCGGCAACCTTGGTGCCGCCGAGGACCGCGCTGCCATCCAGAACCACATGGCCAGCATTGCGATCGTGAAGGACGGCCCGTTTCGACGGTTCATCCTGCGAGTCGCCCTGTGGCTGATCAACCTCGTGGCGCGGACTTCGACAACTGGCTCGCTCGGGGGGATTCGCAGCATTCACTACGCGCATTGGTCTCAGATCGATGGCGGGCGGCGCCTGCTGTTCCTTTCCAACTTCGACGGCAGCTGGGAGAACTATCTCGATGACTTCATCGATCGAGCCAGTGGGGGATTGTCGATGATCTGGTCGAACACGAAGGAGTTCCCACGGACGCGGTTCCTCGTATTGGACGGGGCTCGCGACGGGCACCCGTTTAAGGCCGTGGCACGGGCCTATCAGACCCGGACGAATGTCTGGTACAGCGCGTATCCGGACCTGACCGTCGAGCAGATCGATCGCAACAGCACGATCGCTGAAGGATTGTTCGCCGATCAGGCGGCCGACGTCGACCACGCTTGGCTGCGGCTCTTCTAATGGCGAAGGTCCAAAGTCGAAACACCGTGAAACCAGAAGATGGCGACTTGGCCGTCGCGGACATGCAGGGCCTAATCGTCAGTTCGTTCAGCAACCTGCCGTCGGCGGCGTACACGCTCTACGAGCTCGTAGACCCAACGCTGGCGCGCGCTTGGCTCGCGGCCCTCGTGCCGGCGATCACGACGGCCGAGCGAAAACAGGACACCCTCTCAGTGAATATCGCCTTCACGGCGCGCGCTCTCGAGCGGCTGGGCCTCGCCGATGATGCGATCGAGACCTTTCCACACGCGTTCCGAGATGGCATGGCCAGTGCTCGGCGATCGCGCATCCTTGGGGACGTTGGCGCCAGCCATCCGACCCATTGGGCTTGGGGCGGGCCGACCAAGCCGATAGATCTGGTGCTGCTCCTCTACGGGGCCGACGCGGCCCTCGTGGAGGCGGAGGTCGAGCGCCGCCGCGCCGAAGCGATCGAGGCTGGACTGCGGATCATTGACGTGCTCGCTGCCGAGCGCCAGCCCGATTCGCGAGAGCACTTCGGGTTCAACGACGGCGTGGGGCAGCCCGCCATCCGCGGGACGCGGGCGGAGCTCCGACAAAAGCGCCTCACCGGGCACGTGACGCCGTTGGAGGCTGGCGAGGTCATCCTCGGCTACCGGGACGAATACGGCCGTCCAGCCCCGAGTCCTGATGTTGCCGCCGGCTCCGATACAGAGAGCGTCCTCAGCCCGAGCACCGTTGCGGGTCGCCGAAACCTGGGTTACGACGGTTCCTTTCTCGTGTTTCGACAGATGGCGCAGGACGTGGCCGCCTTTTGGGCATTTGTCGAGAAGGCAGCCGGGGCGCGCACGGGACGGGAGGAGACGACGCCCGATCGACTCGCAGCCAAGATGGTTGGCAGGTGGCCGAGTGGAGCCGCGATGGTTGGGAATCCAACGGACCCGCACGCGGGCACGCCAACGCTGGTGCGCGAGAACGAATTCGAGTACGCGACTGAAGACCCCTTCGGTCTGCAAGTGCCGATCGGCTCCCACATTCGACGGGCCAATCCGCGCGACTCACTCGAGCCGGATGCGGCCACCTCGAAACGCTCTGTCCGCCGTCACCGACTGATGCGTCGGGGACGGATCTACGGCGATCGGATCGCCGATCGCACGGTCGACGACGGCAAGGCGCGCGGCTTGTATTTCATCTGTCTGAACAGCGACCTCGAGCGCCAGTTCGAGTTCGTCCAGCAGACGTGGATCAACAACCGTGTGTTTGGGGGCCAGTTCCTCGAGACTGACCCCCTCGTTGGAAGCCAGGCCGAGACAGGCGGGCTGATGACGATCCCGGACGATCCTATCCGCTGGAGGATCCACGCGCTGCCAGAATTCGTGACGGTCGTCGGTGGCGCCTATTTCTTCCTGCCTGGCATCGCCGCGATTCGGTATCTCGCCAATCTGCAGCCAGCGCAATGACGAAGCCCCTGGGTTGAGCTGCCGCCGTGGCGGCGCATGGCCGACTCCGTGGTCATGCGGCTTGTCGAGCCGCGTGGTCGGTTCCGTCGCGACCCCTTGCTCTGCCGGAAGGGCACGAGCACGTCGATGTGCCGCCCGGCGGCCAAGCCGCTCTCGCACCTCGTGCTTGCAAGGGATCGGAGCACCGCGCCTACCACTTCAATCGCCAACGCTCCGCGATCCGTTGCGTCCGTTGGCTTGGGCTCTATCTCGCGCTCGTGGTGCTGGCGCTGTTGATCTCGGCGCCGGGCGCCTGGCGGAGGAGCTGACGGATGGCTCGACGGAGGCGCCGCACGCTTCACGGTGAGCTACGGAGCTTTGCTTGAACCCTCTTGTTCGCCGCGGCCGTATTGGGCCAAGTTGTCGAGATGGCGCTTCTCGATATCCCGCATGCGTAGCGGGATGGCGTCGCGCTGCTCCGGAGTCAGGGCTGCAGAGCTCTAGGCCCAGTCCGGGTCGACGGCACGTTGCCAGCTGCGCAGCATGCGGCATCGAAGGTGAGTTCCTCCTGGAATGCCAGACGGACGCCCGCGACCCCATATACGTACACGGACGAAGCTTTCCCGATTCGCCTCCCGATCACCTGATCGGGTGGCCCAAAGGTTTTGGGCCGTGCTGGTAGAAAACCCTCGGGTTGAACCACGATGGCCCATTGACTGGAACGTCATGCGCGAGGGTTTTCCCCAATAGACACTGCGCACCAAACAGCGTTTGCTTCGTTCGTACCGACGGCGCCATGCGCCGCCTCGCAGGTATTGGCTCGGGCCTACGCAGACTCCGCACCGAGCGCAAATGAGGAGTCCGTAGGAGGCGCGAAATGGGGGCCACCAAACCCAGTGATACCGCTCCCAACTCTGGCGACGCTGGTGATCGCAGACGAAGCGTAATCGACGGTTACCGCGAAGAGAAGGCACGGCGATTCCAAGCTTGGATCAAGGAAGATCCGTCGCTCCTGTTGCAAACCCTCATGGACCCTCTCGGCACACTGTCTAGGCACGGGATGATCGAGCCTGGCGATCGCGAGGTCTCGCTCCAAATAACCCAAGGATCGCTCGTCGACGTGGTCCGCTTGCGCGAAGCGGTCGCGGCACACGGTCTCGCGAATGTCCTTCCCAAGGGGGACGTAAGTGCGGCGGCGACTGTGCGTCGTCGGCCGGGCGCGGACGCCGTCTGCGGATCGATCTACGTCGACGGCCTCTATTGGGGTGACGGCTGCATCGAAATGTCGTGGTGGCAGGAGATGGGGCTCCGAGCATGGCCGTAGGCGGCGCCCCTATGTGAGCTAGCCGTCTACTTCGACGAGTACGAAGGCGGCGTCGCCTCCTCCGTGAGGTACGCCAGCGCGGCGTCACTGGCGCGCCCGGGGCAGGAGCCATCCAGGTTGCACCGAGCGCCCGTTGGGCGCTGATGATCACCGAGAGCGTGATGGACGAGATCCGACTCGCTGTCGAAGCGCTCGAATCCACACCTATCAAACGGCACAGGTGCATGAACCACCCCACCATCGGCAACGATCGCGGGTCCCGCTTTCACGGCGGCGCCTCGTCGGAGTGCCATCGTCGAAGTGCGAGCGTTACGCCTCTTGCCACGCGCCCTCGACGCTTCACTTGCTGCCCAGGTGGTCAAAGACATCGCCCGGATGCACGGTACCAATGCTCCTTCAGCATGGATGTCCGGGCTCCCGGGTGACCTCGTCTCTCGGGCCGCAAGTCGTCTGGAGATGTTCCGAGGTCGTCTAGGGCGGTAGCAAGCGCCTCCACCTAAAGCCCATGTCGCACCTAACACGCCGTTGCCACCGCGACCTTCGGGGGATCGGCCCGGCCGGCCAGCGAGCCCCGGGAGATTCGATGCAACTGGCGTTCGGTTGTAAGGCGTCCTTGAACGAGGCGAATGAGACCGCCAGCCAGCCGTGCGGCGACTTGGGCGTTTGCGGTGGGTCTTGACCTGCGACCTCGCAGTGGCACACTCCACCGTAGCTCTTGGTCGCCGGTCTTTGGGAGGGATTAGTCCGATGAGACGGCCGCGCACGCGAGCTCTGGGCTTCGGAATCTGCCTGATGGCAGCTCTAAACTTTGCCGCTGGTCCCGTGGCCGGGGCTAGGCCTGAAGCTCCCCCGGAACCACCCCTGTCACGGAGTCCTCATCCCGTCCCGCCCACTGGCCCCCAGCTCGAGCGCCTCGTTGCTTTGAACGATCATCCCGGGGTCGATGAGCAACAAGGCGACTTCACGACAATGGTTGTTACCCACACCGTCTGGGTAAAGATAGCTGCGGACGAGGAGTGGCGGACGTACTACGGTGCAAATGCCTTCAACATCGCAGGCCAAGATATGGAGAAGGCCGACGACGCGATGTATTCGATGTTCGGCATCGACCTCGTTCGCTATCAAACCGCAAACTGGGATTCGAGTCCCGACAGCGGTGTCGATGCGTGCGGTCTCCTCGATGACCTCAAGAATGACCTGAATCCGGGTTCCTCGGAGCTCCTGCTCGGATTCGCCAAGAATTCGTCGACGAACTACGCCGGGTGCGCGGAGATCAACGGCGACGAAGCCGAGGTCAACTGGAATTCAAGTTCCTACAATCGCTGGGTTACGACGCAACACGAAGTAAGTCACATCTTCGCGGCTCAAGATCGATATCCCGACACTCTCAACATACACACGCTGGATGTCATGGAGAACCAATTCGACAAGCCGGACTATTGGTGCACCTACTTTCAGGGCAGCTATACCAACAGCGACAATGGGCTCATCTATGACCATTCGGCGAAATTCGGTTGAGGCTGGTCGCCCTCGTCGCGCTCGTCGCGCTCGTCGCGGTTGTCACCGGCGCGGCGGCCGCTGTAAGTACTAGCAGCGCGGCAGACGTTGCCGTCGTCGATGGGGTTGCAATAACGCGCGAGGCGTACGTCGAGTACGCCCGTGTATTTACCGCCCCTGATGGCAGTCTCCGCGTCTCCGGTGAGGACGTCCTGCTATCGCTGATCAATCAGATCCTCGTACTGAGAGAGGCGGATCGCCGGGGCTTGGCGGTCTCCGAGCAAGATGTATCCGGCACCGTGACCGATATGGATGAGCACGCAGGGCTATCGCTGCCGAACGATCGCGAGGACCCGGATTTTCGGGATCGAGTTCGAACCTTCCTCCTATTCGGGCTGGTCAGGTCGAAGGTCGTCGGGACTGTCGAGATCCCGCTCGAAGTGTTAAAGGCAGAGTACAACGCCGACCCTAGCCTCCATATCCTCGGGTTTTCGGATGCCATTCCGGTGTTGAGGAAGCGCCTCATCACTCGGGCGTCGGATCGCCAGTGGGCCGACTGGCTGAGTAGTCAGCGATCGTGTGCCGACATTCGGATTCTTGACCAGTCCTTGGATCTGCCGTCTTCGACGCCAGGCCCAGGTTGCCCGGCGGCATGGGATGAATAGCCGCCGCTACGCGCAGCGCCGCGGAACCGACTCCGCCGCGTTGGCAATCCTTATCGCACTCACGTCGGTCGGCTGCGTCGCGACGCCATCCCAAACACCAACGACCGAGCCGCCCCCGCAGGGTGAGCCCCTCCCCGGTGCCTTCCACCTCACGTCGAACCCCCCGCTCGCCCCTTATGCCATGACCATCCGCATCAATTACGTCGGCGGGCCGTCCGGGCGGAGCGCGGAATTCAAGGAGGGCGAGGCGATCGTGATCGACTGGTCAACGCTTCCGCTTCCTCTAGAGAAAAGGATCAACATCAACGGGAGCGATTGCGACGGGGCGTTCGAGGTCCAGTCGCGGTTCGAGACCGACCTCGGGTTAACTTTGACGGACAAGACGTGCCGCATTCAGGTTCTCGGCATGCATCCAGAAGGCGCGATCGACCATCAGTCGAGCGAGTAGGCGTAGGTCCGCGACGGACGGCTTTGTGGCCTGCGCTCGGGGCCGAAGTACGCCTCTGTTGGCGCTATGCGTCCTCTCGATGTGCCAGCAGGCTGAAGAGGTAAAGGGAACGTAGCCGCGGCCCATGGAGTAGATTTCGGTGATTCCCACGCCGTGGCTGAAACCAGACGGCGCGCCCGCCACTGAGGAAACCCGGTGAGCTTGGCGTCGCGGTCGGCGTGGGCAACGGCGACGCGGTCGGTGTCGGCACGGGCGAGGTGACCCCGCACCCGATGTGGTGGGAGACCTTGCGGGGCCTGTCGAGATAATCCGCAGATAAGCGGCCGTTGGTAGCGTCGGCGGCGCCCCGCTCCGCGTGCCGACGACGATCCCGGCCCGAGGCCGGCCAGCTCGAGCGGCAGCGACGGGGCTTGCCAGTTTCCCGAGCCTCACCTTTGACGGGCGTCGTACGCTTCGGACAACTCGTCGTCCAGCCGCTCCAGTCGGGGTGACAGCGTGAATTCACCCGCGCATTCGGCGTCACACACGCGCCTGCAAGGGACGTGCTTGGGCTCGCCCTCGGCTTAAGCTTGGTACCTGGCCCGACGGGCGCGGGCAACTGGGGTGCCGGCGACAGCAGCATGCAGGTGCTTTGCCTCAATCAATTGGATGATGAGGAATGGTGGGAGAGCCAGTGCACTGCTAATGATGCCAACCACTATGTGTACTTCACTCCGTCGGTGCCAGACAACTTGCGGACGGCGCTTACGAATTCAGTAGAGGACGATTACAACCCGATCTTCGGGTTCTAAAGGCTCAGTGCCAACTGGTGTGCTGTTTGCCCTATCGGTAGCGATGGGCATAGGCGCAGGCCTTGTGCGGGACCGCGCGCTGTCCAACACAGGCACATCAGCTGGCGCAGCGGCGTCGGGCGAACCGGTCGTCGTGTCCGCCGACGATCGCTACTTTGAGGCCGTTACCCATTACGGACCATACAGCGTGGTCTACGGCTCACTTGACGAAATCGCCGCGGACGCGGACCTGATCGTTCGCGGGCGAGTCGTCGGTTGGAGCGCGGGCTCGTGGAGGCGTTCGGCGAGGACTTGCCTGTGGATACGATGGCGACGACCTTCGGGATCTTCGCAATTGATGAGGTGTTGAAGGGAACCCCTGTCGGCATGGCCCAGGGCGAGATTCACGTAGTAGACCTCGGCTCAGTCACATTTGCGGAGACGGGACTGCCTGGACGATCAGATGCTTCTCTTCCTCAGGAACGTGGCGCAATGGCGAGAGGACGACGGTTTCAAGCCTGCAGACGACCCCGACGACCAGTACTACTACGTTCGTGCTAACCGGTACCAGGGTCTCGTACGCGACCAAGAGGGCCGCGCCACGATCGCAATGAGCCCCGCCGAATGGCAGAAGGAACCTGAGTCGTTCCTGCGAGATGTAGACAGTCGCGCCTTCGACACCTTGCTTGCGGATGTTCGGTCTAGCGTCGCCGCAGCTCCTGAGGAGTAGCGGGCGGAATCACGGCGTCGGCGTACCGAACCGAATCCAACGGACACCTCCGCTACGTCGCCAGACCATGTGCAAGATGGGGTTTACCAAGCCGGTACGATCACAAGACCGGTGTCGAACGGCACGCCCGGACCCCCGCGCCACCCGCCCCAGATCACGAGTCGATCTCCAGCCCAAACTGCCACGTGATCGAGGCGACCGATTGAAAAGCTCGGTTCGAATGTCCTCCAATCGGTAGACGACGTGTCGTACGCGGAACTGCCTTGCAAGAAGAGGACTCGATCGCCCGCTGAGATTGGTTCGGACAAGAGTCCCGGAGGACTTGTGATGCCCTCCCAGCCGCTGTCCGGGATCCATTGAACAGCTTCGCCGCCTGCCCCCACCCACCGCACACCGAACAGGCGATCACCCGCGGAGACGATTGGACCCATGACGCTTGGCGAGTCGCCTGTGGTCCACTCGGAAGCACCCTTTCGCAACACGACCGTTCCCGCTGAGGTGTCGACCATGACTAGGTCTGAACCAGTCCAACCGAGCCAGATCTCATGCGGGACGATCGCTTTGATGGAAGGGAGCGAACGCCACGCATCCGAGGCCGGGTTGTACGCCGCCAAGTCGACGGAGTCGCGCCGACCGACGGCGATGACCCACTCATCGCCGGTCCAAACGCTCGCCGTCACGTCCGTCGAGCGCAGAGGGCCGGCCGATAAGATTCGCCATGAACCCGTAGAAGGATCAAATGCGCCGCCATCTGAAAGACCGTCCTGGCCGATGCCGCCCCACACGATCATCTCGTCGCCGGCCCACACCGCGATGGCGCGCGCGCCTCGATCGGAGCTTCCGGAATCGCGCGCCATCGGTTCCGAGCCACGTCGTAGGCGACGCCGTCCGGTGCGGCTCCAGAGATTCCAACCGCGTCCTCATCCCACAGCCAACCCCCCCACAGATCAGGACTTCGGACCCGGTCCATACTCCGCTAGCCGCGACGCGCCCCTCCACGGGCGCTTGGATGTCGTACAGGTCTGCAAGTACTGGTCTAGCTGAACTCGGCGGCTCATTCGAGGGCGGCAGAGTGACGTTCGGTGTGTCCGTACCCAAGGACAGTGCGGTGCTGGTCGGATCTGCCGATCCCGAAGGGCTGAAGGTCGGCCCGGGACCGGCGCTCGGTAAGAGCGAGAAGCGCTAGGCTCACGGCAACCACGACGCCACCAAGCAACACCCCGACCTGCCGCTGCGCGTTCCCGCTTGCGCGCGGAGTCCGCGCATCGATTCGCGCCGCAGCATTCGGGAGATCGGAGGGCACGACCGCAAGGCCTAGGTCCTCCAGGAACAGTTCTACGCGCGAGTCCGGCCCTGGGTTGCTTTTCATCGGGACCTCCAGGCAAGGACGGGCGCAGCGTTTCAAGGGCGGAATTGAGACGCGACTTCACCGTCCCTACCGGGATCTCGAGGACGTTCGCTGTCTGGGCCAGCGTTAGCCCCCCTGCGTAGTGGAGCCCGACAACCACTCGATGGTCAAAGGGGAGTGCGAGAAGAACGGGCATCAAGGCCGCCCGCGTCTCAATGTCGCCGTGATAGTCGAACGCCGGGATAGATCCCTGCAGCATTGCGATGTCGAGTTCGCGAACGCGCCGCGTGCTACGCAGCGCGCTGCGGCTGTGGTTCACGGCGATGCGCTGCAGCCAGGCCGGAAACTTATGGGGGTCTCTCAGCCGTGGAAGCTCACGCCACGCGGTCAGGAACACCTCTTGGACGACGTCGCTGGCAGGGCCCTCGCCCACGATGGCGCGAACCACCCGATAGATCCCCGGAGTGTGTTCGTGTACCAACTCTTCGAAGGCCCCAACGTCCCCATTCCTAGCCCGCGCCGCCTTACTCAGTCGATCCCTCCCTTCACTAGACGCTTGCGGAGTCGCATCTGTTCGCCTCGCACTGCGCATGACTTTGCCGACTCGACAGTAGCGTCTCGCTTCGCGGCAACTATCGAGACACCCATCTACTACCCCGTCAACACGGGGGGGTAGTAGGTAGAGCGGTCTGAAGTTGCCGATGGCCCTCGGGATAGGCCGGGCCATTAGGGCTCGAGCACTATCCTTAGCGTGGCCACGCCTGAGGGCGGCACCGTCACCTCCCTTAGTACGGAACGCCTCTCGCCGTCGCGCTCGTAGATGATCTCGACGTGCCACCCGACCGCTGCTAGGCCCCGTTGGAAGCACTCTCCGTTGACGATGCTTCGCGGCGCAAACTCCGTGGTCACTCGTGGATCGAGTGCGACCAGGAGGCACTCGAAGGTCGCAGGACGACCGTTTTCATCGACCACGGTTAGCTCAAGGTCGCCGCGGGGTCCAGTCCATGGGCCTGCCCCGCGATAGTCGAACACCACCCATGGAGGGTTCCCCAACCGGGCAAGAAGCTGCGCCTCGACCGTCTGGTCGGGAGCGCGGTAGCTGACCTGGACCGCGTTCAATGTCTGCTCGGCGTCAGCCTCGATGAGGTGTGCGCCGAGTGACTCCATCCAAGCGGCCTGATCGCCGACATCGCCAGCCCAGCTCTTGAGCTCGCGAAGCGTGAACCGTACCGGCCGGACCACGACCTTGATACCGAAGAGCGGCCTCACTGCTGCCTCGTGTTCGCCGAGGTGGTCTGTAAACGCGAGAACCACGAGCGGTCCTTCGATCCACACTCCGGCGAACTCGTCTGGGAACCTGTTGCCGTAGCCGCGCACGCGATCGACGAGGGCCTCTGCAACCATCTGAAGGCGGATTACCTGCGCCTCCTCGTCCGGGAGGAGCGGCAATCCGAACGTGGTCAGCGTCGCCGGATTGTCTCCAACCGCCTCCACCCACTCGACATCGCTGCGCAGCCCGTACGCACTCCTAAACTCAATCCACCAAGCGAACTCCGCGGTGGCGGTGGGCATGGGACTCGGTTCGGTTGGCGGCGATGAAGGCGGCGACGGAGTGCAGCCACTCGCGAGTCCCATCGCCAGTACTAGAAGGAGGGCCACGCCGCGTTCACCCGTCCGGCTGACAACGGATGCGCGACGCCAAAGAGGACGGCTCACTCTGCGGTCAGATTACCCAAACACGTCGGCGATGGCTATCGCCGCCGGCCTACACTCGGCATTGCTAGCCCGCTTCGCGAGACGCTGACGGGCGGCGGTGGGAGGTTGGGATGCTCGAGCACCAACGGCGCGCCAGAGGCGCGATCGCCCTAGCAGTCAGCATGCTCCTGCTGCCGAGCGTTTCGGCATTTGCCGCGGGAGAAGCCGTCGGCGAGACCTCACCCTTCTCTGCGGAAGATGTCGCGGAACTCCAGAACGCGATCGCCTTTCGCGAGATCTTCGGGCTCTCTTCCGATAGTGAGACCGCACGTAAAGCGGCAACGTCGCCAGACTCCTCGCGAAACTATGGCGTACCCCTCTCAGCGGCCGAGGAAAAGGAACTGGACCGCCGCGCTCAGGTCGAGGAGGACAGCTATGCCGCCGCAGCGTTTGGGCGCAAGGACGGCAGTTGGGCCGGGTTCTATTTCGATCAACACGCGCGCGGAATACCGGTATTCCTCTTTGCCGGAGATGTATCGGCGATGCGATCCCGCGTCGCGGACCAGCTCCCCGACGGCATGGACTTCGCCGTCGAGCAAGTGCCACGAACTTTGTCCCAGCTGAGGGAAACTAGGGACGCGATCGCCGCCTCATTCGACGATCTTCGCGCCGCCGGTATCCGAGTGATGAGTGCCGGTCTTGATATCAGCGACAACCAAGTGGTCGTCGGCATCGAGGGTCTGACTGACTCGTCGAAGCGGGAAGTCCTGAGCAGATTCGGCGAGGGGCTGCGGTTCGAAGAACGCAAGCCAGCTCAATCCGATGCTTGTCCCGTGTCGAACTGCCGACCCATCAAGGGCGGGATCAAGATGGTTGGGTCGCAAACCGGAAAGCCCTGCACGGCCGGATTCATCGTGCGCCGGGAGACAAACAACGCGCTGTCGATGCTGACGGCTGGGCATTGCATCTGGGTCCAAGACCCAAATGGCAACCCGCTCGGGGACAACTGGTATCACCTGGATGCGGGAGCTCCCAACGACTTTGGAGAGAACCTCTATCACACCTTTGTCAACCCGCCGGGAGCTCAACCAACCGAGGGCGATGTCGGGCTAATTGACCTTTTCTCGAACGAACTTCCGGCGATTAGAAATCGCATCTTTACAGACTTCTCGGGCGGGGTGGTCCACTCCGTCACGGGCTGGATTTTCGACGACGACCAGACAGAGGGAAGCCAAGTCTGTGCCTACGGGTATCGGAGCGACGAGTTCCTCGTCGGCTCCACCGCATACAAATGCACCACGATCAGGTTGTTCGACGAGATCATGCACAGCTGCGCACCGCTCCCCAACGGGGATGACGAGTGCTTCGACATCGGGCATGTCAACGTGTACTCGTACAACCTGATGCCTGGCGACAGCGGAGGCCCGATTGTTAAGCGCCCGAATCTGAGTTCACTTGACGTGAAGATGATGGGAACGCATGTGCACTCATTGGATAACAACAAGAATGGCCCGCCCACGCTTGGGGAGGACGGTTGGTACACGCCGTACGGCTACGGCGTTTTGGCCTACATCACCGACTCTGGGGCGCCCGGCGGCTACGCACTTTGCGTAACCGCGGCGTGTCCATAGCACCGCGGGGCAGACCTCCGCAGACCACCCCACGCCGCCGGTCGTCATCGCCCAGACCGCCAACGTTAAAGGTGGCTGACCGGTCCGGGTCCTGCTCCACGGCACATTCCTAGAGGACGGCGGACGCTTGGCTATGGGCCAGGGCCTGCAATCCCCGGCCAACGACGACTTCGAGAGGATCAGTCGCACGGTCAGCGAGGACGTGCGACTTTATGGTCCGGACGTCCAGCGAATCATGGACGAGGGGGACCTCGAGCCGATCGCCGAAGCGCGACGTACTCGCCCATGGTTTCCAGAGCGCGAGTTCGGACTATTCGTCGACGCTTGGCTAGCCGTTCCGCTGCGCCTCGGCTCGGCATCGCGCTACCTGGACGGCTATACGGGCCTGGGCGGTGACGGCTCCGAGGAGGCCCTCTTTGGGTTCTTTACGACCAGCGTGGCAGCACTTGATAGCTACAGCTTCGCCCTGTACTCGATCGGAAGCATGCTGCAACCTCGGAACTTCCCAACAGAGACGGACCGGGACAAGCAACGCATCACGTGGAGGTCGACGGAGGCCGCGTACGGCAAGTTCTTCGCCGCACATTCGATCGCAACGCTCCTAGCTCGGGTTGGGCGATCCGGCGAATACCGGGCGCTCACGAATGTTCGGAATGTCCTCGCGCACCGCGCATCGCCGCTCTTCAGCCGGCGCCGTGATCCCGATGAAGTGGACTACACGTGGGTCACGCGCGGCCATTTGGGTCAAGATCTCCAGCTCAGTCCGGCATTGATGTCCGGCGAGCTGACGTGGCTCCGCGAAACCCTCGCCGTGCTTCTCGCGGCGACAAGCACCTTCGTCGAAGCCCAGTGGGAGTACCGTCGCGTCCGAGCTTCGACAGGCGCCAGCTGACGGGGCTCACCCATCCCGTCGCTGCCGCTCAGCTGGTCGGGTAAGCCGAGATCTCCATTGACACGCGGAGCGGCCGGCCGCCCGACCCTAAACGTAGCCGCTTATCTCGACAGCACCCGCAGGTCCCCCATCACATCGAGGCGCGGTCATGTCGCCTGACTCGACGCGACGGAGGTAGCCGCTCGACGCCCCCGCCTGCGGCGTTGGTCTGCCACCTCGTTCGCTGCAAGCCCCGGGCACCGGCACCCTCGGGCCGGCGAGAGTATGGACGCTGGCTCTGACGAAGACTACTCTCCTGAACGGGAGGGTAGGCGATGCTGAGATACGTCGTAGCCGCGGTGGCCGTTGCGCTCTGCGTGCCTGCCGGTGCCCTAGCGGCGAGCCCCGAGCCGTCCGCGACTGCCGCGGCTGCCGGGCCGATCGAAGAGATTGTCTCCGCGTCGGTCGACATCGCGCGACTCCTCGTGAACGTCGGCCTAGTCCTCGTGGTCGTTTCGTTCATCGTCATGATTGCGACGCTGCTTGTGACGACGCCGGAGCTGAAGAAGGTCCTCGAGCAGCTCGTCGCCCAGTGGCGCAACCAGCCGCGTCCTCTCGTCGAGGCCGACGGCACGCCGGCCTTCCCATATTCAGATCTGCTGCGAGCGATGTTTGGCACGATCCCAGATCTGATTCGCACCCCAGTCGGTGTAGGCATGGCGCTCGTGTTGCTTGCCGTTTTTCTGCTCCTTGGTCAGGGCGCGATTAGCAGTGGCTTCACGGAGGCTGCGGTCCCCGCGCCGACACCGGCACCGAGCACCGCGCCATCTGCGGGGCCGTCGACCGAGCCGAGCGTTGCAGCACCTGCAAGCCAGGGAGCGCCTGGATCGGTCGCTCCGGCTGCCTCGCCGTAACGGCGGTCGGAGGTGACGCTCGAGGGCCTCGCGAAACGAACCAGCGAGCGGCTGCGGGCAGAGCCGAGGCCCGCGCCACAGAAGGGATCCCCGGAGGCAGCGATCTTGGCCGTGCAAACGGAGCTCGCCCACTACCTCGAGGCGATCCGCGGGATCGAGACAAAGGCGACGCTCGTCATCCCAGTGTTTGGTGTGGTGGCCGCCGCCTTCTCTGACCGGGCTCTTGCTTCTCCCTTACCCGCCCTCGCCACGGCGGCGGCGGCCGCCGGCGTGCTTTCGGCGACCCTGTCCGTTGTGTACGCCCTTCGCTGTCTTTCGTCCTCGAGCTACAGCGTCGGGCCCGATCCGGTCCTTCTCGCGAGGGCGACTTCAGCCCCGTCGCTGGCAGTCCAGCAGGCTATTCTCGACTCACTGGCGATCGCCGCTGTGAGCGCTCGCGTCGTCGTTATCGCCAAGAGTGCCTACCTCAATCGCTCGCTCCTCGCGGGTGGCTCGACACTGGCAACCCTGGCGGCGTTCCTTTTCTTTGGGGGGTTCTCATGAGCACCGACGAAACGGCGCCTGCCGAAGCGCAGCCCGCCCATCAGGTCGACCCAGAACCCCAAGCTCCCGCGCCCAACGCCCCACCGCCGCCGGCCGGGGAAAAGCCTTTTGCGTATCCCGACGTCGGGTACGCGGAGATCCGCGAAGGTGTCGACCCCAACTACGGCATTCGGAAGGAGTCCGAAGCGGCGCCCCCGAAGCCGGCCGACGAGGACAACGGGCTCCTCAAGGCATAGCCGACGGCCGCGGCGGGGAGACTGAATGCTCCGCTTGATCGCCGTCGCCCTAATTAGCCGTGGCGTGCGGGCCTGTGGCGGCTCCCGCGGCGACGCGGGCCTCGACTCACGGTCTGAGTGGCACCCTTGTAGTGCCCGGAAACGTCAAGAACGGTTACGTCACCGCGGATCGGCTGAACGAGTGTTTGACAACGAGCAGCTTTGAAGACCTGCGACCGGGTCTCCAAGTCACGTTGACAGACGAAGGCGGCACGATCGTCGCGCTGACGACCCTGGAATTCGCTAGCCCGGCGACGATCGGCTCGGACGTCCCCTTTTCGTGCGGTTTTGTCTTTCGGTTCGCTGATATTCCGGATGCCGCCTTCTACACCGTCACGGTCGGGAAACGTCGCCTACCTGCCGAGGTCTCGCCTTCGCGCTGCCGCAAGAGGTCCTCGTGCCGCCCATGCGCACCAAGGGGCGGCCACGAAAAATGTGGGCATTGGCGCCCCGACAGGAGTTGAGCGCGCGGATATCCCGATCGAAGGGGCCCGGGAAGGGTGGTCGGCTGGGCAAAGCGCGTGAGATACCGAGGTCATCGACCGCCGGTTCAGCGTCGAGCCTGGAAATGGTCCTGGACGGGACAATCGCGGCTAAAGGCCAGGTCGTGCTCGAAAGCAGATTCGGGCCGCAGTGGCCAGAAGTTCGTGACCCGGCGCGAGGGTGGGTACGGATGCCCCATCGCGCGTGCAATCACCCGAAGCGCCACGAGGAACCCCGACCAGAACGAGATGATCGACCACGTCGGGATCACGGCGATGTCATCGCCCAGACGGACGTGGGCACAGCCGGCGCATGGTTCACCGACAGGGTGTTCGGTTACGAGCGCCAGGAAGTGCGACGTCGCGCCGATCACGAGCCAGTCGGGATCAAGACGCTGGGCGAGATGGCGAACGGAAATGTCGTCGGCGCCAACGACGATTGCCGAGCCCGGAGGCACGGATGAGCGAGTTTCGCCACCGAGATTATTGGGGATCGGTGTCAGCCGAATCCTGACTGGTAGCAGGTCTCCAATCGCGATCACCTTCGGTCCGCCGAGTTCATCGACCATGACGTATGGACAACGGTTCGCGTTCGAGAGTGCGGTGTTGTCCCGGTCGAACATGACGAGCTCAGCGGACAGTCCCTCGACGGCCGTGAGCGCGAGTAGGAACTGCTGGCTGATTGCACCGGCGCTGACAACGACGAGCCTTCCCAGATCGATCGGCCCGTCGACGCCCACTGGCACGTCGAAGACGGGCTCGAGCGGTTCAAGTACGTCCAGCGGGCTGGAGGCGAGCGGCCGGAGCACATCCTTGAGAACCTCCTCCGCCGCCAGGCCAGCTGAGGCCAGCGCGGAGAGGCTGTCCCTCGGGTCCCATTTGCCGCTTGCCCGGTGACCTCGCGCGACGGATGCCGTCGACCCGTTGGCTGAGAGGCGAATGACGTCGGCGGTCGCGTCCACGGGGACGCTGCCGATCGCCAGAATGGCATCCGGATTGGGGGTGGGCTCGCGGATCTCTGCACCAGGGAACATCCGAGGAACTACAGCGGCGAGCCCGGTCGCAAAGTCATCCCCCGCCAGGCCGGGCAGCTCAACGCGTCGGACGACGTGGGCCAGATCGGCCTCGAGGGACATCCCGGAGCGCACCAGCAAGGAGGTCAGGACGTAGACGGCGGCCTGGGTCCGCGCGTCCGCAAGGTCGGCCGCCGTCACCACGAGCCGGACGCGGGCGGACGCCAGGGCCTGGTCGATCGCGTCCCGACGGTCCGATCCCAGCAACTCGACGAGCAGGTCCAGCGTCCGGGTCATCGCCTCGGCGCGATCGCTCACCAGGCCACCGCGTCCGCGTCGACCCGCCAGGCACCGGACGCTTCCAGGACGTGGACGGCACAGCGATCCGAGCGGAACATCGCCCCGAAGTCGGGCACCACGATCGAGACGAAGTCGGGGCTCGGCACGAGCACGAACTCGTCATCGATCTCGGAGTGGTCGATGGAGCGTCCTGAATGGGTATGGACCTGCGCGACGGCGGTGCGCCGATCGTCGGCAAGACCGAAGAAGAACTCGTTCAGCCAGCCGCCATCGACCGAATAGCCGAATGGGGTGGCCGTGTGGACTGGATGAACGACATCCACGACCCGTCGGGGTTCGGACAGCTCTGCGAGCCAGTAGACCACGCACTCCCGCAGTCCTGCACCGCAACGGCCGAACACGTCGCTCGTGCGGTCGACGAGTTAGGCGGCAACCCTGATAACCCGCCCGTGACGGCGGACTGTCGCA